>NZ_JBFULY010000001.1:0-363213 GCF_054049655.1 Cellulomonas sp. P5_C5 | reverse complement strand
CGGTGGCGCCGGTGCGGGTGCCGGTGGCGTGGCGGCGGGCGGCACGACCGCGGCCGGTGCGACGGCCGCGACCGGAGCCGTCACGGCGGTCGGTGCCGGAGCGGCGAGCGGTGCGGCCGCGACCGGCGGGGTGGCGGCGTTCCTGGCGGCGATCCCGCTCGGTGTCGCGGCGGCTGTCGTGGGGAGCGTCGCGCTCGCGGCTGTCGCGGCTGTCGCCATCGCCAACCTGCTGAGCTCTCCGGACGACCCGACGGCCGCCGCGCCCGCACCGACCTCCAGCGAGTCGGCGAGCAGCTCGCCCACGCCGACGCCCAGTGCCTCCGCGCTCGCGACGCCGCAGCCGACGGACATCCCGACCCCCGAGCCCAGCGACCTGCTGGACGACGACGACGTCGTGGTGGACGACGACGCGTTCGACGACGGCGACGTGACGGCCGACGGTCCCGGCGACACCGAGACCACCCCGGCCACCCCCACCACCCCGACCGTCCCGACCGTCCCGCCGGTGGTCCCGACGCCCCCGGTCGACCCGCCGCCCCCGCCCCCGGCGCCCGCGTCGGTGTCGATCGACGTGCCGCCCGGCGGGCTCACCCTCGAGGCAGGGCTCGGCGGCCAGGAGCTCGTGGTCGGTCTGCTGAACAGCGGCGGCACGGCCGCGACGGACCTGGTGGCCGAGGTCACCCTGCCCGACGGCGTGACGCTCGACGGCGTCGCGGCAGCGGCTCTCGAACCACTCGGTGGAGGCCGCTTCGCGGTGATGGGTGCGGCCGGCTGGCTGTGCGTCGTCGGGGACGGCGCCACGATCGCCCGGTGCACTCTCGACCGGCTCCCTGCCCTGTCCACGTCGACGCTGGTGCTGAGCGTCTCGATCGACGAGGCGTTCGACCGGGCGGACGGCGAGATCGGTCTGCGCGTCGTGGGTGCCGGCATCGACTACGTCGCCCCGCCGATCCGGCTCGCCATCGCGCCGTCGCCGCCCCGCCTCACGCTGCGCACCGCGCCCGCTCCGCTCGCCCTGGTCAACGGTCGGACCCGCCAGCTCGACCTGCCCGTCGCCAACCTGGGCGGTACGGGGATCGCCGCCGGTGCCGGCACGGCGACCGTCCACCTGCCCGTGGGCGTCACGGGGACCACCACGCCGGGTTCGGCATGGCTCTGCACCGGTGCGAGCCCGCTGACCTGCCACCCGGGCGCGGTCGCCGCCCGCACCGACGTCCCGCTCTCACTGCAGCTGTCGGCCGCGACGACGGGTGTGCCGACCAGCGGTCTGCTGGCCGTCGAGCTGGCACCGAGCGGGCGGCATGCCTCGGAGACCGTCACGGTCCCGTTCACGATCCAGCGTCCCGCGGCGTTGTCGATCTCCGGCCCCGGTGCGGCGACGGTCGCGGTCGGGAACGCCGTGAGCATGCCGCTGACCGTCTCGAACACCGGCGAGCTGCCCGCTCAGGACGTCACCGTCACGCTCGTCAGGCCGGAGGGCGTCGCGTTCTGGTCGCCCGCCGTCTCGAACCGCGACTGGACCTGCTCCGACAGCACGGCGCCGACCGTGGAGTGCACGACCGGCGTGATCGACGCGGGTGCCTCGCGGAGCCTGCCCCTCGGCCTCAAGGCGGTCTCGGGCTCCTTCGGCGCGATCGGCACGGTGACCGTGTCCGCCGCCGCACCCGACGCCGACCCCGCCGCCGCGTTCGGGATCGCCGTCGACGCGCTGCGGCCCGTGCTCACCCTGGCCGAGGGAGACCCGCAGGTCGGGCTCGGCACGGGCGGCACCGGGACCGCATACTTCACGGTCGGCGCGAGCGTCGCCGACGCGGAGGGCACGCGGGCGACCCTGCGTCTGCCCGTCAACCTGCGTGCCGACCTCGACTTCGCCTCCGCGCCGTCAGGCGCGTGCGTGGCGACGGACCAGCGCACCGTGACCTGCGACCTGGGGACGGTGTCCGCGGACTCGGTCGTGCAGGTGCTCGTCGGTGTCCGGTCGGTCGGCAGCGCGCGCGGCACCGTCTCGGTCACCGTGGAGGCCGCCGGGGCGACGACGCAGCGCCAGAGCACGGTGACGACGTCGTCCGGGGGCCTGGACGTGCGCGACAGCTTCACGCACGCGGACGTGACCGAGATCGGCGCCCCGCTCCTGTCCTGCTCACCGACCGTGACCACGTGCGCGTCGGCGATCGAGAAGGGCGACCGGGACAACAACTCGTTCGCCATGGTGCCGCTCGACGAGGCGCCTCCGGTCCCGAAGGGGCCGCGCAGCTCCGTGCCCGTGTCGTCGACCGCGAACCTTGCCGTCCCCGACGGGCGCGAGATCCTGTTCGCCGGGCTGTACTGGTCCGCGAACGCGGGCCCCAAGGACGCGTGGAGCGGTCCGCTCACGACGGCACGGCTGCGGGGACCCGGTGGCTCGTACACCGAGGTCACCGGCGAGCCGATCGCGGAAGCGACCGACAACGCCGGTCGTCGCTACTACCAGTCGTTCGCCGAGGTCACGGACCTCGTGGGAGCGGGCGGGACGGGGGCCTGGTCGGTGGCCGACATCGCGGTGAGCGCCACGTCCACGGACCCGGACCGGAGCTACTACGCGGGCTGGTCGCTCGTCGTCGTGTACTCCGCCCCGGCGTCCGAGGCATCCGTCACGGTGTACGACGGCGGGCAGTGGATCGGTCACGCCGGGCTGCCGCGCGCGTTCGACTTCGCCGCCGACGCGGGCACCCTCGCCCGGATCGGCGTGGTGGCCTGGGAGGGCGACCGCACCGGGACCGGCGACAGCCTGGTGCTCGGCGACACGTGCCTGGGCGCCCCGGGTGCCCCTGTCCAGCGCTCCCTGGTGCCCGTGGGCGGCTCCGCGTCGAACGCCTTCGACTCCACCGCGACCGGCTGGCGGGCCATCAACTCGCTCGGCACCGACGCGAAGGGGTTCCGCCCGGTCCGGCTCGCGTGCGACGTGAGCTCGCTGACCGCGACGACTGCCGGTGATCAGTTCCTCATCGGAGCCATCACGCTCCGGTCCGAGCCGGTCCCCCCGGTCGAGGAGCAGGCGCGCGGCTGAGCGCTGCCCGGCTCAGTCGGCTCAGTCGGCTCGTTCGGTGACGGCGGCGACCGCCGCGTCGGTGGGCACGACCCCGGCGATCAGCTCGAGGGCCAGCCCCGCCGTGCGCGGCTCGTGCAGCAGCGCGACGAGGACCCCGGCGACGTCGGCCCGCGGGACCGAGCCGCGCGGGACGGAGTCGTCGAGCCGGACCGAGCCGGTCGCCGCGTCGTCGGTGAGCCCGCCGGGGCGCAGGATCGTCCAGTCGAGGTCGCGGGCCCGCAGGTCCAGCTCGGCGGCCCGCTTGGCGACGAGGTAGGCGGCGAACACCTCGTCGGTCCCCGGCGGCGGGGGAGCGCCCGCGCCCATCGACGAGACCAGTACGTACCGCCGCACGCCCGCCTGCTCCGCGCCGTCGGCGAGCAGCCCGGCCGCAGCCCGGTCCACGCTGTCCTTCCGGGCGATGCCGCTGCCCGGTCCGGCGCCCGCGGCGAACACGACCGCGTCGGCCCCCGCGATCGCCTCGGCCACGTCCCGTGCGTTCGCGCGCTCCAGGTCGAGGACCACCGCCTCGGCGCCGTCCGAGACGACGTCGTCGACGTGCCGGAGCTGACGCACCAGAGCCACGGGAACGTCCCCGCGCGCCGACAGTGCCCGGGACAGGTGTCGCGCCACCTGACCGTGGCCCCCTGCGATCGCGATGCGCATGACACCCACGGTAAGCACGACGACCGGGACCTGCGAGCGGGGGGCGCGCTGCCGGCCCCACGCCCCCAGAGCGCGAGGGCCGGCAGCGCTGGTCCTCAGCCGGCGTCCCCCGGGTCGGCGAGGACGTCGAGGAGCCGGAGGTGACTCATGCGGTCGCCGAGGCGGTGCACGTCGTCGGACCCCGCCGGCGCGAGGGACAGCGCCGTGTACGTCTCGGCGCCGGGCAGCATCTCGGTGGCGAACTCCCGCAGCACCTCGGCGACCTCGGCCAGGTCACCGGGTGCGCGGGCGATCCCCTCGGGCAGGCTCACGTACAGGAGCAGGCCAGGCTGCGGGGCGGGAAGCTGAGCGGGAAGTGCCATGACGTCTCCGGGGTGCGCGGGCCGCGTGCCCGGCGGACGGGCGGCGGTGTGTGGTCGGGGCCTGGTGGATCAGGACCGATGACACGCGCACGGATACGCGGCGGCGAGGCGCAGCGCAGACGTGGTCATGAGGGGACTGTCGCACGCCCGCCCGTCGTCACCAAAGGGGATTCGTCAGCATCCCAGGAGGTGGGACGGATCAGACCACGCCGTACAGCCGGTCGCCGGCGTCCCCGAGCCCCGGCACGATGTACGCCTTGTCGTTGAGCCGCTCGTCGACGGCCGCGACGACGACCGACACGTCCGCCCGGTCGCCCACGGCCTGCTCGACGACCGCGAGGCCCTCGGGGGCGGCCAGCAGGCACACGGCGGTGACGTCGCGGGCGCCGCGCGCCAGCAGGAAGTCGATGGCGGCGACCAGCGTGCCGCCCGTCGCGAGCATCGGGTCCAGCAGGAAGCACTGGCGGCCTGACAGGTCGTCAGGGAGGCGGTTCGCGTACGTGATGGCCTCGAGGGTCTCCTCGTCGCGCTGCATCCCGAGGAAGCCGACCTCCGCCGTGGGCAGCAGGCGCGTCATGCCGTCGAGCATGCCGAGCCCGGCGCGCAGGATCGGCACGACGAGGGGACGCGGGTCGGCGAGCTTGACGCCGGTCGTCGCGGTCACCGGGGTGACGATGTCCACGGACTCGACGTGGACGTGCCGGGTCGCCTCGTAGGCGAGCAGGGTGACCAGCTCGTCGACCAGGAGGCGGAAGGTCGGCGACGCAGTGTTCTGGTCGCGCAGGACGGTGAGCTTGTGGGCGACCAGGGGGTGGTCCGCGACGTGCAGGCGCATGGCCTCAACCTACCCGGCGTCGTACGCGATGATGCCTCCATGACTCTCCGTCCGTGGCAGGCGGCCGACGCCTGGGCGATGGGGCTCGCGCTCGACGAGGCGCGCCGGGCGGCGCTCACCGGGGACGTCCCTGTCGGCGCCGTGGTCGTCGGCCCCACCGGCGACGTGGTCGGCCGAGGCCGGAACCGTCGCGAGGTCGACGCCGACCCCACCGGCCACGCGGAGATCGTCGCGCTGCGGACCGCCGCCGACAGGCTCGGGCGGTGGCGGCTGGACGACTGCACCCTCGTCGTGACCCTGGAGCCGTGCCTCATGTGCGCCGGCGCGACGGTCCTGGCACGCGTCCCGCGACTGGTGCTCGGCGCGTGGGACCCGAAGGCGGGGGCGTGCGGCTCGCAGTGGGACGTCGTGCGGGACCGGCGGCTGAACCACCGCGTCGAGGTCGTGGGCGGGGTGCGCGCCGACGAGTGCGGGCTGCTACTGCAGCGGTTCTTCGAGGCTCAGCGCGGTGTCGGCAGCTCCTGAGCCAGCTCCGCCAGCGTCTCCGACGTCCCCGCGTCCAGCGTCACCGCCGCGTACTTGTCCCCGCGGGTGGCGCCCCGGTTCACGATGACCACCGGCTTGCCCGTCTGGGCCGCGTGCCGCACGAACCGCAGCCCCGACTGGACCGTCAGCGACGACCCGGCGACCAGCAGCGCGTCGGCAGCGTCGACCATCGCGTACGCCCGCTCCACCCGCTCCCGTGGCACGTTCTCGCCGAAGTAGACGATGTCCGGCTTGAGCATCCCGCCGCACGCGCTGCACGCCGCGACGACGAAGTGGCTGGTCTGCTCGATCACCGCATCGGCGTCCGGCGCGATCTCGATGTCCGCGACCGCCGCGGTGAACCCCGGGTTGAGCGTGTCGAGGCGGTCGGCGAGCTCCGCGCGGGAGATCACGATGCCGCAGGACAGACAGCGCACCCGGTCGTAGCGGCCGTGCAGGTCGATCACGTGCCGGGAGCCCGCCGCCTCGTGCAGGAGGTCGACGTTCTGGGTGATCAGGCCGGTGACCACGCCGCGCTGCTCCAGCGCGGCCAGCGCGCGGTGTCCCGCGTTCGGCATCGTCCGGTGCACGTGCCGCCAGCCGACGTGGTTGCGGGCCCAGTAGTGACGGCGGAACGCCTCGTCGCCCGTGAACTGCTGGAACGTCATCGGCGTGCGCGGCGGCGAGTCCGGACCGCGGTAGTCGGGGATGCCCGAGTCCGTCGAGACGCCCGCTCCCGTGAGCGCCGCGAGGCGGTGGCCGGCGAGCACCTCGACGACGTCCGCCAGCGAGCCGGCAGTCATCGGGCGTGCATCCATCGGTCCACCGTACGACGGTCGGACGACCGATTCGTGGGACGGGCTCCCGACCAGGTACCCTTCTCGCCGAGGTAGCGTGTCCGAGCGGCCTAAGGAGCACGCCTCGAAAGCGTGTGTGGGTGAAAGTCCACCGTGGGTTCAAATCCCACCGCTACCGCCAGTCGAAGGGCCCCACCCGCATGAATCTGCGGATGGGGCCCTTCGTCGTTCCAAGGTCACGGGAAGCTCACCGCTCTGGGCTCGTGCTGCCGTGTTCCGCCCGCTTGGTCGACCAGGCGGTGAAGGCGAGCCGCACGTCCGGGTCGACATGGACTCGCGGCACGGGAGTGAGCTCCTCCAACCTCACCGCGTGACGGAGTACGCGACGCCCTCGTAGGCGTATCGAGGATCGGTGGCGATGAGGTGGGCCTTCTCGGCGGCGCTGGCTGTGTAGAAGTGCTTGCCGAAGGTCGACGCCCAGAACCGGTAGAGGGGCGTGGTCCCGGGCGGCGAGGTCTTCGAGAACGCGCAGTACGACACGCCCTCGTAGGCCCAGCTGGGGTCGGTGGCGATGAGGTGTGCCTTCTCGGCCGCGCTGATGGTGTAGAAGTGCTCCTCGACCGTCGAGGAGTAGAACCGGTACACCGGGGAGCCTGCGGGGCACTCACCGTTGCCGTTCGCCTTCACTGCGCGGAACGCTCGCCCCTCGAGGACCCAGTCACGGTTCTGCGAGAGCCTGTCCATCTCGTCCTCGTCGGTCGTGTAGAGGTGGCCGTTGCCGAACGTCGGGCTGAAGTACCTGTAGACCGGCGTGTACACCACGTCCTGGGTGTCGCACACCGCCGTCGAGTGGTCGCCGTCCCAACGGGTTCCGGTGCCGGACGCGTTGGGGACCTCGACCCAGGACGATGTCGGCACGGCCTGAACGGAGCACGTCACGGGTTCTCCGGGAGCGGCGCCGAACGCGATCCAACCTGGAGCGTAGGCCGTCGGGAACGCCGGCCCGGTGGTCGGGCCAGGGAACCATCCCGTCTCGACGTCGAGGTAGTACCTCGTGGCCTGAGCGAGGTTGAAGGAGAAGGTGCCATCGGGGCCGGTGATCACCGTCTGCCGATCCCTCTGGCGTTCCGCTGAGCCCTCGACCGTGTAGACCATGATCGAGGCGCCTGCCGCTGGGACGTCGGTCCCGGCCACGAGCGCCACGCCGGACACGGTGCTGACGACGACCGGCGCGGAGGTGGCGGCGGTGGCGCCGCCCAGGACGAGCGCCCCCAGGGTGGCGACGCCGAGAGCGAGGGCGGTTGCTGACGCGCGGCGTGACATGTCGCTCCGGGTGACGGGCTCGGGTGGGGTCCGGGCGGGCCCATGCCGGAATGTAGAGGGGCGCCCCTGTCCCGACAAGGCCGCAGCCACGCCGGGAAGCGCGGCGGACCGGCGTTCACTCGTTCGGCCCAGACCGTCGAACGACGATGCCGACGCGTGCTGGGCTCCCGCGCGCCAAGATGTCCGCGTGACCCTCTACGCGCAGACCCCGTGGCGACGTGCCCGCCAGATCGTCGCCGACCTGATCGTCGTCTGCTGGGTGGTCCTGTGGGTCCGCGCCGGGCAGCGGGTGTACGACGTCGTTGGGCAGCTGGCGGCTCCCGGGCGGACGCTGGAGGCTGCTGGGTCGTCGCTGTCGGAGAGCCTGACGTCGGCCGGTGACACCGTCGCGCGCGTCCCGCTCGTCGGCGACGACGTGCGCGCGCCCTTCACGGCGGCCGGGGGCGCGGCGGACTCGATCGCCGACGCGGGTGTGGAGGTGCAGGAGGGCGCCCACCAGATCGCGCTGGTGCTCGGGCTGACGGTCGCCGCCGTGCCGATCCTGCTGGTCGTCGGCGTCTGGCTGCTTGTTCGGGCCCGGTTCGTCAGCCGAGCCCGCGCGGCCGGACGCATCCTCGACTCCGCGGCCGACCTGGACCTGTTCGCCCTGCGGGCGCTCGCGACGCAGCCGGTGCGGGCGCTCGCGCGCGTGAGCGACGACCCGGCGAACGCGTGGCGCCGCGGGGATCCCGAGGTCGTCCGCGCACTCGCGTCCCTCGAGCTGGGCTCGCTCGGCCTACGAGCGCCGGTCCGGTCGATGTCGTCCTGATCGTCGCGGCGGACGAGGTGGGAGGACCAGCCCGACGTCATGCCCAGACATGACGTGCGCCTGGCGGAGTACCGCTGCCGGTTGATGTGACGCCTCGGCGCCCACCGGGACGCTGGCAGCGACCCGGTCCGGCCGTACGACGAGGGAACATGACACTGGAACTGGCCGTCGCCGCTGGCGCGGCGTACGTGCACGCGACGGACGACCACGCAGCGCTGCCGGTGGCTGACCGATGAGGACCGTCGTGCTCGCGGGCGTCCGCGCGAACGGGTCCCGGCTCGTCGCCACGGGCGTCGCGGTCGTCCTGTCCGTCGCGTTCCTCGTCGCGACCCTCGCCGTCTCCGCGACGTTCCTGCGGTCGACCGAGAGCTCCCTGACGGCGGGGATGGCGAACGCGGATGTGTGGGTGGGGGTCACGGACGACGCGGTGCTGCCGACCGAGGGCGGCGACGCGCTCCTCGCGCAGCTGCCGGTGGTCCGCTCCGCTGCTCACGTCGTCGCGGCCGACGCCGAGCAGAGCACGTTCGGCGAGCTCCGCGTGGGCGGAGTGCGGTCGTCGGCCATGGTCGGCGCGCTCCTCGACGAACCGCTGCGCTGGCAGCAGCTCTCGAGCGGGGTCTGGCCGCAGGAGCCGACGCAGACCACGCTCGACGCTGCGGCCGCGTCGTCGCTCGGCGTCGTGATCGGCGACTCCGTCTCGGTCCGGCCGTACGGAGTCCCCGCCGTCTCGCTGACGGTCGTGGGTCTCACGTCCGACGAGGGTGCCGCGATCGGGCTGGACGTCCCACGTCTCCTCGTGACCCGCGAGGCGCTGGTGGCGACGGGCGCCGTCGCGGTCGCCTCCGAGATCCTCGTCCGCGGCGACGGCGCACCCGACTCGGAGGTTGCGACCGGGGTGAGTGCCGCGCTCGGGTCGGTGCCCGGGATGCTCGTCCTGACGCGTGCGGAGGCCGTGCAGCACCGGGTCGCCCAGCTTGCCGGGAGCGCCACCGTGCTCACCGCGGGGTTGCTCGGATTCTGTGCGATCGCCTTGCTCGTCGCAGCCATCGTCATCGCCAACACCTTCCATGTCCTCGTCGCGCAGCGCACCAAGGAGCTCGCACTCCTGCGGTGCATCGGCGCCGGCACCGGGCAGGTGTACCGGCTCGTGCTCGGCGAGGCCGCGGTCCTCGGAGGCATCGCCTCCGTGCTGGGCGTCGCGGTCGGGCTTCCCGGAGCACTGCTGCTCACTGCCGTGGGCGGTCTGTCCGGTGGGCTCGTCGTCTCGCCGGTGGTGCCCGTCGCCGGCGTGCTGGTCGGGGTGCTGCTCACCGTCGTCGCGGCGTGGCCGCCGGCACGTCGCGCCACGCGGGTGCTGCCGGCGGAGGCTCTGCGCCCGGTCGACGTGATCCCGGCCGACCGGCGCGGAGGGCTCGTGCGGCTGGCCGCGGCGGCTCTCCTCCTGGTGGCCGGCGCGGTCGGCGCTGTCGCCGCGACCGTGGACGGCGGGTTCGCGCTCGCGTTCCCTGCGGCGGCGCTCTCGTTCCTGGGGGTGCTGCTGGTGGCGCCCTACCTGGTCCCGTGGTGCGTGGGAGGGGTCGGGGCGCTGGTCGCGCGGGTGTCCGCGCCCGCCCGGCTCGCGGCCGTGAACGCGACACGCAACCGGCGGCGCACGACGGCCACGGCGACCGCGCTCCTCGTCGGCGTGACGTTCGTGACGATGATGGTCGTGGCGACCGCCTCGGTGCGCAGCTCGGTGAACGCGGAGATCGACACGAGCCGACCCATCGACCTCGTCGTCGTCTCGTCGGACGAGGGGGGAGTCAGCGCCGCCGTGCGCGCCGCCGTCGCCGGGCTGCCCGAGGTCGCCGGCACCGCCGAGGTCACCGGTGGGTTCCCCGTCGTCCTCGCCGCGGCCGACGGGCCCACGAGCGAGCTGACCGCACGGGGGGTCGATCCTGCGGCGACGCAGCGGGTGGCCCACGCGCCCGTCGTGCTGCCCGGGCCCGGCGCGGTGCTCGTGCATCCCGACGACGCCGGCGCGCTCCGCACGGGTCAGACGGTGCAGGTCAGCAGCGCGGACGGTGCGACGGATGCCGTCGTGGAGACCTCACCGAACGTGAGGCCCGGCACGATCACGATGCGCGCTGACGAGCTCACGAGCGTCCTGCCCGCGCCACCGGTCGCCGAGGTGCAGGTGCGGCTGGCGCCGGGGCTGACGGGCGCCGAGGTGCAGGGTGTCGTCACGACGGTCCTGACGATGGACGACCGGCTGGACGTGGGCGGCGGCGCGCCGGAGCGGGCGATGTACGCGCAGATCCTCGACGCGATGCTGCTCGTCGTGCTCGCGCTGCTCACCATCGCCGTCGTCATCGCCGTGGTGGGGATCGGCAACACGATGGCGCTCTCGGTGGTCGAACGGCGTCGGGAGTCGGCCGTGCTGCGCGCCCTCGGGCTGACCGTCCGGCAGCTGCGCGGCATGCTGGCCGTCGAGGCGGCGCTCATCGCGGTGGTCGCGGCGGGGCTGGGGGCCAGCCTGGGCATCGGGTACGCGTGGACGGGCGTCATGGCGCTCGGCGAGGAGGCGACCAAGCTGCCGATGCATCTGGACGTCCCTGTCGGCTCCGTCCTGACGATCGTGGCCCTCGCCGTGCTGGCCGGTGTGGTGGCCTCGCTGCTGCCGGGTCGGCGCGCCGGCCGGGTCTCCCCGGTCGAGGCGCTCGCAGTCGACTGACGCGTCAGCGCTGGACGAGGCTGCGGGCCTTCGACGCCGCCGAGGTGGCCGACGACGTGTCCCGGCGCAGGTAGTTCCACGCGAGGAACGCGCAGACCAGCCCGTTGAGCAGTCCCATGGTCACGTCGGAGAGGCTGTGCATGCCGCGGTAGAGGCGGGCGGTGCCGACGGCGACGGGCACGAGCAGGCAGACGACGGTCACGACGATGCGCAGGGCGCGGTTCCCGATGCGCTGGGCGAGCATCGCGAGGACGACGTAGAACGCGGTCGACGCCCCGGTGTGGCCGCTGGGGTAGCTGGAGGTGGGCGGCGAGTCGTCGAGCTTCTCGACGTCGGGACGCTCTCGGCCGACGACCAGGGCGGCGGTCATGAACACGATGGCCTGCACGGCGATGGCCTGCGGCGGGACGATCGCGAGCCACCACTGCTTGGTGCGCCACCAGAACAGGGCGACGAACAGCACGCACGCGCCGATGATGAACTCGGTGGTGCCGATGGCGGACAGGACGGCGGTCACCGCGTCCAGGGTCTCGGTGCGCTGCGCGACGAACCACTCGTTGACGGCGGCCTCGCCCGGCAGGTTGTCGAGCGGCCCGGTGATGAGGAGCCCGACGCCGACGATGACCAGCCAGAGGCCGACCGCGGGCAGCAGGACGCGGACGGCGAAGTCCCGCCAGGCCTCCTTGCGGGTGGGCGCGGACGTGTCCAGCTCGTAGCGGTGCAGGAACGTGTGCATCACTTCTCCTGGTCGGGGGCCGTCGCGGACCAGCCGCTGTAGCCGAGGTAGGACGCACCCGCGAGGGCGGTCCCGAGGGCGATCCCTGCGACGACGTCGGAGGGGTAGTGCACGCCGAGCATCACGCGGTCGACGGCGGTGAGGATGGTGCAGGTGGCGGCGACGAGCGGGACGACCACCCGGCCGCGCGGGCCGAGCAGGGGCCAGACCAGCAGCGTCAGGGTCAGGGCGACGGCGGCGGTGTTCGTCGCGTGACCGGACGGGAAGCTGGAGCCGGGGGCGTGCGCGACGGCGTCCTCGACGACGGGGCGGGCCCGCTGCACGAGGCCCTTGGCGCCCAGCTGGAGCGCCCACGCGGCCATGATCGTGAGGAACGCCCACAGCGCCCGGGTGGTCAGGCCGTGCCGGCGCCAGACCCAGACGCAGACCAGCGTCGCCGCGAGGTTGACCCACTTCGCCTGGAAGAGCTCCTGCCAGACGAGCAACGCCTGCTGGAGGGCGGGGTGGTTGCGGGTGTACTCCGTGGCGGCCTGGATGGTCTTCTGGTCGAGCTCGACGACGACGTGCGCCTGCGCCCGCACGAGGTAGGCGAGGACGGCGACCGGGATGGTGAACGCGATGCCGAACGCGGCCGCGCGCAGGAGCGCACGGCGGCGGAGCGGCAGGGGTCGCATCCCCGGAGGCTAAGGGCGGGACAGGCCGAGCGCGCGTCGAGAGGCTAGACGGTGGTGACGACCGTCCCCGCGGGCGCCTGCCAGACCAGGTCGAGCACGTCATCGCCCACCCGGACGCAGCCGTTGGACACCTCGCCCACACCGCGCAGCGTCGTCGTGTGGATGGCGGTGACGGCGGTGCCGGTCGGCTTGTCGTAGTGGTCGATCGTCTCGCTCTGCGTCGACAGCAGGAGCACGCGCGGGGTCGTCGTGCCGGGTTCCAGCCACCGTGTGCCCAGCAGGAACGCGGGGACGTGCGGCGTGGGTGTGCCGGGGGCGCCGGTGGCCTTCACGGGCAGGACGTGCGTCGTCGTGCCGTCGTCGACCGTGATCGTCTGCGCCGCGGTGTCCACCTGGATCGACCAGTCGGTGCCGGCGGGCGCCGTGTCCGCGGAGTCGATCCAGACGCTGCGACCGTTGGTCTGCGCGACGTCCTGGCTGGGCAGGGCGCCCCGGGTGGCCACCATGACGCGCAGCCACCGGCCGCGCTGGTCGATCACGGGGAGCGTCGTCGGCACCTCGAGCGTCAGCGGGGGGACCACCCCGACGGCGGTCCCGGCCGGCGCGACGCGACCCGCCGTGTCGCGCAGCACCACCACGGTCTGCCAGCGGCCGAGCGCCGGGTCGGCGTTCTCGCGCTGCGTCAGGCCGTCGAGTCCCGGCAGGCCGGGGACGACGTGCAGCAGGTCGATGACCGGCAGCGCGCTCAGGTCCGCGGCAGGAGGAAGGGCGACGGCCGGTGGGGCGGCCTTCTCCACGGCGACCGGCGCGGCGACCCGCACCGGGGCGGGAGCCGCCGGGGTCACCGGCTCTGCGCACGCTCCCGCGAGGGCGGCCACCATCACGGCGGTCACCATCGCGCGCACCACAGAAGTCCTCGTCATCCCCGCCATGGTGCGCCCGCGTGCCCGCCCGGGCCAAACCTCACCTGTCGCCGTCGGCGGATCAGCGACAGGATGCGTGTCGAGAACGTCCGTGCGGCTCCGACCACCGGACGAGCGGGCCGCCCGTGGCCCGGAGAGACGGAGTGCATCGTGAAGTACATGCTGCTGATGAACTACTACGTCGAGGGCGTGCCGCCGATCGACCAGTGGGCGCCCGAGGACGTCCAGCGCCACATCCAGTTCCAGCAGGACCTGGGGGCGGAGCTCGTGGCCAGCGGGGAGTTCGTCGACGGGCAGGGGCTCGCGTGGCCGGACGCCGCGAAGCTCGTGCGCAGCGACGGGGTGTCCGCCCCGGTCGTCACCGACGGTCCGTTCGCGGAGTCGAAGGAGTTCCTCGCCGGCTACTGGACGGTCGACGTCGAGGACGAGGCGCGCGCGATCGAGATCGCCGCGAAGGCGTCCTCCGCCCCGGGACCCGACGGCGTCCCGACCCAGCAGGTGATGCAGGTCCGCGCCGTGATGGAGGCTCCCGCTCCTGCCGAGTGACGGAGGCGTCGAGGACCTGCTGCGCGAGCTGGCGCCGCAGGTCCTCGGCGTGCTCGTCCGCCGGTCCGGGGACCTCGCGGACGCCGAGGACGCCCTGCAGGACGCACTCCTGGCTGCCAGCACCCAGTGGCCCGCGGACGGGGTGCCGGACAACCCGCGCGGCTGGCTCGTCGTCGTCGGCCAGCACAAGCTGGTGGACCGGTACCGCAGCGAGGACGCCCGGCGGCGCCGCGAGGAGCTCGTCGGCACCATGGAGGCGGTCGAGCGGGCCGACGCGCCACAGGCCGACGACTCGCTCCTCCTGCTCTTCGGGTGCTGCCACCCGGCGCTCAGCCCGGCGTCGGCGATCGCCCTCACGCTGCGGTCCGTGGGCGGCCTGACCACCGCGGAGATCGCCCGGGCGTTCCTCGTCCCGGAGCCGACGATGGCGCAGCGGCTGAGCCGGGCCCGGCGGACGCTGCGGGAGCTCGACGGGCCGTTCCGGATGCCGTCGCCGGAGGACTACGCGGAGCGGCTCCGCGCGGTCCTGCGCGTGCTGTACCTGATGTTCAACGAGGGCTACGCCAGCACCACCGGCCCGGCCGTCGCCCGCGCGGACCTGGCGGTCGAGGCCCTGCGCCTGACCCGGACCCTGCACGCGAGCCTTCCCGACGACCCCGAGGTCACCGGGCTCCTGGCCCTCGTGCTGCTCACCGACGCCCGCCGCCCCGCCCGGACCGGCCCGCACGGCGAGCTGGTCGCGCTCGCCGACCAGGACCGGCGGCTCTGGGACGCCAGCATGGTCGCCGAGGGCATCGCGCTCGTCGAGGACGCGCTCGTGCGCGGCGCGGTGGGGGAGTACCAGCTGCAGGCCGCGATCGCCGCGGTGCACGACGAGGCCCCGAGCACCGACGCGACCGACTGGCCGCAGCTGCTCGCGCTGTACGGGCTGCTCGAGCGGATGACCGGGAACCCGATGGTCACGCTCAACCGCGCGGTGGCGCTCGCCATGGTCGACGGCCCCGACGCCGGGCTGGCGCTGCTGGCGACGCTCGACGACCGGCTGCCCGGGCACCACAGGCTGGCCGCGGTGCGCGGTCACCTGCTGGAGCGGGCCGGTCGGCCGCAGGAGGCCGCCGACCAGCTGCTGGCGGCGTCGCACGGGACCACCAGCCTCGCGGAGCGCGACTACCTGCGGGTGCAGGTGGCGCGGCTGCGACGAGGGCTGACACCCTGAGCCGCGTGACCGTCGACCCGCACATCCTCCTGTCTCCCGCTGTCACCAACCTCCGGGACCTGGGGAGCCGGGCCACCGCCGACGGCGGCACCGTCGCGACGGGTGTCGCCTACCGGTCGGCCGAGCTGGCCGACTTCTCCGTCACCACGGACGCCGCGCTCGCGGACCTCGGCATCCGGACCGTCGTGGACCTGCGCACGGACGCCGAACGGTCGGGACGCCCCGACCAGCTGCCCGCCGGTGCGCGGCTCGTGGTGCTCGACGCGCTCGCGGACATGCCGGAGGGGGCGGCCGCGCAGCTGCCGACGCTGCTCGCGGGCGGCGACACCGCGGTCCTGGCCGACCTCGACCTGGCCGGGCAGATGCTCACCGTCTACCGGCGGCTCGTCGTCGGGCGCGCGGCCCGGACGGCGTACGCGGCGTTCGTGCGGACCGTCATCGACCCCGAGCAGCGCCCGGTGCTCTTCCACTGCACGGCGGGCAAGGACCGCACCGGCTGGGCGGCCACGATCCTGCTGCTCGCCGCCGGGGTGGACGAGGCCGGCGCCATGGAGGAGTTCCTGGCGGTCAACCCAGCGGTCCGCGTGACGTTCGCGCCGCTGCTGGAGCAGCTCGCCGCGGTCGGCGGGGACCCGGAGCTCCTGCGGCCGCTGCTCGAGGTCCGCGCGGAGTACCTTCAGGCGGCGCTGCGCACCCTGCACGACGAGTTCGGCACGTTCGAGGCCTACCTGACCGACGGTCTCGGGCTGAGCCCGATCGAGGTCGAGGCGCTCCGGAGGACGCTGCGCACCGACGGGTGACGCGTTGGACCGTTCGGGTGGTCCGGTATGTCCGATATTGCCGACTCCCTCGGTCGCACCCACGATGGGCAGATCGCACCTCCCGCGACGCAGCGTCGTCTGAACCCAGGCGCCGAGGGAAAGGCATGCCTGTGGTTGACGAGATCACGTCCCCCATCCGACGAGGCGCGCACGACATCGCCGTCGAGCGCGACCGGGTCCGCCGCCGGCGGGTGTACCGCACCGCCGCGTTCGTGATCGCGGTCGAGACGTGGGTCATCGTCAACGCGCTGCTGGGCCGTCCGATCGTGCCGGAGCTGCCGGCGATCGACCCGCTCGTCCTGGTCCCGGTGCTGTTCTTCGGTGCCCTCCTGCTCCTGCTGGCCGGGACGCAGATGGGCTCCGCCAAGTCCCCGCACGTGGTCGTCCGGCCCGAGCAGGTGGACGTCCGGCTGGACGACGTCATCGGCATCGACCCGGTCAAGGAGGACGTGCGCCGCTCCATCGACCTGTTCCAGACGCACAAGCAGTTCGCGGAGCAGATGGGCGGCACCCCGCGTCGCGGCCTGCTGTTCGAGGGCCTGCCCGGGACCGGCAAGACGATGACCGCGAAGGCCATGGCGGCGGAGGCCGGCGTGCCGTTCCTGTTCGTCTCGGCGACGTCGTTCCAGTCGATGTACTACGGCGCGACGGCCAAGAAGATCCGGTCGTACTTCAAGGCCCTGCGCAAGGCCGCCCGCACGGAGGGTGGGGCGATCGGGTTCATCGAGGAGATCGACGCGATCGCGATGCGCCGCGGCGGCATGGCGTCCGCGATGGTCGCCGCGAGCCCGTTCGACGCGTTCCGCGTTCCGCAGACGGTCACCAACGCGGTGGTCAGCGAGGGCACCGGCGGCGTCGTGAACGAGCTCCTGGTGCAGATGCAGTCGTTCGACCAGCCGACCTCGTCGGACAAGCTCGTCAACTGGTTCATCGCGCGCATCAACCTGCTGCTGCCGGCCGCCCGGCAGCTCCAGCAGCGCAAGCCCGTCAAGGCGCCGATCCTGCTGATCGCCGCGACCAACCGCGCGGACTCCCTCGACCCGGCTCTGCTGCGACCCGGCCGCTTCGACCGGCGGCTGACCTTCGCGACCCCGGACGCGGTGGGCCGGCGCGCGCTCGTCGACCACTTCCTGGCCCGGCGCTCCACCGACTCCGAGCTCGACGACCCGACCCTGCGCGACCGGCTGGCCGCGGCGACCAACGGGTGGACCCCGGTGATGATCGAGCACCTGCTCGACGAGGCCCTGGTCAACGCCCTGCGCCGTGGCTCGATGGCCATGACGTACGCCGACGTCGAGCACGCCCGCATCACCGAGATGGTCGGCATCGGCCACCCCGTCCGCTACACCGACGGCGAGCAGCGGCTCATCGCCACCCACGAGGCCGGTCACGCGGTCACCGCCTGGCTCGCGGCCCCGAACCGGACCCTCGAGGTGCTCACGATCATCCGCCGCGGCGACGCGCTCGGGCTGCTCGCGCACGGCGACTGCGAGGAGGTCTGGACACACTCGCACTACGACCTGCGGGCGCTGGTGCAGATCGCGATGGGCGGCTGGGTGGCCGAGGAGCTGTTCTTCGGGCAGACCAGCACCGGTCCCGCCGGGGACCTCGCCGCGGCGACGCGGACCGCCGCGCAGATGGTCGGCGCGGCGGGCATGACCGGCTCGCTCATCTCGTTCGCCGCGACGCCGCACGACCTGGTCTCCGCGGTCCTCAGCGACACCCAGGCCCGCGCCCAGCTCGAGGCCGTCCTCGACGACGCCCGGACCACGGTCCGGCGGCTGCTGTCCCGGCACCGCCACCTGGTCGAGGCGCTGCGGGACGCGCTGCTGGAGCGGCACGAGCTCATCGGGTCGGAGATCACCGACGTCCTCGAGGCGGCGACGCTGGCCCAGGAGCAGCTGCTCGCGCAGGAGGAGAGCGACAGGACGGCAGCTACTGCGGCTGGGGTATCAGCGGCCGGCGCGGCGGCGGAGCGGCTCCGGGTGGCTTAGCCTTCGGGCGTGCCCGAGGGTCATACCGTCCACCGCATCGCTCGCCAGCTCACCCAGGACCTCG
The DNA here is from genome assembly GCF_054049655.1 of Cellulomonas sp. P5_C5. Classification (NCBI taxonomy): domain Bacteria; kingdom Bacillati; phylum Actinomycetota; class Actinomycetes; order Micrococcales; family Cellulomonadaceae; genus Cellulomonas; species Cellulomonas sp. P5_C5. The sequence continues at coordinate 345,143 of NZ_JBFULY010000001.1, read as the reverse complement.
TCGGTCACCGGCTTGCCGTCAGCTCCCCGCAGGGCCGGTTCGCAGCCGGCGCGGCGCGGGTCGACGGGCAGGTCCTCGTGGCCGCGGACGCCGTCGGCAAGCAGCTGTTCTGCACGTTCGAGTCCGGCGACGTCCTGCGCGTGCACCTGGGGCTGTACGGCGCGTGGGACTTCTTCGGGGTGCTGACGCCCCTGGTGCCGGGTGGTTTCGCGGCCGGTTCGATGGGGGCGCCGCGCCTGCGCCGGGCCGTGCGGATGGGCGAGGGCGAGCAGGAGAGCGCCGTCGGCGAGGTGTTCCCGCCGGAGCCCGTCGGGCAGGTCCGGGTGCGGCTGGCCTCAGCGGAGACCGTCGCGGACCTGCGCGGGCCGACCGCGTGCGAGGTGCTGGACCCCGCGGAGGCCGCCCTCGCGGTCGCGCGGCTCGGTCCCGACCCGGCGTCCACCGACGACCTGGACGCCGCCGGGGAGGTCATGGTGGACCGCCTGACCTCCCGGAACGTGGCCGTCGGTCAGCTGCTCATGGACCAGTCGGTGGTCGCGGGCATCGGCAACATCTATCGCGCCGAGCTGCTCTTCCGGGCGCGGCTGGACCCGCACACCCCCGGTCGTCGAGTCCCCCGCGAGGTGGCGCGTGCGCTCTGGGACGACTGGGCGGTGAGCCTGGCCGACGGCATCGAGCGGGGCTTCATCCTCACGCGCGAGGACCTGTCGGAGGCGCAGCGCATCGAGGCCGCCACCGACCCGACCCTGCGGAACTGGGTCTACCACCGTGCGGGGGAGCCGTGCCTGGTCAGCGGCACCCCGGTGGTCGTCGAGGAGATGGCCACCCGCAAGCTGTACTGGTGCCCGACCTGCCAGGTCTGACGCCCGACCACGCCCTGGGTGACGTCAGCCGACTGCCTCAGTCGAGCCCGAGCAGCGACCGCCACGCGCGGTGGTGCTCGACCGTGACGCCCTCGTAGCCGGGGAGCGTGCCGAACGCGTCGGCGACCAGCGCAGTCTCCTGCTCCAGGACGTCCGGACCCTCGTCGATGAACGTGAACTGCGCCCCGCCCGCGACCTCGGCGGTGTCGGTCTCGACCCCCACGGTGAACGGCAGTCCCGCCGCCGACGCCGCGAGCACCGCCGGGCCGGCGAGCGCGACGATCCCGTCGGGACCCTGCGCGTGGTCGCTGAACGCGACGACCCCGACCCGTCCGACCCGGGCGAGGATGGCGTCGAGCAGGGTGCCGCCCTCCCACGCCTCGTGCGCGAGCCACCACGGGGTGTCGACCCCGAGCGAGACACCCGCCGGCAGTGCGGCGAGCACCCCGTCGAGGAGCGTCAGCCACTGCGCGCACAGCTCGTCGCGGTGCGTCGGCCAGCCGGGGGTCGCCCACGGCTCGACGTCGAGCTGGATGCTGTCGCTGGGGCCGGAGCGCAGGGCGGTCAGCGCCCAGGTGACCGCGAGCGACGGCTCACCGAGCCACCCGGGGTCGCCGCCCAGCGGGCCGACCGCGATGCCGGCCGTCTGCAGCGCGGTGGTCGCGGCGCCGAACCAGTCCCCGACCGGTCCCTCGTCGGCCGCCCAGGGCGCCGACAGGAAGACCCGCCGGAGCGCACGGTCCTGGCAGAACGCGACGAGCGCCGCAGGTTCGGCGGGCGCGTAGCCCCGGCCGCGGGCGTCGACGTCGGGCGCGACGGGGTTGTCCCACGCCCACATCGACGTGAGCGCGCTCATGGCCGCATCCGTTCGCCCACCGGCACGTCCACCGCGAGCGTGTTGGCGCGCGTCGCCAACGGGCAGGTCCACGCCGGGTCGTAGGCGCACGACGGGTTGTACGCGAAGTTGAGATCGATGACGATCCTGTCCTGTGCCATGCCGAGATCCGCCCCCTTGATGGTGTCCAGCAGGTACCGCCCGCCGCCGTACGTGCCGCCGGGCTTCCCCGCCAGCGCGTCCTTCAGCGGGACGAACAGGCCGCCCCCGTAGCCGCGGAGCACCCACACGGCGAGCATGCCCAGGTCGCCCAGCACGACGGTCCCGATGCGCTCGAACGGCACCACGCCGTCCGCGCCGACGCTGACGTCGAGCCGCTGGGCGGTGGCGGGCAGGACCTCGCACTCGAACCGGTACGCCGGGTCGTGGTGCGGGATGTCGAGTCCCTCGAACGACGCCTTCGCCGCCGCGTCCAGCGGGGACGCGGGGTGCTCGGCGAGCAGCTCGTCGCGTCGCTGCACCCAGACGCCGTGCGCGGCCGTGGGGTCGTCGACCGCGATCCGGCGCACGTCGGCGTAGATCCCGGCGACGCGACGGCGCCAGTCCGCCACCGCGAAGGGCTCGTCGGCAGGATGGCGTCCGGTCACGATGGCGGGGATCACGTCCACACCGTCGCACGGCACGCAGTGCGGGGTCGACCTGTGTGAGGGTGGTCGGCATGGATCTGCGCATCTTCACCGAGCCCCAGCAGGGGGCCACGTACGACGACCTGCTCGCCGTCGCCAAGGCCACGGAGGACCTCGGCTTCGACGCCTTCTTCCGCTCCGACCACTACCTGAGCATGGGGTCCGGCGACGGTCTGCCGGGGCCCACCGACGCGTGGACGACCCTGGCCGGCCTGGCGCGCGAGACCAGCCGCATCCGCCTGGGCACGCTGGTCTCGTCGGCGACGTTCCGGCACCCGGGCGTGCTGGCGATCCAGGTGGCGCAGGTGGACCAGATGTCCGGCGGCCGCGTCGAGCTGGGTCTCGGTGCCGGCTGGTTCGCGCAGGAGCACGCGGCGTACGGGATCCCGTTCCCCGAGAAGCGGTTCGGTCTGCTCACCGAGCAGCTCGAGCTGATCAGCGGCCTGTGGGGGACACCTGTGGGGGAGCACTACGACTTCGCGGGCGAGCACTACCAGCTCAAGCACTCCCCGGCGCTGCCCAAGCCCGTGCAGTCGCGCGTGCCGATCATCGTCGGCGGCAGCGGACCGAAGCGGACGCCGGCGCTGGCCGCGAAGTACGCCGCCGAGTTCAACCAGTCGTTCCCCGCGCCGGCTGACGTCCAGGGGCGCGTCGAGACCGTCCGGGCGGCGTGCGAGGAGGCCGGCCGGGACCCGTCGACGCTCACCTTCTCCGTGGCGCAGGTGCTGTGCGCGGGTCGCGACGACGCCGAGGTGGCCCGACGGGCCGACGCGATCGGGCGCGACGCGAGCGAGGTGCGGGCCGTCGGGTTCGCCGGGACGCCGACCGCCGTGGTCGACCGGATCGGCTCCTACCGCGAGCTCGGCATCACCCGGGTGTACCTGCAGGTGCTGGACCTGCACGATCTGGACCACCTCGAGCTCGTGGCGTCGGAGGTCGCGTCGCAGCTGGGGTGAGCTGGGGGCAACCGGCACGGCGCTGTCGCGACTTCGCTAGGGTCCCGGCATGCGCGGCCTGTATGCACTCAAACCCTGGTACACCCGACGGCTCGACGGCATCGTCCGGTGGTCGGTGCGTCGGGGTGTGTCTCCGGACGTCTTCACGTGGCTCGGTGTGCTCAGCGCCGCGGCCGCCGGCGTCGCGATCGCCGGCGGCTGGTGGTTCCTCGTGCTGGTGCTGCTGGCGGGTCGGCTCGCCGGCGCCAACCTGGACGGGGCGGTCGCCCGGGCGCGGGGCGTGTCGCGGCCGTGGGGGTTCGTCATCAACGAGGTCGGGGACCGGGTCAGTGACCTGCTGATGTTCGCCGGCCTCGCCGTCCTGCTGGCGCGCGAGCAGGGCACGGTCGGGCTCGTGTTCGTGCTCGTCGCGGCCGTCACCGCGATGCTGCCCACCGTCGCGTCGCTCGCCGGTGCGGGGGCAGGTGCGCCGCGGCTGAACGGGGGACCGTTCGGCAAGACGGAACGGTGCCTCGCCGTGGTCCTCCTGACGGCGGCACCGAGCCTGTCGCCGATCCTGCTGCCGATCATGATCGGACTGTCGCTGGCGACGGCGAGCACGCGCCTGCGTGAGCTGCGCCGACTCCTCGCGTGAACCTCGTCCCCGACCTGGAGCTCCACCTCCGGCTCGCCGGGTGGCACCTGGACCTCGAGGGCCGGCCCGTCTGGCTGCTGGCCGTCAGCGTGACGATCCTGGCGCTGGCGGCCGTCCCGGTGTTCCTCTCCGGCAAGCCGGAGCTCCGCCGTCGCTGGACCACCTGGGCGCTGATCCTGCCCGTCATCGGCATCCCCATGTGGCTCGGGCCGGGGCCGACGGCGGCGCTCGCGGCGCTGCTCGCGCTCCAGGCGGTGCGCGAGTTCGCCGCGATGATGCGGCTGCCCCGCGCCGAGACGGTGCTCCTGCTGGTGCTGGCGGTCGTCTACCCGCTGGCGGCGTGGCTGGCACCGGACCTGCTCGCCCTGGTCCCGCTGATCGCGCTGCTCTGCGCGGTCCCCGCGCTGCTGGCCGGCGACGCGGAGCGAGGGCTCGAGCGCGCGACCCTGACGGCCTTCGGGTCGATCTGGCTGTGCTGGTCGCTGGCCAACCTCGTCCTCGTCGGCAGCGACGCCTACCTGCTGTGCTTCGCGGCGGCCGCCACGGACATCGCGGCCTGGTGCGGAGGGACGGGGCTGCGGCGGTTCGCGTGGGCGCGCCGACCACTCTCCCGGCTCAGTCCGAACAAGACGGTCGGCGGTATGGTCGGAGCCGCCGTCGGGGCTGCGATCGTGCTGGTCGTGCTGGACTCCGCCTCGCCGGGGCTGTACGTCGCCGTGCTGCTCGGAAGCGTCGGAGGAGACCTGTTGGAGTCGATGGTGAAGCGTCGCGCCGGGGTCAAGGACGCCGGGGCGTGGCTGCCCGGCTTCGGTGGCCTGCTGGACCGCGTGGACTCCCTGCTGCTCGTCCTGCCGCTCGCGGCGGTGCTCGCATGACGTCGCGCCGCCGGGTCGGTCTGCCGCCCGGGTTCAACCTGGCCGGTGCCGTCCGGCACACGCTCTGGCGCAACGTCTTCCACCTCGTGGGCGGGTACAAGGTGCGGGGCTCCGCGCCGTACGAGGCGATGGTCATCGTCGCCAACCACAGCTCGCACGCGGACACCCCGGCGCTGATCGCCGCCTTCCCCGCGCCGTACAAGCCGGTGGTCGTCGCGGCCGAGGACTACTGGTTCGAGAAGGCGTGGATGCGGCTGGGCCTCAAGCTGGCCATCGGCGCCGTCCCGGTGCACCGCACGGGCGGGGGCTACTCGGGGCTGGTGGACGGCGCCCAGACGGTGCTGGGCACCGGGTCCAGCCTGCTCGTGTTCCCGGAGGGCACCCGCAGCACCGACGGCCGCCTGGGGGAGCTGCGCAGCGGGGCCGTCCGGATCGCCCGCGAGTTCGACGTCCCGATCCTGCCCGTCGCCATCGTCGGCACCCGCGACCTGCTGCCCAAGGGCGGCGGCGTGCACCCCGGACCGGTCGAGGTGCGCCTTGGCCACCCCATCCAGCCGGAGGACCTGGTCGACGACGACATGTCCCCGGTCGTCCACCAGCTGGAGGCGCTGCTGGCCGAGGGCCCCGCCACCGCGTCGGAGTCCCGCACGTGGCGCACCCTGCACCGTGCGATGGACGGGAAGGTCGGGATGGCCGGCGCCGCCGCCTGGGGGTTCGCGGAGGCCGTCAGCTGGCCGGTGACGATGGAGATGTACCTGGCCGTCGTCGGCGTCGCGAACCCGCGCCGGATCCTGCCCGCAGCTGCCTGGCTCACCGCCGGGTCGGTCGCGGGCGTCCTGGTCACCTCGGAGCTGACCCGTCGCGGTCTGCGGCCACCGGCACCGCTGACCACGACGACGATGCGCGACGCGGCAGCGCAGCACATGGCGTCCGGCGCGCGCGGCATCTGGAAGCAGGCGGCCAACGGTGTCCCGGTCAAGCTCTACGCCGCCGCGGCGGGGGACGCAGGTACGCCGCGGATCCCGCTCGCGGTGCACACTGCCGGTGCGCGTGGCGCGCGCGCGGTGGCGATGGGGGCGGCGATCGGCGGAGCGGCCGTCGTCGGGCACCCGGTGCTGCGACGGTTCTACGTGCCGTACCTGGGCATCCTCGGCGTGACCTACGCGGCGGGGCTCGCGCTGGTGATCCGCTCCTGGCGGCGCAGGGCGTCGGGCTGATCGTCGTCGGGCAGCGGCCTGACCAGCGCCACGACGGTGTGCACCAGCAGCACCACGAGCGCGATGTTCCGGGCGGCCAGCGTCAGGGTGACGCCGGGCCCTCCGTAGACGATCTCCGGGTAGAACCAGGGGAACACCACCTGCGTCGCCGCCGCCGTGCCGAGGACCAGCCACGCCGTCGTCCGCCAGCCGGGCAGCCGCAGTGCCAGGGCGACAGCCACGGGCGGTGCCAGCCAGCCGATGTACTGCGGCGACCCCACCTTGTTGAACACCAGCATCGCGAGCGTCAGGAGGAGGGCCCCGCGCACCAGCAGCTCGGTGCGCGCGATCCCGCCGGACCACATCCGTGACCCCAGCTGCTCGCGCCGCCACCAGAGCAGCAGCGCCGCGGCGCCGAGCGCGACGAAGAAGAGCGCCCCCAGCACGTCCGCGGCGCCCTGCGTGCCCGGACCCTTGATCTCCCAGGTGACGATCGGCTCGTTGAGGTACCGCGTGATGGACGTGGAGAACAGCCCGGCGACCAGCCACGGGGTGGCCCCGGGCGACTCGATCTGCAGCCCGCGGTCCTCCTGCTCGGTCAGGAACGACGTCACGTGGGGCAGCCCGCCGAGCGCGGCCACCGTGCCGACGACCACGACGCTGACGATCGCGGCGGGCACCACGACGCTGCGCCACGGCCGGCGCACCGCGACGAACAGCGCGATCAGCAGCGCCCCGGGCGCGACCTTGACCCACGCGGCAGCCGTCAGGAGTGCGGAGGTGATCCGTGGGTGGTTCAGCGCGATCGACAGCGCGACGACGACCACGGGAGCGATGACGGCGTCGAGGCGGCCCATCGCGACGGGCCCGAGGAGCACCAGGAACGCGAGCCACCACCAGGCGCCGACGGCCGTCGGGGGCTCCTGCGGTCGGTCGGGGCGGCGTGTGTGCAGCAGGAACGCGAGCGCGACCGCGTCGAGCACGGTGATCATCAGCGCCCAGACCGCCGGGTACGCGGATCCGCCCCCCGAGCCACCGACCGCGGCGGCGAGCATGGGGATGATCGCCCCCGCCGGGTACACCCAGGAGCCCGAGAGGACGGGCCACTGTCCCTCGTTGATCCCGAGCCACATCCAGTAGCGGTACAGGTCGAGGTCCCAGAAGGCCTCCTGGGGGATCAGGACCAGGCCGACCAGCGCGAGCCAGCCGTGCACGACGAGGAACCCGACCCAGACGGCCGTGGTGGAGTGCAGCAGGCGGCGGAGCAGCGCGACCTCCGAGGCAGTGGCCGGACGAGGCCGACGAGCGGGCAGGAGATCAGGCTAGCCCGCCCGTCGGCCTCGTCGCGGCCCCGCTCGCTGTGAGTATCAGTCGCCGCGGCCGGGCGCTGCCGGCGGGGGGACGGTGCCCGTCCCTGCGCCCGCGACCGGGAACACTCCGGTCCCGAGGGCGACGTCGTCATCCTGCGTCTGGTCCTCGGGTGCCGGCGGCGCGGTCGGGGCTGTCTCGCGTACGGGGTCGGGCGTGGTGTCTGACTCGGTCATCGTCGACCTCCCTCGTCGTCCGCGATCGGCGACCACGGCAGGGACCCACGGTCGCACGGCCGTGATCGCCGTGCACGGCGGGCGTCAGCCGGCGGCGGGGGTCTCCGTCGCGGCGGGGGCAGCGGGGGCGACCACCTCGTCGAACGGGGTGCAGCCCGGCGGCGCCACGAGGGGGACTGCCGGGTCGAGCGCGACCGTGTCGAGAGGCTTGAGCTCGGCGAACTCGGCACCCAGCGCGAGGTCCAGGCTGGCGTCCGCCCGGGGGTCCAGCACGAAGACCGCCCCGTCGATGTGCGCCGCGAGGGTGTACGCCTGCGCGGCGCCGGCGACGCCGAAGATGATGCGGGCGGTGCCGTCGTAGGTGGCCGACGCGTTCTCCGCGGACGGGACCGCGAAGCCGCGCTCGACCAGGGACGCGGCCGTGGCACCGGCCAGGCCCACGCGGGTGGTCGCGTTGAAGACCTTCACGCTGATCATGTTGGCGGGGATCGGCACCGCGCCCGCCGGCGGGCACGGGTACGGGTCCTGCGACGCCGTGGGCGAGGGCACGTCCTTGAAGTCGCGGGCGAACACGGGCAGGTTCAGGCTGCCGGTGAAGATCGCCGCGGCACCGAGACCCGCGAGCGCGAGGGCCGCCAGGAGCACGCCGAAGATGACGGCCTGCCGCTCGTGCATGTGCCGTCGCCGCAGCTGCCGTGCCCGGTCCTGCTCGGTCACTTGATCACCAGCACCCGCGCGTGCAGGAGCGCGCGCTGGTGCAGCGCCGCCCGGACGGCCCGGTGCAGACCGTCCTCCAGGTACATCACGCCGCGGTACTGCACCACGTGGGCGAACAGGTCGCCGTAGAACGTCGAGTCCTCCGCGAGCAGCGCGTCGAGGTCGAGGGTGCGCTTCGTGGTCACCAGCTCGTCGAGCCGGACCTGGCGCGGCGGGACCTCGGCCCACTGCTTCGCCGTCTCGAGCCCGTGCTCAGGGTAGGGCCTGCCCTCGCCTACCGCCTTGAAGATCACGGAGGGAGTCTAGGTGACGCCCCGCCCGCCCCGTGCCGCCAACGCGGGTGAGGTCATCTGACCGGAGCCCGTGCGCGCCGACCCGCTGGGTCAGGGGTCGGCGACGACCCGTACGGATAGCGGTTTCCGTCGGCGGGAGCGCTCCCGACGACGGTTTCCGGCGAATGTCGCAGGAGGGGTTGACTCGGGTGAACCAGGCGATACGGTCGTGGGCGGTCGGGGTCAAAGGCGCCCCCGACTTTCCTCATCGGGAGCTACCCCTTCACCCGTGGGGGACGCCTAGCCGATTGAAAGGATTCAAGGATGAGTCTGACGCAACGACGAGGACGGACGCTCACCGCGATCGCCGGGTCCGTGCTGCTCGTCGGCACCCTGGCCGCAACCCCCGCCACGGCCGCACCGCTCGCCGGGACCGGCATCGGGCACGGCCCCGGCAAGGGCCCCGACGGCCTGACCCTCGAGCGCCTCGACCGCGGACTCGTCGCCGCCGCCAGCCCGGAGGGCGTGTTCCTGTCGTGGCGGCTGCTCGCCACCGAGGTCACCGGCGCCACCGCGACGGGCCTGACCGGCCCCGACTTCGCCGTCTACCGCGACGGCACCCTGCTCGGCACCGTCACCGACTCGACCAACTTCGTCGACCCCGCCGGCACCACCACCTCCCGCTACCGGGTGGCCGCCGTGGTCAACGGTGCCGAGGTGGACGGCGCGGAGACGACACCGTGGACGCAGGCGTCGCTCGACATCCCGCTGCACAAGCCCGCCGACGGCGTCACCCCCGTCGGCGAGGCCTACACGTACTCCGCGAACGACATGTCCGTGGCCGACGTCGACGGTGACGGCCAGTACGAGTACATCGTCAAGTGGGACCCGTCGAACTCGAAGGACGTCAGCCAGCTCGGGTACACCGGCAACGTGTTCGTCGACGCCTACGAGCAGGACGGCACGCAGCTGTGGCGGATCGACCTGGGCGTGAACATCCGCGCCGGCGCGCACTACACGCAGTTCCCCGTCTACGACTACGACGGCGACGGCAAGGCCGAGCTGATGATGAAGACGGCCCCCGGCAGCAAGATCACGACGTACCGGGCCGACGGGACCGTCGCCTCCGAGAAGTTCGTCTCCCTGCCCAAGCGCGACCGGGACGCCGGCGTCACCGACACGGTCGACTACCGCCTCAGCAAGCAGGGGTACTTCGACCACCTGGTCACCCTGCTCCAGGGCTGGAGCAGCCACCCCGAGGTCGTCGCCGGCCACTGGCCGTCGACCGTCGAGGCGGCGCTCGGCATCGCGCCGCAGTACACCTACCCGCTCTCGGTGGAAGACGCGACGGCGCTCGCCAACTACTTCATCGACGTCTACGCGCCGAGCCGCAGCGCCCGCAACCTGCTGCGCAACTTCGAGGGCTTCATCGTCGACGGTCCCGAGTACCTCACGGTGTTCGCTGGGGCGACCGGCAAGGAGCTCCAGACCATCGACTACAAGCCGGGTCGCGGCGACGACGGCCTGCTCTGGGGCGACTACGCCATGGCCCGCATCGAGCCCGGCAACCGCGTCGACCGCTTCCTCGCCGGTGTCGCGTACCTCGACGGGCAGACCCCGTCGGCGGTGTTCGCCCGCGGCTACTACACGCGCACGACGCTCGTCGCGTACGACTGGGACGGCAAGAAGCTCAAGGAGCGCTGGTACGTCGACTCGGGTCACGTCCCGATGACCAACCCGTTCAACGACGGCCCGCACGGGCGCGACGGCACCGACCCGGTCTACGGGAAGATCACCACGCAGGGCTTCCACTCGCTGTCCGCGTCCGACGTCGACGGCGACGGCAAGCAGGAGATCGTCTACGGCGCCGCGACGATCGACGACGACGGCTCCGTCCTGTACTCGTCGTTCGACACGCTGCCGGCCGCGAGCCCGGGGGCCGGCCAGGTCGTCCGGCTCGGACACGGTGACGCCATGCACGTGACCGACGTCGACCCCGACCGTCCCGGCCTGGAGATCTACACCAGCCACGAGGGCGCTACCTTCGCCCCCTACGGCATGGCCCTGCGCGACGCCGCCACCGGGGAGGTCATCTTCGGCAAGTACTCCGGTGCCGACACCGGCCGCTCGATGGTCGGCGACGTGCTCCCCGACGTGCGCGGCCTCGAGGTCTGGGCGAGCCTGCCCGGCGGCGGCGGCTCGCTGGGGCTCTACTCCGCGACGGGGGCGTTCACGCCCGGCGCCATCCCCGGCACGAACATGAGCATCAAGTGGCTGCCGGACGGCACGACGCAGATCGTCAACGGGTCCGCGGCGCAGGACGTCACGATCGACGACTGGACCCGCGGCCGCCAGCTGACCGCCACGGGCACGCGCTCCAACAACGGCACCAAGGGCAACCCGTCGCTGGTGGCGGACGTCCTGGGCGACTCGCGCGAGGAGCTGCTGGTCCGCACCGAGGACTCGTCGGCGATCCGGCTCTTCATCAACACGGGTCTGAGCCACACGAAGATGTACACGCTCATGCACGACCCGCAGTACCGCGTCGAGGTCGCCCGTCAGCAGACGACCTACAACCAGCCGTCGGACGTGGGCTTCTACCTGGCCTCGGACACGGACTACACACAGGTGCCGGTGCCGTCCTTCTACGCGCCGGGCAGCATCGACGCGCTGCGTGACGCGACCAAGGCGCAGATCGCCGCCGGTGCCGTGAAGGGCGTCGCGGCCGCTGCGCTGCTCGCCGCGGTCGAGGTGGCCGACAAGACCGCCGACGCCGGCAACGAGAAGGCTGCCGTGAAGTCGCTGAAGGCGTACGTCGAGCTCCTCACGCCGAGGACTCGGTTGTCCACCGTCACCCCGGCCGCCCGGGCGATCCTCGGGTACCAGGCCCAGCAGGTGATCTCGATGCTCGACTGACCTCGAGGATCGAAGGGGGCGCGCGAGGGCAAGCGCGCCCCCAGGGCGCCGGTCGGGGTCACTACCGACCGGCGCCCTTCTGCGCGCCCCAGCGCGACAGGCCCCGGCCCGGCCTCGGCGCCCTCCGCTCACGACGAAGCCCCCGCCACCCAGAGGGTGACGGGGGCTTCGGGAGCCGAGGGTCAGACGCGGTAGAGCGCCGTCATCGGGCAGTTGAACGGGTCGCGGTCGGGCTTCCCGACGGTGTTCAGGTACTTCACGATGATCGCGTACGACCGCGGGAGCGACACCTGGACGTAGGGGATGTTGTGCTCCCGGCAGTACGCCTCGACGATCGGCTTCGCGCGGCGCAGCGACGGGCGGGGCATCGACGGGAACAGGTGGTGCTCGACCTGGTGGTTGAGACCGCCCATGAGCACGTCGACCCACTTGCCGCCGCCGATGTTCCGGCTGGTCAGCACCTGGCGGCGCAGGAAGTCGAGGCGCGAGTCCTTGGGGATCAGGGGCATGCCCTTGTGGTTCGGGGCGAACGAGGCGCCCATGTAGAACCCGAAGACACCCATCTGCACGGCCAGGAAGACCAGCGCGATCGGCCAGGACATGCACAGGAAGACGAGCGCGGTGCCACCGACGAGCCGGATGGTCATCATCACGATCTCGGCGGCGCGGTGCTCGAGCTTCTCCCGCGACGACAGCCGCTTGATGGCGGCGATGTGCAGCGCGAGGCCTTCGAGCAGCAGGAGCGGGAAGAAGAACCAGCCCTGGTGGTTGATGAACCAGACCGACAGGGGCTTCGTGCGCTTCGCGGCCTGCTCGGGCGTGAAGGCGAGGACCTCGAGGTCGATGTCCGGGTCGGTGTCGATCTTGTTCGGGTTGGCGTGGTGGCGCGTGTGCTTGCGCTGCCACCAGCCGTGGCTCAGGCCGACGAACAGGTCGGCCAGCACGAGGGACGTCCAGTTGTTGGCGCGTCCGTCGGCGAAGATCTGGCGGTGGGCGGCGTCGTGGCCCAGGAACGCGACCTGCGTGAGGATCACGGCGGCGGCGAAGGCGACGGCGATCTGCCACCAGGAGTCGCCGACGAGGATGATCGTGGCGATCAGGCCGAAGACGGCGACGACGGCGGCGGAGAGCCGCACGGCGTAGTGCGCGGGGCGACGCTTCATCAGGCCGGCGGCCTGGATGGTGCGGGTCAGCTCGGTGAAGTCGCTGACGGCGCGGTCGCGAGGTCGTGTGGATGTGGCGGTAAGCGTCGGGGAGCTCATGGCGTCCGTCCTGTCGGTCGTGCGAGGTGCGGCGCGAGTGCAGTCGGGATCAGCGGGAGCGGAGGCGCCTGGTCGAGGATGCGACGAGACCCCGGCCGGTAGTCGGCCGGGGTCTCGTGCTCTGGAGCTATGAGGCTCAGAGAGGCGTGATGTTCGACGCCTGCGGGCCCTTGGGGCCCTGCGTGACCTCGAACTGGACCTTCTGGTTCTCCTCGAGCGTGCGGTAGCCGCTCGTCGTGATGGCGCTGTAGTGCGCGAAGACGTCGGGTCCGCCGTCCTCGGGGGCGATGAAGCCGAAGCCCTTCTCAGCGTTGAACCACTTCACGGTGCCAACAGGCATGATGTTCTCTTCTCTCACGTGCGGTATGGACAACTCCCGGATGACCGGGACCGGTATTCACGGTGTTCGTCGTCCGTCTCCGAGGTGGTCCTCGAGAACGTCCTGCCAAGTTTCCTCGGCCGTCATGACAAGCGATTCACTGCGACTACAGGGACAACCGTACGGCACTATGGCTCTGACTGGAACGTGCGACGTGAACTGGTCTGCTCACACTCCCCGGCGCGGAGGAGTGGGGTCGCCTCTGCGAGCCCCACGGAACGTTGCTAGGTTTCGCCGGGACGACGGGCCGGGAGGATCGATGGGCGAGCACGACGGTCGCTGTCCGTGCGGCTCCGGAGAGACGTACGGCGAGTGCTGCGGGCGCTACCTCGCCGACGGCCGACGCGCACCCACCGCAGAGGCGCTGATGCGCTCGCGGTACACCGCCTTCGCGACGCGGGCGACCCACTACCTGCTCGTCACCTGGCACCCGAGCACGCGACCGGAGGTCCTGGACCTCGACGACGCCATGGTCTGGCACCGGCTCGACGTGGTCCGCACGGACGCGGGCGGCCCGTGGGACGACGCCGGCACGGTCGAGTTCATCGCCCACTACCGGCTCGACGACGGGACGGCGATCGGGCAGCGCGGCCGGCTGCACGAGACCAGCCACTTCGTGCGCGAGGACGGGCGCTGGCTGTACGTGGACGGCGGGATCGGCTCCTAGCTCCGGCGAGCGCGATGTCGGTGGCGGACGGCAGGATGCAGGGATGCTGCTGGTCGACCTGGCGACGACGTCGTCCGCCCTCGCGACGACCCGGTCGCGACTGGCCAAGCGCGCGCTCCTGGTCGACCTGCTGCGCCGGACGCCGCCCGAGGACGTCGGGATCGTGTCGCGGTACCTGGGCGGTCAGCTCCGCCAACGACGGACCGGGCTGGGCTGGCGCTCGCTGACGTCCCTGCCGTCCCCGGCGTCCGAACCCTCGCTGACCGTGGCGCGGGTCGACGCCGTCTTCGAGCAGATGTCGCAGCTGGCGGGGCCCGGTTCTGTGATCAGCCGGAATGCGCTCGCGGCGGAGCTGTTCGGGGCCGCCACCGACGACGAGCAGCGGCTCCTGGGCGGTCTGGTCACCGGCGAGCTCCGGCAGGGATCGCTCGACGCGCTCCTCCTGGACGCCGTCGCGGAGGCTGCCGGCGTCGCTCCGGAGGTCGTCCGTCGTGCTGCGATGCTCGCGGGCGACACCGAGCCGGTCGCGGTCGCCGCGCTGACCTCGGCGGACCCGGTGGACGCGCTCGCGGCCTTCACGCTCGTCGTCGGCAGGCCGGTGCGCCCGATGCTGGCGCAGTCGGCGCCGGACGTCGACGCCGCGTGGGCGAGCCTCGGACCGGGTCCGGTGGTCGTCGACTCGAAGCTCGACGGCATCCGGATCCAGGTCCACCGGCGGGGCGACGACGTGCGGGTGTACACCCGGAGCCTCGACGACATCACCGCGCGGGTGCCCGAGATCGTCGCGGTGGTGCGGGCGATGCCGGCGTCGGACCTGGTGCTCGACGGTGAGGCGCTCGCCGTCGGCCCGGACGGGCGCCCTCGACCGTTCCAGGAGACGGCCGCACGCTCGGCCACCAAGGACGCCGAGGTCGCCGCCGTGACCACCCTGACCCCGTTCTTCTTCGACGCGCTCCACGTCGACGGCGTCGACCTGCTCGACGCCCCGCTGCTGCGACGGCTCGACGCGCTGGACGCCGTCGCCGGGTCGTCGGTGGTGCACCGGCTGGTCACGTCCGACGTCACCGAGGCACGCGGTTACTTCGCCGACGTGGTCGGCGCCGGTCAGGAGGGTGTGGTCATCAAGGCGGCCGAGGCACCCTACGAGGCCGGGCGTCGCGGTGCCGCGTGGATCAAGGTCAAGCCGCGGAACACCCTCGACCTGGTGGTGCTGGCCGTCGAGCGGGGCTCCGGGCGGCGGCAGGGGACGCTGTCGAACATCCACCTCGGGGCGCGTGACGGCGACGGGTTCGTGATGCTGGGCAAGACGTTCAAGGGGATGACCGACGCGATGCTGGCCTGGCAGACGGAGCGGTTCACCGAGCTGTCGACGGGCGACGACGGCTGGGTGGTGACCGTGCGGCCCGAGCAGGTGGTCGAGATCGCGTTCGACGGCCTGCAGCGCTCGACGCGGTACCCCGGTGGGCTCGCGCTCCGCTTCGCGCGCGTCGTCCGTTACCGCGACGACAAGACGTCGGCTGAGGCGGACACGATCGACACGGTCCGCGCGCTGGCGGGCCGGCCGTGAGCCTGTTCCGGAAGCGGGTCGGGTGGACGCTCGCCGACGCCGTCGAGCGGCACGCGGCGGCGCCGGACACGTTCCGGATCCCGAGCGACGAGGCGACCGCGGCGGTGCAGGTGGGCGACCGGGTCAAGCTGGTCGTCGAGCCTCAGACAGGGCTCGCCGAACGCCTGTGGGTCAGGGTGACGAGCGTCGGCGAGGAGTCGCTGGAGGGGGCGCTGGCCTCCGACCCGGCCGAGCTGCGCGGCCTGCACGCGGGCGATCCCGTGCAGTTCGAGCGCAGGAACATCGTCGCGATCAGCCGGCCGCCCGGACCGTGAGGCACGCGGAGCACCGGGCTTCCCCAGGCTCGGCCCGTCGGCGCTGCGGTTCGTCCCCTCGTGCTTGACTGCCCGCCATGCGCTGCAACCGGTCGACCCGTCGGTGCGGCCACCCGTCGACCGTCGTGCGGTTCCGCCAATGACCGCCGCGACCGTGATCGGGGGCGGACCGGCCGGGTTGATGGCGGCCGAGGTGCTGGCGCGGGCGGGCGTCGCGGTCACCGTGTACGACCGGATGCCGTCGCCGGCCCGCAAGTTCCTCCTGGCCGGGCACGGCGGGCTGAACCTCACGCACAGCGAGGGTCGCGAGGCGTTCCTGGCCCGGTACGGCGGCTCGGCGCAGCGGCTGGCGCCGATGCTCGAGGTGTTCGGTCCGCAGGACCTGCGTGACTGGTGCGCGGGCCTGGGGGAGACGACGTTCGTCGGGTCGAGCGGGCGGGTGTTCCCGCGGTCGTTCCGCGCGACGCCGCTGGTCCGCGCGTGGTTGTCGCGCCTGGCGGACCTCGGGGTGCGGATCGAGCGACGGACCCGCTGGACGGGGTGGACCGACGACAGCCTGAGCCTGACCGACGTCGACGGGAAGCAGTCCGAGATCTCCGGCGGCGCGACGGTCTTCGCGCTCGGGGGTGCGTCGTGGCCCCGGCTCGGCTCCGACGGCGGGTGGGTCGGTCCGTTCTCCGCGCAGGGCGTGGCGGTGGCACCCCTGCGACCGGCGAACGTCGGGATGCGCGTCGGCTGGTCGGACCGGTTCGCGGACAGGTTCGAGGGGACGCCGCTCAAGCACGTCGCCCTGTCCGTCCGCGGCCGACCGGGTCCCGCGGTGCCGGGCGACGCGATGGTCACGCGGGCGGGGATCGAGGGCGGTCCGGTCTACGCGATCGGGTCCACGATCCGCGCGGCCCTCGATGCGCAGGGGCAGGCCGTGCTCGAGGTCGACCTGCGCCCGGCGCTGGGCGTCGACCAGCTCGCCGACCGGTTGGAGCGCCGCCGACCGAAGGACTCCGCATCGAACTGGCTCCGCCGGACGCTCGGTCTGGACCCGGTCGGGATCGGGCTGCTGCGCGAGTCGGGCGCCGGCGTCCTGCCGACGGACCCGGAGGCGATGGCGGCCCTGGTGAAGGCCGTCCCGGTCGTCGTGACCGCGACGATGGCGATCGAGAAGGCGATCTCCTCGGCCGGCGGCATCGCCTGGTCCGAGGTCGACGAGGCGCTGATGCTCCGTCGGCTGCCCGGCACGTTCGTCGCGGGCGAGATGCTCGACTGGGAGGCGCCGACCGGGGGCTACCTGCTGCAGGCGTCGTTCAGCACCGGGGTCGTCGCGGCGCAGGGTGCGCTGGCGTGGCTCGAGCGGTAGCGGTCAGCCGCACTCGTCGCAGATGCCCGTCGCCGGGAGCGTCATGAAGCACGTGGGGCAGGTCGCCGACGGGGCCTCCCGCACCGCGGTCGCCCGTGCGACGGGTGTCCGTGGGGCCCGGGGTGCTCGCGGCGCACGGACCGGCGCCGGGCGCACCGCGACGGCGGGCTCGGTGACGTCGAAACCCCTCTTGCGCAGGATCGCGACGGCGCCGTCCGTGCTGCTGGCGAACTCCTCCGAGGTCGCCAGCCGGCCGGTGGCGAACCGGTGCGCCACGCCGACGACCGCCCGCAGGTCGTAGCTGTAGCCCTCGTGGACGAGCGCGTAGCCCGGCAGCGGCTCGAAGCCGTAGACGTCGAGGAAGCCCGTGCTCCCGCGGGAGTCGTACTCGGCGATCGCCTGCAGGACGTTCTGTCTCGACACGGAGGAGAAGGTGGCCACGACGACGAGCCTACGTCGGGCGTCTGAGCCGGCTCCCACGGACGAAGGCCCGTGACCTGGCGAGCAGGTCACGGGCCTTCGGTGCGCGGAGGATGGGGGATTCGAACCCCCGAGGGCTTTCACCCAACACGCTTTCCAAGCGTGCGCCATAGGCCACTAGGCGAATCCTCCCGGCCGACAGAGGATACCGGAGGTTGGGGCCAGGCCCGAATCGTCGGTCGCGCGCGGCACGGGCCCGGGTCCGGACGGGTGATCTGAGGGCCGCACACCCCGATCCCGCTCGCCCGGATGACTACCGTCGGCGCATGCGACACCCCGTGCCTGCGCTGCTCGTCGCGATCTGCGCGCTGCTCGGCGGGTGCTCGTACCTGCCGGAGATGACCTTCGAGGAGTACTGCGAGGACTTCGCTCTGGCGCTTGTCGCCGATGTGGCGGCGGAGGAGGTCGACGGGGGTGTCGAGGTCTCGTGGACGGACCCCCTGGACACGGCCGGTCGTCCCGCGGAGGGGTCCAGCTACTCGGTGTACCGGCGGGCGACCGACCGCGACCCCTGGGGCGAGATCGGCCAGGCCGAGTCCTCCGCGAACGGCGTCCGGACGTCGTACCTGGACGCACCGGGCCTGGCGGGCGCCGCGACCGTGGAGTACGCGGTGACGATGGAGGGCTGCGGCGAGGTCGTCATCACCGAGGACACGTCGGCGAGGGTGGCCGTGGCCGGGTCGAGGGACTGAGCCCTGCGGCGGTCACAGGCTGAACCGCGCCACCTGGCGGATCTTGTTCGTCGCGTCCAGGGCCGCGACCTTGTAGGCCTCGGACAGCGTCGGGTAGTTCAGGACGGTGTCGACGAGGTAGTCGACGGTCCCGCCGCACGCCATGATCGCCTGCCCGATGTGCACGAGGTCGGTGGCGGACGTCCCGAAGATGTGGACCCCGAGCAGCTCGCGCGTCTCGGTGTGCACGAGGAGCTTGAGCATCCCGTAGGAGTCGCCGACGATCTGCCCGCGGGCGAGCTCGCGGTACCGCGCGACGCCGACCTCGTAGGGGACCGCCTCGGTGGTGAGCTCCTCCTCGGTGCGGCCGCAGTAGGAGATCTCGGGGATCGTGTAGATGCCGATGGGCTGGACGGACTGGAGCTCGCGGGCCGGCTCGTCGAACGCGTGGTACGCCGCGAGACGACCCTGGTCCATGCTCGTCGCCGCGAGCGCGGGGAACCCGATGACGTCGCCCACCGCGAAGATGTTCGGGACCTCGGTGCGGTACTGGTCGTCGACGGCGATCCGCCCGCGGGAGTCGGCGGACAGCCCCGCCGCGGACAGGTTGAGCGCATCCGTCTGCCCCTGGCGCCCGGCGGAGTACATGACGGCGTCGGCGGCGATCCGCTTGCCCGACGCCAGCCGGGTCACGGTGCCGTGCGTGTTGCTGTCGACGCCGGACACCTCCTCGCCGAACCGGAACGACACCGACAGGTCCCGCAGGTGGAACTTCAGGGACTCCGCGACCTCGGGGTCGCACATCTCGAGCATCGCGGGCCGCTTGTCGATGACGGTGACGCGCGTGCCCAGGGCCGCGAACATCGACGCGTACTCGATGCCGATGATCCCGGCGCCGACGACCACCATCGAGTTCGGCACCCGCTCCAGGGCGAGCACGCCGTCGGAGTCGAGGACCGTGCTCCCGTCGAACTGGACCGTGCTCGGCCGGTGCGGCTTGGAGCCGGTGGCGATGACGACGAACCGGGCGGTGACCTGGGTGCGGCGGATGTCGTCGTCGTCCAGGACGCCGAGCGTGTGCGCATCGAGGAACGAGCCGGTGCCGCTCAGGATGTCGATGTGGTTGCGCAGCAGCTGGGCGCGGATGACCTCGTGCTCGCGGCCGATGACGTGCTGGGTGCGCGCGAAGAGGTCCTCCATCGTGATGTCGGACTTCACGCGGTAGCTCGCGCCGTACACCTCCCGCTGCGCCATGCCCGTCAGGTACATGACCGCCTCGCGCAGCGTCTTGCTCGGGATGGTCCCCGTGTTCGTCGAGACGCCGCCCATCATGTGCCGGCGCTCGATGATGGCGACCCGGTGGCCCAGCTTCGCGGCGGCGATCGCGGCCTTCTGCCCGCCCGGTCCGGTGCCGACCACCACGAGGTCGTAGTCGTACCGCTCAGGCTCGTCGCTGACCATTCCCGCAGTCTGCCCGCGAACATCGCGTCGCGAGAGTCGAGCGGGTGACCGGCGTGTGAACGAGGGCGCGCGCTGGGTTAGGCTTTTCCCCGACCCCTCGTGCGGCGTCATCTCGCTGAACTCCCCCAGGGCCGGAAGGCAGCAAGGGCAGGTGAGCTCTGGCGGGTGTGCGGGGGGTCCTTTCTATGCCCGCAGATCTATGCCCGCAGGGCGAGCCTCGTGAACGTCTGGCCAGCGCCGGCCTCCCGCTTGAGCCGCCGGACGAACAGGTCGAGCGCCGCCGGGTCCGCGACGACGGCGTGCAGCAGGTAGTCGTACGAGCCGGTGACGTGCACGGCGTCGAGCACCTGCGGGAAGCCGACGAGCGCGGCGGTGAACGACTCGTTCGTGGTCCCGTCGGCCAGGCGCACCTCGACGAAGACCTCCAGCCCGGTGCCGGGGCGGGCGGGTGGCGACGACGCGGTCACGACGGTGAACCCACGGATGGTGCCGTCGTCGAGCAGGCGGCGGACGCGGTTGGCGGCGGCGTTGGCGCTCAGGCCGACGCGCTCGCCGAGGTCGCTGTAGGAGATCCGCGCATTCTCGGTCAGCTCGCGCAGGATTGCGTCGTCGATGGCATCCATCCGGCGATCATCTCAGCCGCGCAGTGATTTCCGCAGAGGCTTGGGGTGGGATCGCCCACGCTGGGAGCATGTCTCCTGCGTTCGTCCTCGGGCTGCTCGCCGGGCTGTCCGTGGCGATGCCCCTCGGCCCGGTCGGCGTCCTGCTCCTGCGCAGCGGGCTGGTCGACGGCGTCCGGGTGGCGGTCGCGGCCGCATGCGGGATCGCGACGGTCGACCTCCTGTACGCGGTCGTCGCGGTCGTCGTCGGGACCCCCGTGAGCCGGGTCGTCGGCGACCACGCCGCCCTCGTGCGCGGGGTCAGCGCCGCGGTCCTCGTCGCGATCGGGATCGTCGGGCTCGTCGCCGCGACCCGCAGAGCCGCGCCCGACCCGGGGCAGGACCGGTCGATGTCGGCGCCGCGCACCTACCGTCGGTTCGTCGCGCTGACGGCCGTCAACCCGCTCACCGCCGTCACGTTCACCACGATCGCGGTCGGGCTCGCGGTCAAGGTCGACGGTGCAGGCGCCGTCGTTGCCTTCGTCGTGGGCGTCGGCGTCGCCTCCCTCGCGTGGCAGCTCCTGCTCGCCGTCGGCAGCGCGCTGCTCGGGCTGCGGCTCCCGCCGACCGCCCGCACGGGGGTGTCGGTCGTGGGATCGGTCGTCGTGGTGCTCGCCGGCGTCGCGCTCGTCGTCTGAGAGTCATCCGATCGTCCGACGCCGGTCCCCCTGGGGGTGCACGCCGAGCCGGGACGAAGGATCCCGGGGTCCGACGCGGGCAGCCGTTGCCGCCCGCGAGCCTGGGCACCATGAACTCCGCCACCGCACGCCTGTCCGCCCGCGGCCTGGTCAAGCGCTTCGGCACGACGACCGCGCTCGCCGGGGTCGACGTCGACCTCGCCGACGGGGAGTCGCTCGCCGTCATGGGACCGTCGGGCTCCGGGAAGTCCACGCTGCTGCACTGCCTCGCGGGCATCCTGCTGCCCGACTCCGGCACGGTCGCGCTCGACGGGCGGGAGGTCGGCAGCCTGTCCGACCGCGAGCGCTCGCTCCTGCGCCGCACGCACTACGGCTTCGTGTTCCAGTTCGGCCAGCTGCTCTCGGAGCTCCCCGCGATCGAGAACGTGGCGCTGCCGGCGATGCTCCTGGGCACCCCGCGGAGGGAGGCCACCGATCTGGCGGGACGGTGGCTGGGGTCGCTGGGGCTCGCCGGCATGGAGGGGCGTCGGCCCGGGGAGCTGTCCGGCGGGCAGGCGCAGCGCGTCGCCGTCGCGCGGGCGCTGATCACCCGCCCCGCGGTCGTCTTCGCCGACGAGCCGACGGGCGCCCTCGACCAGAGCACCGGGCACGACGTCATGCGGATCCTCACGGAGACGACGAAGGCCGCCGGGGCATCGCTCGTCGTCGTGACCCACGACGCGCAGGTCGCCGACTGGTGCGACCGCCGCATCGAGGTGCGCGACGGGCTCGTGCGCCACGCCGAGGCCGCCCGGTGAACGCCGTCCTCGCGCTCGCACCGCGGTTCCAGCGGGCGGGGGGTCGCGACGCCCGGGTGACGACGGGTCTCGCGATCACCGCGTTCACCGTCACCACCGGGCTCACGCTCAGCGTCGTCGGCGGCCTGCTGGGGTTCTCGTCCCGCGCGGAGCTGCCGGTCCCGGAGGGGCAGGCCGACGACGCCAGCGTCTACGTGATCCTCGCGTGGATCGCCGTGGTCCTCCTCGTCGTCCCGCTCCTGACCCTGGCCGGCGCCGCCGCTCGGCTCGGTGTCGCGCGCCGGGACGCCCGCCTCGCCACCCTGCGCCTCCTCGGCGCGACCCCGCGCGAGGTGGTCGGGCTGACCGTCGCCGAGACCGCGTGGCAGGGGCTCGTCGGCGCGGTCCTCGGCATCGTGCTCTACCTGGTGCTGCTGCCCCTCTGCGCGCTGCTGCCGTTCCAGGGCACCACGTTCAGCGTCGCGGAGCTGTGGGTCGGGTGGCAGGGGCTCGGGCTCGCGCTGGTGTCGGTCCCGCTCCTGGCGGCCCTGTCGGGCGCGGTGTCGCTGCGGCGCGTGAGCGTGTCGCCGCTCGGGGTGGCCCGACGGGAGACGCCGAAGAAGATGACCTGGCTGCGAGCGGTGGTCGCCGTCCTCGGGATCGGCATCTTCATGGTGATCAGCGCCGTCGCGGGCCAGCTCGGAGCCGCGGCCGGCGCTGCCCTCCTCGGGGCGATGGCCCTCGGCTTCGCGACCCTCAACGCGGTGGGACCGTGGGTGCTCGGGCTCGTCGGCAAGGCGCAGCTGCGCCGTGCGTCGACCCCTGCCCGGCTGCTCGCCGCACGCCGGCTCCTCGACGACCCCAAGGCCGTGTGGCGGGTGGTCGGCGGGCTCGGCCTCGCCGGGTTCGTGGCAGGGGCGCTCTCGATCCTGCCGACGATCACCGCGGTCGACACCTCGCAGGACCCGCAGGGAGCGATCCTCATGGACGACCTGGTGACTGGTGCGATGGTCACGCTCGTGATCGCGTTCCTGCTCGCGGCGGTGTCCGCGGGCATCGCGCAGGCCGCCTCCGTGCTCGACCGGCGCCGCGAGATCGCCCTGCAGAGCCTGGCCGGGACGCCCGCGGAGCTGCACGACTCCGTCCGCCGGCGCGTCGTGCTGGTGCCCCTGCTGTTCGTCGCGGTCGGGTCGGCGGTCACGGCCCTCGTCATGTTCTTCCCGCTGCTCGGTGTGGAGTCCATGCTCTCCCCGCAGGGTCCGCTGATGCTCGTCGCGTTCCTGGCGGGCGGCTGCGCGCTGGTGTTCGCCGCGACGGAGACCTCGCGGCCGCTGCTGCGGTCGGTGCTCGCGGACACGGTGGTCCGCGCGGACTGACCCCGTTGCCCGTCCGGGCGAGGTGCTCGTCGGCTCCTTGACGACGTGGCGGCACGGCGGTGCACTGAACGAGGTCGCGGTCTGGTCGCACGGCAGGGGGCCTCTCGACATGACGCAGATCTCCGAGGCGGGCGCCCGGTTGCGCGCGCACGTGCGTGGGCAGGTGTGGCGGCAGGGCGACGACGGGTACGACGACGCCCGTCGGGTGTGGAACGGCGCGGTCGACCGGCGGCCCGCTGTGGTGGTCCGGTGCGCCGACGCGGACGACGTGCGGACGGCGCTGCTCGTCGCCCGCGAGAGCGGTGCCCCGGTCACGGTGCGCGGCGGCGGGCACGACTGGGCCGGCCGGGCGCTGGGCGACGGCGGGGTCGTGCTCGACCTGTCCGCGCTGCGCGACGTCGAGGTCGACGCGGGTGCGGGCGTCGCCGTGGCGCAGGGCGGCGCGCTCGTCGGGGACGTCGTGGACCCGGCGGCGGCGCACGGCCTGGGTACCGCGACCGCGGTCGTGCGGACGGTCGGGATGGCCGGGATGACGCTCGCCGGTGGGTACGGCGGGCTCGCCGGGCGGTTCGGGCTCGCGCTCGACAACCTGCTCTCGGCCGACGTCCTGCTCCCCGACGGGACTGCGGTCGTCGCGGGACCCGACGGCGACACCGAGCTGCTCTGGGCGCTGCGCGGCGGCGGCGGGAACTTCGGGATCGTGACCGCGGCGCGCTACCGGCTGCACCCGCTGGGCCCGGTGCTCGGCGGCATGGTCCTGTTCCCGCTCGAGCAGGCCGTCCAGGTCCTGCGGGGGTACCGCGACCTGATCGCCACCGCCCCCGACGAGCTCACGGTCATGGCGGGGTTCGTCGGCGGGCCCACGGGCCAGGCCGCCGTGTTCGTCGCGCCGACGTGGAGCGGGGACCTCGACGCCGGTGAGGCCGCGGTGGCGCCGCTGCTGCGGCTCGGCACGCCGGTCGCCGGGGGCGTCGGCCCGATGCCGTACCCCGAGCTCATCCGGATGTTCGAGGCCGGTGCCCAGCCGGGCCAGCACTACGCGCTCGGCACCCGCTGGCTCCCGACGCTGACCGACGACGCGATCGAGGTGCTCGCCGAGGCCGCCTCGACCTGGCCGTCGTCGTCCTCGCTGCTCGCCCTGCACCACTTCCACGGCGCCGCGACCCGGATCGCCCCCGACGCGACCGCGTTCGCGCTGCGCCGGGAGCACGTGCTCGCGGAGGTGATCGCCGCGTGGCGTCCTCCCGCCGAGGCCGAGCCGAACCGTGCCTGGGTCGAACGGGTCGCGACGGCTCTCGCACCCGGGGCGTTGCCCGGTGGCTACCCGAACATCCTCGGGCCTGCCGACGCGGAACGCGCACGGCTCGGGTTCGGTACGAACGCCGACCGTCTGCTCGCCGCCAAGCGCCGGTACGACCCCGAGGGGGTGCTCACCGCGATCGCGGCCCTCGGCGCCTGACCCACGGTGGGATGCTGACCGCATGCTCGAGGCGCTCACCGGCACCGGCCTGGCCACCGCGGCAGGTCTCAACGCGTACATCCCGCTGCTGGTCATCGGCGCGCTCGCGCGGTGGACGGACCTCATCAACCCTCCTGCCGGGTGGGAGTGGCTCGCGAACGGCTGGGTCCTGGCGGTGCTCGCCGTGCTCCTGGCGCTCGAGGTCGTCGCCGACAAGATCCCCGGCGTCGACACCGTCAACGACATCGTGCAGACGGTCGTGCGGCCCGTCGCGGGGGGTATCGCGTTCAGTGCGGGCTCGAGCTCGCAGACCACCGTCGTCACGGATCCCGCAGCGTTCGTCGAGTCCGGCCAGTGGGTCCCGGTCGTCCTCGGGATCGTCCTGGCCCTCGTCGTGCACGGGGCGAAGGCCACCGTGCGACCCGTCGTCAACGTCGCGACGCTCGGCGCCGGGGCACCCGTGGCGAGCACCGTCGAGGACGCGACGAGCGTCGGGCTGTCGTTCGCCGCGATCCTGGCACCGTTGCTGGTCCTGGTGGGGCTGGTCGGTCTGGTCGTCGTGTGGCTCCGGTTCCGCGCCCGACGCAGGCGCGGCGGGTCGCCAGGGGAGGCGGCGCACGAGGTCGCACCTCCGCCACCCCCGGTCGACGTCCCGTAGCCACCGTCCGGGGGAGACCCGGGACGAGGGGCGCCCTGTGTCGGCGCAGGCGTCTAGGGTTCGTGGCGTGACGACAGCCCTGTACCGCCGCTACCGGCCCGAGAACTTCGCCGAGGTGATCGGCCAGGACCACGTCACGGCTCCGCTGCGGCAGGCGCTGCGCAGCGGCCAGGTCAACCACGCGTACCTGTTCTCCGGGCCGCGCGGCTGCGGCAAGACGACCTCCGCGCGGATCCTCGCGCGCATCCTCAACTGCGCGCAGAACACCGAGGAGAACCCGACCGACACCCCGTGCGACGTGTGCGAGTCGTGCGTCGAGCTGGCGCGCGGCGGGCCCGGCAGCCTGGACGTGGTGGAGATCGACGCCGCCAGCCACGGTGGTGTCGACGACGCCCGTGAGCTGCGGGAACGCGCCACGTTCGCGCCCGCGCGGGACCGCTACAAGGTGTTCATCCTCGACGAGGCCCACATGGTCTCCAACCAGGGCTTCAACGCGCTGCTGAAGATCGTCGAGGAGCCGCCGCCGCACATCAAGTTCATCTTCGCGACGACGGAGCCGGACAAGGTCATCGGCACCATCCGCTCGCGCACCCACCACTACCCGTTCCGGCTGGTCCCGCCCGACGTGCTCGTGCCGTACCTGCAGCAGCTGTGCGACAGCGAGCGTGTGCCGGTCGCATCCGGCGTGCTCCCGCTCGTGGTGCGCGCGGGCGGGGGATCCGTGCGGGACACCCTCTCGGTGCTCGACCAGCTCATCGCCGGCTCCGGCGGGGGCGAGCTCGGGTACGAGGGCGCCGCCGCCCTCCTCGGGTACACCCAGGCCTCCCTGCTCGACGACCTGACCGAGGCGATCGCCGCCCGCGACGGAGCCTCCGCCTTCCGGGTGGTCGAGCGCGTGATCTCGACCGGCCACGAGCCGCGCCGCTTCGTCGAGGACCTGCTGGAACGGCTGCGCGACCTCATCGTCATCGCGGCCTCCGGCGACGCCGCCGACGCCGCCCTGCGCGACGTGCCCACCGACCAGCTCGACCGCATGCGCCTGCAGGCCCGCCACCTGGGTGCCTCCGAGCTGTCGCGGTCCGCCGACCTCTGCAACGCCGCGCTCACCGAGATGACGGGTGCGACGTCGCCCCGCCTGCACCTCGAGCTGCTCATGGCGCGGCTCCTGCTGCCCGCGGTCGAGGACTCGCGCTCCGGCTTCGGCGCCCGCCTCGACCGGCTGGAGCGCGGGCTGCCCGCCGACGGGGCGCCCGGGGTCCGGGTGCCGGTCGCCGGCCCGCCTGTCACGCCGCAGGCCGCCGCGCCGCCTGCCGCCGCGCCGCCTGCCGCCGCGCCTGCCGTCGCACCGCAAGGAGGTGCCGCTGCCTCGCCCGCCGCACCGCACGCAGCCGCCCGGCCTGTCGCGGGTGCCTCGCCCGTCACACCGCACGACGCTGCCGAGCCCGCCGCGTCGCCGTCGGCCGGCACCGCTGCGAGCCCGGAGCCGGTGTCCGACCAGCGTCCGGCCGCGCCCGCGCAGCCTCCGACCGACGGTGGTGCGCCGACGAGTGCGCCGCGTGCACAGGACGAGGCCGCCGAGGCCCGTCCTACCGCCGCGTCGGGCGCCACCGACGACAGCCCGCCGTGGGACGTCGTCGAGCCCTCCCCGACGGCCGCCTCCCGCACGACCGAGGCCGCGCCTGCGTCGTCCACGCCCGTGATCCAGCCGCCCGAGGTCGCACCCGACGCCCCGCAGCGGCCCGCGGACCAGCCGTCCGCCGCCCCCGCACCCGCACGCGCGACCGGTGGACCCGACACCGAGGTGCTGCGTCGCCGCTGGCCCGAGGTCCTCGAGACCGTCAAGGGTCTGCGCCGTGTCACGTGGGCGCTCATCGACCCGCGCAACGCGCAGGTGGCGGAGCTCGACGCCACGACGCTGAAGGTCGCGTTCGACAACCCGGCGCTCGCGACCACGTTCCGCAACGGGGCGCACGCGGACGTCGTCGCGCGGGCGGTCCGGGAGACGCTCGGGTTCGACGTGCGGGTCGAGGGCATCCTCGCCGAGCAGGCGACCGTGGCGCCCGCCCCGGCACCGGCTGCGTCGCGACCTGCCGCCGAGGACCGCGGCAACCCGCGGGCCGTGACCCCGGCGGAGGCGGCGGCGTCCTGGGACGACGAGCCCCCGATGCCGGAGCCGCCCGACGACGAGCCCGGCGAGCCGGCGGTCCCGGACGCACCGCCGCAGGACATCGCCCCACCGGCACCGGGGACGGCGCGGGAGCGGGGGATGGCCGCCGCGCGCGAGTCGGCGTCGCGGTCGAACCCGAACGTCCCGGACGACCCGTCGCCCGACGACCCCGACATCACGACGTCGAGCCTGATCGGCGCGCCCCTGGTCGCGCAGATGCTCGGCGGCACGGTCATCGACGAGCAGCTGGACGACGGCACGTCGTGAGCGGGCGGCCGGGCGGCCTGCACCACCTGGAGATCTGGGTGGCGGACCTGCCTGCGGCGGAGCGCAGCTGGGGCTGGCTGCTCGCGCGGCTGGGCTACGAGGTTCGGGACCGGTGGCCGGACGGCGTGAGCTGGTGGCGCGGGACCTGGCCGTACGTGGTGATCGAGTCGGGACCGGACGTGACCGCGGCACCGCACGACCGGCTGCGCCCCGGTCTGAACCACCTCGCGCTGTGGGCGGGGAGCAGGTCGGAGCTCGACGCCCTCGTCGTGGCGGCGCCGGGGCACGGCTGGTCGCTCCTGTTCCCGGACCGGCACCCGTACGCGGGCGGCCCGGAGCACTACGCGGCGTACCTGGAGAACGGCGACGGCTTCGAGGTGGAGCTGGTGGCGTCCGACGATGGGACGACAACCACCCCGTAGGCTGACGGTGTGTACGAGGGCGCGGTCCAGGACCTGATCGACGAGCTCGGGCGACTGCCCGGGGTCGGCCCGAAGAGCGCCCAGCGCATCGCTTTCCACATCCTGTCCGCGGATCCGGCGGATGTCCGCCGGCTGTCCGACGCGCTGACGGAGGTGAAGCTGCGGGTCCGGTTCTGCGAGATCTGCGGCAACGTCGCGCAGGAGCCGCAGTGCCGCATCTGCCGGGACCCGCGCCGCTCGCCGACGTCGATCTGCGTGGTCGAGGAGTCCAAGGACGTCGTCGCCATCGAGCGCACCCGGGAGTTCCGCGGCAAGTACCACGTGCTCGGCGGGGCCATCAACCCGATCGCGGGCGTCGGCCCGGACGACCTCCGGATCGCCGGCCTGATGACGCGCCTCGCCGACGGCACGGTCACCGAGGTCATCCTGGCCACGGACCCGAACGTCGAGGGCGAGGCGACCGCCACGTACCTGGCGCGGCTGCTGGTCCCCATGGGGCTGACGGTCAGCCGGCTGGCGTCGGGCCTGCCGGTGGGTGGGGACCTGGAGTACGCCGACGAGGTCACCCTCGGCCGGGCGTTCGAGGGCCGACGACGGATCAGTGCCTAGGGGGAGTCCGATGAGCACCACGGCAGACGCGGATGTGCGCGACATCGCTCACGCGGTCGCGACCGAGGCACGCAGCTACCTGACGACGATCACGGAGGTCGCGTCGGGAGCCAACCCGGACGCCTCGCTGCCGTTGCTGCTGCTCGCGGTGAGCGACATGCTCGCGGCGGGCGCGCGGCTGGGGGCGACGACCGACGTGGTCCCGTCGGAGCGGTTCGAGCCCGATGTCGGACCGGACCCGGACGTGGAGCCGCTGCGGGCCAACCTCGCGAACGTGTTCGAGGGCATCGACGAGTACGCCGAGGTCGTCGACCCGCTCCTGGGCGTGGACGTGCAGCCGGCGAGCGTGTCCGGGGACCTCGTCGCGATCGCCGGGGCGCTGGCCCAGGGGCTGCGGCACTACGAGTCAGGCGGCGTGCTCGAGGCCCTGTGGTGGTGGCAGTTCTCGTACCTGTCCGACTGGGGCGAGCGCGCCTCGAGCGTCCTGCGAACCTTGCAGACGATGCTGGCGCACCTGCGTCTGGACGTGGAGGACGACGTCGCGGCCGAGGCGGAGTACGACGCGCTCCAGCCCTGAGCTGCCGAGACGAGAATCGCTGACCCCGCTCCTCCCGCAGCGTCCGAGGAACTGGCTGCCCTGGCGCTCACTTCCTCGGACGTTCGGTTGGTGATCGGGTTCCGTCCGCGGTCGTGTGCAGGTGCGGTGCGGGTCAGCAGCCCAAGCGGCTGCCGGCGACGGCGACGTCGTCGTACCAGAGGGTGTCGCTGCCCTCGCCGTAGCTCTCCCAGCCGAGCCGCAGGTCGGTCAGACGCGGTGCCCACGCCTTGTTGAGCCACTGGCCGTCGATGTCGTGCGTCGGTGTCCCGTCGGCGACCAGGCCGGGGACCGTGGACCCGTCGAGCCACGTGGTCAGCCGGCCCGATCCCTCGACGAGCAGCTCCACGCAGTGCCACGAACCGGTGGGCAGCGCGGTGCTCAGGGCAACGCCCGTCGGGCTCTGCTCCGGCAGCGTGGCGTCGTCGGACGAGCGGTTCCATTGGAGCGCGCCGTTCTGCCCTCCCATGCGCAGGTCGCGGTTGCCGTCGGCGGAGTCCTTCATCGCGAGGAAGGTGGTGTGCGAGGTCGGCTGTGCGGTGGTGTGCCGGACGTAGAAGCGCACGTAGTACGACTGCGGAAGGGTCGACAGGTTCGCGGACGCCTGCGCGAACACGTGGTTGCAGTAGCCGGCGGTGCCGACGACCTTGAGCGAGCGGGTGCCCGAGTGCGCGACCGTGCTGTCGACCGACGCGGCGCCGGTGCCGGAGCAGTCGGGGTGCGTGACGGTCCAGGGGCTCGTCAGGGTGGCCCCGGTCTGGGACTCGAGGCCGTCGCAGAAGAGGGCGGTGCCGCAGTCGGGGTTCGGCGTCACGGTGGGCGTCGGCGTCGGCGTCGGCGACGGGGTGGGCGTGGGCGTCGCGGTCGGAGTCGGGGTGGGCGTCGGGGTCGGGGTCACCGTAGGAGTCGGGGTCGGGGTCGGGGTCGGAGTTGACGTTGGCGTCGTCGTCGGTGAGGCCGTGGGGGTTCCGCCGTTGCAGGTGACGCCGTTGAGCACGAAGGTCGTCGGCGCCGTGTTGGTGCCGCTGAACGTGCCCTGGAACCCGAACGACGTGCTGCCGCCGGCGGGGATCTCACCGTTCCAGGCCGCATTCGACGCGGTCATGCTCGACCCGGTCTGGACGACGTTCGCGTTCCACCCCTGCGTGACGCGCTGCCCGGACGGGAAGGCCCAGGTGAGCGTCCAGCCGTGCGCGGCCTCGCCCGGACTCACGCGCACGTCGGCGGTGAAGCCGCCTGGCCAGGAGTTCGCCGTCCAGACGACCTGACAGCCGGTGGCGGCCTGGGCGGTGAGGCCGACGAGCGTGCCGACGCCGGCCAGCACGGCGACGACGACGGCGGTGAACAGGGCGCGGACGCGCATGGGAGTTCCTCTCGGTCGCGCGCCCGGGCCCCCTGCGGTCGGGCGTCGCACCCTGGCAGCGTGGTGTGCCGCGCGGCGCACGGGGAGAGCCCCAAACGCTTCACCTTGAGCAGGGGCGATCCGCCATCTGAAACTCGGTGCCCACCTGGTGGGCACGCACGTACACTCGCCCGGACCTGTCCCGAGCCCGCGAAAGAGCTCTCCCGTGGCCCTGATCGTGCAGAAGTACGGCGGTTCCTCCGTCGCCGACGCCAGCAGCATCAAGCGTGTCGCCAAGCGCGTCGCCGAGGCGAAGCGCGCCGGCCACGACGTCGTCGTGGTGGTCAGCGCGATGGGCGACACCACGGACGAGCTCATCGACCTGGCCCAGCAGGTCACGCCGCTGCCGCCGCAGCGCGAGATGGACATCCTCCTGACGGCCGGCGAGCGCATCTCGATGTCGCTGCTCGCGATGGCGATCCACAACCTCGGCGTCGACGCGAAGTCGTTCACCGGGCAGCAGGCCGGGGTCATCACCGACGAGGCGTACGGCAAGGCGCGGATCATCGACGTCTCGCCCAGCCGGATCCGGGACACGGTCGCGCGGGGCTCCGTCGCGATCGTCGCGGGGTTCCAGGGCGTGAACCCGTCCACCAACGACGTGACCACGCTCGGGCGCGGCGGCTCGGACACCACGGCGGTCGCGCTCGCCGCGTCGCTCAAGGCCGACGTCTGCGAGATCTACACCGACGTCGACGGCGTGTTCACCGCGGACCCGCGGATCGTGCCCAGCGCGCGCAAGCTCGACCGGATCAGCTACGACGAGATGCTCGAGCTCGCGGCCAGCGGCGCCAAGGTGCTGGTGCTGCGCTGCGTGGAGTACGCGCGCCGGTACGGGGTACCGATCCACGTGCGCTCGTCGTTCACCACTCATACGGGCACGTTCGTGACCGACCAGCCCGCCGCTGAAGGAGAGATTGTGGAACAGCCGATCATCGCCGGCGTCGCGCACGACCGCAGCGAGGCCAAGATCACGGTCGTCGGCGTGCCCGACGTGCCCGGCAAGGCCGCACGCATCTTCGAGGTCGTCGCCAGCGCGGGCGTGAACATCGACATGATCGTGCAGAACGTCTCGGTCGCCGCGACGGGCCTGACGGACATCTCCTTCACGCTGCCCGCCACGGACGGCGCGGCCGCCACGGCGGCGCTCAGCGAGCACCAGCCGGACATCGGCTTCGCGTCGCTGCAGTACGACGACACCATCGGCAAGCTCTCGCTCATCGGAGCGGGCATGCGGTCGCACCCCGGCGTCTCGGCACGGCTGTTCGCCGCGCTGTCGGACGCGGGAGTCAACATCGAGATGATCTCGACGTCGGAGATCCGGATCTCCGTGGTCACGCGTGCCGACTCGCTCGACGAGGCGGTCCGCGCGGTGCACACGGCGTTCGACCTGGACTCCACGGAAGACGAGGCCGTCGTGTACGGCGGGACGGGACGGTAGGGACATGGGACTGAACATCGCGGTGGTCGGTGCCACCGGCCAGGTCGGCAGCGTCATGCGCCGGCTGCTGGAGGAGCGCGACTTCCCGGTCGCCTCGATCCGCTACTTCGCGTCGTCGCGCTCGGCCGGGACCACGCTGCCCTGGAAGGGTGCGGACGTCGTCGTCGAGGACGTCGAGACGGAGGACCTGTCGGGCATCGACGTGGCCCTGTTCTCCGCCGGAGGTGCCGCGTCGAAGGTGCACGCCCCCCGGTTCGCCGCGGCGGGTGCGCTCGTCATCGACAACTCCTCGGCGTGGCGTCGTGACCCCGAGGTCCCGCTCATCGTCTCCGAGGTGAACCCGGGCGCGCTCGCGGGTGCAGTCAAGGGCATCATCGCCAACCCGAACTGCACCACCATGGCCGCGATGCCGGTGCTCAAGGTCCTGCACGACGAGGCCCAGCTCACCCGCCTGGTCGTGTCGACCTACCAGGCGGTCTCGGGTTCGGGGCTCGCCGGTGCCGACGAGCTGGACAGCCAGATCCGCGCGGCCGTCGAGCAGGACACGCTCGCGCTGGTGCACGACGGGTCGGCCGTGACGCTGCCCGCGCCGGTGAAGTACGTCCGGCCCATCGCGTTCGACGTCATCCCGCTGGCCGGCTCGATCGTCGAGGACGGGCTGAACGAGACCGACGAGGAGCAGAAGCTCCGGCACGAGTCTCGCAAGATCCTCGACATCCCCGGCCTGCTGGTGTCCGGGACGTGCGTGCGCGTCCCGGTGTTCACCGGGCACTCGCTGTCGATCAACGCCGAGTTCGCCCGTCCGCTGAGCCCCGAGCGTGCCGCCGAGCTGCTGGCCGGCGCGCCGGGCGTCCAGCTCACCGACGTGCCGACGCCCCTGGAGGCGGCCGGTCAGGACCCGTCCTTCGTCGGCCGCCTGCGCCAGGACGAGGGCGTCGAGGGTGGCCGCGGTCTCGCCCTGTTCATCAGCAACGACAACCTCCGCAAGGGCGCCGCGCTGAACGCGGTCCAGATCGCGGAGCTGGTCGCAGCCCAGCGCCTCACCACCGTCTGAGCAGACAGCAACGTCCGCACTCGAGGGCCCCCCAGCCCTCCCGAGTGCGGACGTTGCTGTGTTCAGGCCAGGGCGCCGACCACGCCCGCGGCCGTGAGCAGGTCCGTGATGCCGAACTCGTCGTCGGTGCCGTAGGTCGGGGTCCAGTCCGGGTCCTGCGACAGGTACGACGACGGGTCGCCGTCGATGAGCCCGTGGAACACCTCGGCGACGATCCGCCCGCCCACCGGCCCCAGGTGCTCCCCGTCGGCGCGGACGTCGGCCTCCCGCAGCACGTAGAACCACAGCGGTGTCCGCTTGTGCAGCCCGAAGGGCTCGAGGTCGGCCAGCTCGGACTCGTGCAGCGGTGTCTCCTGCATGGCGGCGGCGACGCGCTGCCCGGAGGGCACCTCCATCGTCAGCCCGCGGATCAGGTTGCGGATGGCGAGCGAGTCCGGCTCGTCCGACGGCTGGCCCAGCAGGTGGAAGAGGGCCGACGAGAGCTTGGTGTCGATCCGCTTGTTCCTGCGCACCTGGCCGCCGCCGAAGTCGAAGAACGTCTGCCAGTCGATGAACCGCCGCGGTGCCCGGCAGCCGCCGCGCAGGTCCGCGGGGTCGGTGCCGGTGGCGGTGTGGTCGAAGATGACCGCGAAGAACTGGAGCGTGCGGTCGGCGGCGGACGTGCCGAAGTTCGCGCGGTAGCTGGGCCGCACCTGGGAGTGCCCGAACCGGTACGCGGCGACGGAGAACTCCACCGGGATGTAGGGGGAGTTGCGCCACTGGTAGAACTTGCGGCCGTTCGTCAGGATGTCCGCGACGAGGGCGTCGCCGCAGGTCAGCGGGAGGAACTCGTGCAGGATCATCCACTGGTAGTGCCACCGGACGATCCGCTGGGCCTCCGCGAACACCTCGCCGGGTGTGGCGAGCGGCCCGAGGTCGTCCCGGACGTCGGCGACGACGCGGTTGTGGAAGCGCAGGAACGCGAGGTGCAGCTGGTCGACGATGAGGTTCTCGTCGTTGCGGGGATCGCCGATGAGCGCCGTGCCCTGGGCGTTGCGGGGGACGTCGTACCGCACGACGCCGTCGATGCAGACGGTCTCGGAGCCGGCGTTGGGCTCGACCAGCATCGTGGTGCGTCCGTGGTCGACGGACTGGTCGTACAGGTGCGGTGACGTGCCCGGTCCGCCGCCGTAGACGCTGTCCAGGTCGAGCGCCGGGATGCGGAAGTTCCGGATCGACTCGGGGTCCTGGGTACGGGCGAGGCTCGACGTGGGGTCGAACGTCATGTCGTGGTCGAGGAACTGCCCGAGGAACGTCATGCCGGCCGTGAGGCGCGGGTTGTCCGGGTTGTCGACGCTGAGCGTCGGGTCGACGATCAGGGCGAACGGGTCGGCGGTCGGGCTCTCGTTGGTGTCCATGATCCCGCCGGGCTTGCCCAGCTCGACGAGCGCGGCACGGACGGTGCGGGTGTCGGCGGCGAACCCCGGCAGCGCCGGGAACAGTCGGCCGAAGCGACCCTGGTCGTAGAACGTGGACTTCGGTGTGCGAATGCCCTGGTCGGCATCTCCGTGCGGCATGGCTCCCCCTCCGGCGTCACTGGCGGTCACTCGGAGGAGCGGTTCACCCGGACCCAGATACCTCTTGTGCGACCTTCGGGTCCTATGGTTAGTTGGTCAAGTAACGAACCACAGAACGGAGGCACGCGATGTTCGACGGGCGTGACCCCCTGTACGTGCAGATCGCCGACCAGATCCGGTCGGACGTGCTCACCGGAGCCCTGCGAGCGGAGGAACAGGTCATGTCGACCACGCAGTACGCGACGACGTTCCGGATCAACCCGGCGACCGCTGCCAAGGCGTTCGCCGAGCTGGTCGACGAGGGCGTCCTCTACAAGCGCCGCGGCATCGGGATGTTCGTCGCCGAGGGTGCCCGGGAGCACCTGCTCGCCCAGCGCCGCGCCACGTTCTTCGCCGACGTCGTCGAGCCCATGCTCGAGCAGGCGCGGGTGCTGGGCATCAGCGCCGACGAGATCGTCGACCGGCTCCGCGAGACGGAGGGACCGCGATGAGCGGCTTCGGCGTCGAGGTCCGGGACCTCACCGCCCGCTACGACACGACGGTCGCGCTCGACGCGGTCTCGTTCACCATCCGCCCCGGCGTGATCACCGGGCTGCTGGGCCGCAACGGCTCCGGCAAGACCACCGCCCTGTCCGTGCTGGCTGCCTTCCGTCGCAAGACGTCCGGCACGGTGCTCGTCGACGGCGAGGACCCGTGGGAGAACCCGCGGGTGCTCGCGGGAACGTGCCTGGTGCGCGAGAGCGGCGACGTCCCGATCGACCAGAAGCTCCAGGCGACCCTGGACTTCCTCGGCGACCGCCGGCCGCTGTTCTCCCGTGAGCTGGCGGACTCGCTGATGGACCGCTTCGAGCTCGACCCGCTCACCAAGCCGAACAAGCTGTCGCGTGGCAAGCGGTCCGCGTTCGGGGTCGTCGTCGGGCTCGCCAGCCGCACCCCGCTGACGCTGCTCGACGAGGTGCACCTCGGCATGGACGCCCCCTCGCGGTACGCGTTCTACGACGTCCTGCTCGCCGACTGGCTGGAGCACCCACGCACGATCGTCCTGTCCAGCCACCTGATCGGTGAGGTCGAGCGGCTGCTCGAGGACGTCGTCGTGCTCGACCGCGGCAGCGTGCTGACAGCCGCCGACGCGGACACGCTGCGCAGCGGCGGCGTCACGGTCACGGGGGCGGCCGAGGCCGTCAGTGCGTTCGTCGCCGACCGGGACGTCGTCGCGCGCCAGCAGCTGGGCCGGACCGCCCAGGCGACGCTCATCGGGACCCGGCCGGACGACACCGTTCGTGCCGCGCAGGCGGGTCTCGAGCTGGGGCCGGTGGCCCTCCAGGACCTCTTCGTCCACCTGACCGACCGCCCGAAGGGCGCCGCAGCCGCGCGGCCGAGCACGGAGGAGTCCCGATGAGCATCGCCACGGCACGCGTCCCCACGCGCAGCTCGGTCCGCGCCACCGCGACCTGGGTGTTCTGGATGAACCTGTACATGGCGGGCTGGTTCTGGTTGATGGCGACCATCGTCATCACCGCCGCTCTCGTGGTGATCAACGTGGTGGGCGAGGTCAACACCAGCGTGGTCGCGTTCGCCCGGCAGGGGGCGATCTGGTTCCCGTTCTCCGTGCTCATCGCGATCACGGCGGCCTACCTGCCGGTGCACGTCGCGGCCGGCCTGACCCGGCGCTCCCTGTCGTTCGGGTCGCTGATCGGCGCAACCGGCACGGCCCTCGTGTACGGGGGCGTGTTCGCCGGGCTGCTCCTGCTCGAACGCGCGGTCTTCTCGGCGTTCGGGTGGCAGTGGCGGATCCTGGACGACATCACCTACACCTCGTCGGGGGTCGGGCCGGTGATCGTCAGCACCACGCTGATCCTCGTCGTCGCCTACGTGTCCGGCCTGCTGGTGGGGATGACCTACCAGCGCGCCGGCGGCTGGTTCGGGACGCTCGCCCTGCCGCTCACCGCCGGTCCCGTC
This sequence comes from Cellulomonas sp. P5_C5, assembly GCF_054049655.1. Taxonomy (NCBI): domain Bacteria; kingdom Bacillati; phylum Actinomycetota; class Actinomycetes; order Micrococcales; family Cellulomonadaceae; genus Cellulomonas; species Cellulomonas sp. P5_C5. The sequence continues at coordinate 308,456 of NZ_JBFULY010000001.1, read as the reverse complement.
CTGCTGGTCTTCGCCCTGTTCGCGCAGGACGCCGGCCCCTTCTCCACCTCCGGGTTGTTCGGCGGCGACCAGCCGCTCCTCGTCGCCTCCACGGCGGCCCTGCTGATCGCGGTTGCCATGGCCTTCGCGTTCGACCGCCTCACCCGCGGCGCGTCCCTGCCCAACCGCACCTCCTGACCCCGTCCACCACTCACGGGACCGGCCTGCGCCGCTCCCGTGGCACCGCACACCCTCGTGAGAAGGAGCGACCATGCCCGTCATCCAGGTCGAGCACCTGCACAAGCGCTACGGCGACACGATCGCCGTCGACGACGTCAGCCTCGAGGTCCACCGCGGCGAGATCTTCGGCGTGCTGGGCCGCAACGGGGCCGGCAAGACCACCACCGTCGAGATCGTCGGCGGCCTGCGCGAGGCCGACGCCGGCACGGTCCGCGTCCTCGGCCTCGACCCGGTCCGGGACCGCAGCCGGCTCCGCGAGGTGGTCGGGCTCCAGCTCCAGGAGAGCCAGCTCCAGCCGAAGCTCGGCGTCCGCGAGGCGCTCGACCTGTACGCGTCGTTCTACCCGGACCCCGCGGACCCGGCACAGCTGCTCGACGAGCTGGGCCTGACGGACCGGGCCGGCGCGCGGTTCGAGCAGCTCTCCGGCGGCCAGAAGCAGCGGCTGTCGGTGGCGCTCGCGCTCGTCGGCAACCCGCAGGTCGCCATCCTCGACGAGCTCACCACCGGCCTCGACCCGCACGCGCGCCGCGACACGTGGGACGTGGTCGAACGCATCCGCGACCGGGGCGTGACGATCGTGCTGGTCACGCACCTCATGGAGGAGGCCGAGCGGCTCTGCGACCGGATCGCGCTGATCGACGCCGGGCGGGTGGTGGCGACGGGGACGCCGGGGGAGCTGGTCGCGCGGGCCACCGCCGAACAAGTGCTGCGGTTCCGCCCGTCGGCCCCCGTCCCCGTCGGCCTGCTGGAGACCATCGCCACCGTCACGCACGCCGACGACGGCACCATCGAGGCCCGCGGCCGGGACAACGTCGTGCAGGACGTGCTCGTCGCGCTGGCCCAGCACGGCATCCGCCCCGAGAACCTGCGCCTCGAGCAGAGCTCGCTGGAGGACGCCTTCGTCGCACTCACCAGCCATGTGGAGGTCTGACATGTCCAGCACCAGCGCCCTCACCCGCCTCACCGTCGTCGAGTCCCGGCTGTTCCTCCGGGAGCCGTCCGGCGCGTTCTTCGCGGTCCTGTTCCCCGCCGTCCTGCTCACCGTGCTCGGCCTGGTGATGCCGTGGGCGGACCAGCCCTTCGACGACACGGACCCGGTCCTGTCGCAGGTCAACGGCATCACCGGCTACGCGCCGACGGTCCTGGCGCTCGCGGTCGCGACGGTGGCGCTGTCCACCTTCCCGACCACCATCGGCAACTACCGCGGCCGCGGCGTGCTCAAGCGGCTGTCCACCACCCCCGTGCCGCCGTCGCGCATCCTGGTCGCGCAGGTGCTGGTGAACCTGGGCGCGCTGCTGGTCGCGGCGGTGCTCATGTACGTGCTCGGGGCCGCCGTGGTGGGGGTGGCCGCGCCCGCGGAGCCCCTGGTCCTGCTGCTCGCGCTGGTGATGACCGTGCTGTCGGCCTTCGCGGTCGGCTCCGTGATCGCGGCGCTCGCGCCGACGGCGGCCGCGGCCACGGCCTGGGGGATGAGCGTCTACTTCGCCTCCCTGTTCTTCGCGGGGGTCTGGCTCCCGCTGCCGCTGATGCCGGACGCGATCCAGACGATCGCCGGCTTCACCCCGCTCGGGGCCGGCAGCGAGGCGCTGGCCGCCGCGTGGTGGGGGCAGCCGTTCCCGACGTCGTCGCTGCTGGTCATGGCGGGGTGGACGATCGTGGGGGTGCCGGTGGCGGCGCGGTTCTTCCGGTGGTCGTGACGGTGTTCGCGACGGTTGTCGTGACGGTGGCCGCGACGAGGGCCGTGACCTTGTGGTCGCGCTCCCACCAGAATCGTTTAGGACTCTGGACGCTGGCTGTGGACCGCCGGAAAGTGGGCGCCGACCCGGCCGCTGTCTGCCCGGAGACCCGCGCCGCTGCGGGCCGAACCGGCATCGACGGTCAGTTCCTTCGTGCACCTCCGTCACCGCTCCCACGCGCCCGCGCGGGGGAGCGCCGGGACGTGCCCGCGGCGTAGCGGGACGTGCCCGACAGCCAGAAAGGTACGAATGATGTCCTCATCGACCCGACGGCGAACTGCCTGGGTGGCCACGGCCACCCTGAGCGCAGCTTCGCTGCTGGCCATCTGCGGGATCCAGCCCGCGATGGCCGCCGCACCGGCCTCGGCAGCGGTACCCGCCGCCGTCACGGCCGCGGCACCCACCGGCGAGTACGCGCAGCGCTTCCTCGCGCAGTACGAGAAGATCAAGGACCCGGCGAACGGCTACTTCAGCCCGCAGGGCATCCCCTACCACTCCGTCGAGACCCTCATCGTCGAGGCCCCCGACTACGGCCACGAGACGACGTCGGAGGCGTACTCCTACTGGGTGTGGCTCGAGGCCCTGTACGGCCAGTTCACCGAGGACTGGGCCCCGCTCAACCACGCGTGGGACACGCTCGAGAAGTACATGATCCCGACGACGGCGGACCAGCCGACGAACTCGTTCTACAACGCGTCGAGCCCGGCGACGTACGCGTCGGAGTTCAACCACCCGAGCAGCTACCCGTCGCAGCTGAGCAGCGGCGTGACCTCCGGCAGTGACCCGATCGCCGCCGAGCTGAAGTCGTCCTACGGCACGTCGGACATCTACGGCATGCACTGGCTCGCCGACGTCGACAACAAGTACGGGTTCGGTTCCACCCCGGGCACGGGCTGCGAGCTCGGCCCGACAGCGACCGGCACGTCCTACATCAACACCTTCCAGCGCGGCCCGCAGGAGTCGGTCTGGGAGACCATCCCGCAGCCGTCGTGCGAGGAGTTCAAGTACGGCGGCCCGAGCGGCTTCCTCGACCTGTTCACCAAGGACACCGGGACGCCCGCCAAGCAGTGGAAGTACACCAACGCCCCCGACGCCGACGCGCGCGCGATCGAGGCCGTCTACTGGGCCAACCAGTGGGCGACCGCGCAGGGCAAGCAGTCGCAGATCGCCGGGACGGTGGCCAAGGCCGCCAAGATGGGTGACTACCTGCGCTACGCCCTGTTCGACAAGTACTTCAAGCAGATCGGCTGCACCTCGCCGTCGTGCCCCGCGGGCTCCGGCAAGAACAGCGCGCACTACCTGCTGTCCTGGTACTACGCCTGGGGCGGCGCGCTCGACTCGTCGGCCGGCTGGGCCTGGCGCATCGGCTCGTCGCACGCGCACTTCGGCTACCAGAACCCGCTCGCGGCCTGGGTGCTGTCGACCGACTCGGCCCTGACGCCGAAGTCCTCCACCGCGAAGAGCGACTGGGCGACGTCGATGGAGCGTCAGCTCGAGTTCTACAAGTGGCTGCAGGCCCCCCAGGGCGGCATCGCCGGTGGTGCGACCAACAGCTGGGACGGCGCGTACGCGACGCCGCCGAGCGGCACGCCCACGTTCTACAACATGGCGTACACCGAGGCGCCGGTCTACAACGACCCGCCCTCGAACCAGTGGTTCGGCATGCAGGCGTGGGGCGTCCAGCGCGTCGCCGAGCTGTACTACGCCTCGGGCAACGCGCAGGCCAAGGCGATCCTCGACAGCTGGGTCCCCTGGGTCGTCGCGAACATCTCGACGGACGGCGCCAACTGGAAGGTCCCGTCGGAGCTCACCTGGACCGGTAAGCCGGACACGTGGAACAAGGCGAACCCCGGATCCAACTCCGGGCTGTCCGTCACCGTGAAGAGCTACGGCCAGGACGTCGGCGTCGCCGGCGACACCGCCCGTGCGCTGCTCTTCTACGCCGCCAAGTCGGGCGACACCGCGTCGCGTGACAAGGCCAAGGCACTGCTCGACGCCATCTGGGCCTCCAACCAGGACAGCCTGGGCGTCGGCAGCCCCGAGACCCGCGGCGACTTCCTGCGGTTCGACGACACCTACGTCGCCGGCGGCAACGGCGTCTTCGTCCCGTCCGGCTGGACGGGCAAGATGCCCAACGGTGATGTCATCAAGCCGGGCGTCTCGTTCCTGGACATCCGCTCCTGGTACAAGAACGACCCCGCGTGGCCCAAGGTCGAGTCGGCCCTGGCCACCGGTGTGGCGCCGACGTTCACGTTCCACCGGTTCTGGGCCCAGACGGCCATCGCCGGTGCGCTCGGTGACTACGCGCGGCTGTTCGAGGGTGGCACCACGCCCCCGACCGACACGACGGCGCCCTCGGCTCCGACGGGTCTGACGGCCGGCACCACCACCTCGACGTCGGTCCCGCTCTCGTGGACCGCGTCGACCGACAACGTGGCCGTCACCGGTTACGACGTCTACCGCGGCACCACCCTGGTGGGCACCTCCACCTCGACGAGCTACACCGTGACCGGCCTGTCGCCGTCCACCGCGTACTCGTTCACGGTCCGCGCCAAGGACGCCGCAGGCAACGTGTCGACGGCATCCAGCTCGGTCTCGGCCACCACCCAGACCGGCACGCCCACCGACACGACGGCACCCTCGGTGCCGACGGGTCTGACGGCCGGCACCACCACGACGTCGACGGTTCCGCTGTCCTGGACCGCGTCCACCGACAACGTCGGCGTCGCCGGGTACGAGGTCTACCGGGGCACCACCCTGGTGGGGACCACCACCACGACGAGCTACACCGTGACCGGCCTGACCGCCGCCACCGCGTACTCGTTCACGGTCCGCGCCAAGGACGCCGCAGGCAACGTGTCGGCAGCGTCCACGGCGGTCTCGGCGACCACCCAGACCGGCACGCCCACCGACACGACGGCGCCCTCGGCTCCGACGGGTCTGACGGCCGGTACCACCACCACGACGTCGATCCCGCTGTCCTGGACCGCGTCCACCGACAACGTGGCCGTCACCGGCTACGACGTCTACCGCGGCACCACCCTGGTGGGCACGACCACCACGACGAGCTACACCGTGACCGGCCTGAGCGCCGCCACCGCGTACTCGTTCACGGTCCGCGCCAAGGACGCCGCAGGCAACGTGTCCTCGGCCTCCAGCGCCGTCTCGGCCACCACGCAGACCGGTTCTTCCACGGGTGCGTGCACGGTCAAGTACACGGCGAGCAGCTGGAACACGGGCTTCACGGCCTCGGTGAAGGTCACCAACACCGGGACCACGGCCCTGTCCTCCTGGACGCTTGGCTTCTCCTTCGCCAACGGCCAGAAGGTCACCCAGGGCTGGAGCGCGGACTGGTCGCAGTCCGGCACGGCGGTCACGGCGAAGAACGCCGCCTGGAACGGCACCCTCGGTGCCGGTCAGAGCACGGACATCGGGTTCAACGGCTCCCACACGGGGACCAACAACAACCCGACCGCGTTCACCCTGAACGGTGCCACCTGCACCGTCGGCTAGTGCAGTGACGAACGGGCCGGTCCTCCTGCGAGGGCCGGCCCGTTCGGCTGTCCCGGGGTAGGGGCAACCCCACCACCGCCCCGTGGGTGGTCAGGCTGTCTGCGCGTCCGCCCCGAGCCCTAGCGTCACTGTCATGACCTCACCGACGCCCCCGGGCAGCGCGTCCGACGACCTCCGCGTCGTCGCCCCCGCCTTCGTCGACCTGCGCGCGCTCGCCGCAGCCCCCGTGTCCGTCGCGACGTGGCGCGGCATCTCGCAGCTCGTCGTCGGCTCGTTCGTCCTCCTCGTCGCCGCGATCGTGTTCAGCGTCGCCCTCGCGTTCTCCCTGTCCCTGCTCGTGCTGGTCGTGGGCATCCCGATGCTCGTCGCGACGCTGTGGGCGTGCCGCCCCTTCGCCGCCGTCGAGCGGGCGCGTCTGCACGCCCAGCTCGACGTGGTGATCCCCGCGCCGACGTACCCGCGCCGCGAGGGCGTCTGGGCCTCGTGGTGGGCGGTCCTGTCCGACAGCCGCACGTGGGCTCACGTCGCCTACCTGGTGGTCGCCGGGCTGCTCCTGACGGCCCAGGGCATCGCCGTGACGTTCGCCGCCGGGTTCGCGCTCGGTGGGCTGGTCTACCCGGTCGTCGCGCTGGCCGCCGGCCTGACCCAGCCGCCGATCCCGCTCGTGCTCATGGTCCCGGCCGCCCTGCTCTGCGCGTGGATCGCCGCCCTCACCGTCCAGGCCGGTTCGCTGGCCATCGTCCGGCTGGGCCGGACGCTGCTCGGGTCGTCGCCCCGCGCCGAGGCCGTCGAGCTGGCCCGGCAGGCGCAGGCGCGAGCCGCCCAGGCCGAGGGCCGTGCCGTCCAGCTCACCGAGACCCGCACGGCCGCCGTCGGTGCCGCCGACGAGGAGCGCCGCCGCATCGAGCGCGACCTGCACGATGGCGCCCAGCAGCGGCTCGTGGCGCTCGGCGTCGAGCTGGGCACGGCACGGCGGAAGGTGTCGAGCGACCCCGAGGCGGCCGCCGCCCTCGAGCACGCCCACCGCGAGGTCAAGGAGACGCTGGCCGAGCTGCGGGACCTGGTCCGGGGCATCCACCCCGCCGTCCTCACCGACCGCGGCCTGGACGCGGCCCTGTCCGCGCTGGCCGCGCGCAGCCCGGTCCCGGTCCGCGTGGACGTCCCCGACCCGGCCGCGCTGAGCCGCGCCAGCACGTCCGCGCAGGCCGCCGCGTACTTCGTCGTCGCCGAGGCCCTGACCAACGCCGCCAAGCACGCGTCGGCGAACGCCGTGACCGTGCAGGCCGGGGTCACCCCGGCCGGCACGCTGCGGCTGGTGATCGCCGACGACGGCCGCGGGGGAGCGACCGCGACGCCCGGCAGCGGGCTCGACGGACTGCGTAGCCGTGTCGCCGCCCTCGACGGCACGTTCGACCTGGACAGCCCGGCCGGAGCCGGCACACGACTGACCGTGGAGGTGCCGTGCGCATCGTGATCGCGGAGGACTCCGTCCTCCTGCTGGACGGCCTCACCCGGCTGCTCGTCGCGGAGGGGCACGACGTCACCGGCTTCACCACCGCCGACGAGGTCGTCGCGGCCCTCGGACCGTCCGCCGACGTCCCGGACGTCCTGGTGACCGACGTCCGGATGCCCCCGTCGCACACCGACGAGGGTCTGCGGGCGGCCGTGCACCTGCGCAGCCTGCACCCGAGGCTTCCCGTCCTGGTCCTGTCGCAGTACGTCGAGCAGCGGTACGCCCGGGAGCTCTTCGCCGGTGACGTGCGCGGCCTCGGCTACGTGCTCAAGGACCGGGTGGCGGACGTGGACGAGTTCCTCGACGCGCTCGGCCGGGTGGCCGGTGGGGGCACGGTGATCGACCCCGAGGTCGTCGCCCAGATCCTCGCCCGGACCCGACGGTCGGGCCTCGAGACCCTGACCCCGCGCGAGCGGGACGTCCTCGGTCTCATGGCGGAGGGCCGCTCCAACGCGGCGATCGCCGACCGGCTCGTCGTCGGCCTCCCGGCCGTCGAGAAGCACGTGACCTCCATCCTCACCAAGCTCGACCTCCCGCAGGCCGCCGACGACCACCGCCGCGTGCTCGCCGTGCTGCGCTGGCTGGAGCACGAACCCACGAACGGAGAACGACCATGACCGACACCCTGGAACGGCCGGTCGCCGCGCCGAGTCCCACCCCGCGCGGCCCGGGCGCCAAGGTCCTGACCTGGGTCGGTGGGATCGTCGGCGGCGTCCTGCTCCTGTCGGGGGCCTACAGCGCCGTGGACCTGCTGGCGACGGGGTCCGACGGCGCCGTGACCACGTCCGAGTCCGCCTCCTACGCCGCGGCGTCGGTGGTCGAGCTCGTCGCCGACGGGCACGTCACGGTGACCACCGGCGGCGACCGCGTCCAGGTCGACCGCACGGCACGCACGGTCCTCTCCGCTGCGGACTACCGGGTCGACGAGATCGCGGACCGCCTCCGCGTGAGCTACCGGTGCGACTGGTGGCGGCCCGGCTTCTGCTCGGCGTCGCTCGACGTGACCGTGCCGGAGGGCACCTCGGTGATCGTGCGCGCCCTCGACGGCACCGTGACCGCCACCGCGCTGCGCGGACCCCTGGACGTGCACGTCAGCGACGGGTCCGTCGACGTGACCGACATCGACGGCGACGTGACGGTCCGGTCGACCGACGCCCGCGCGTACGTCGACGGCGTCCGCGGCACGGTGGACGTGAGCTCGGCCGACGGCCCCATCGAGGTCTCCGACGTCTCCGGAGACGTCACCACCCAGTCCAGCGACGGACGCACCGAGATCTCGGACGCGCAGGCCGACATCGACGCGCGCGCGAGCGACGGGGGGATCACCGTGTATGGCACGGGGAAGCCGGTCGCGCTCGACATCACCAGCGCGGACGGCCGGCAGACGGTCGAGGGGGCCGTCGACCCGACGTCGGCGATCCACGTCAGGATCGCCACGGTCGACGGGTACGCGGAGTATCTCGGCCCCCGCGGCTGACCCCACGAGAAAGGCCCCTGATCAGCAGATCTGCTGATCAGGGGCCTTTCTCGTCTGTCGGGGTGGCGGGATTCGAACCCACGACCTCTTCGTCCCGAACGAAGCGCGCTACCAAGCTGCGCCACACCCCGTGGAGCCTGGTAAGGATAGCCGACGACCGGGGTGGGAACGAAACCGGATCAGGGCGCGACCAGTGTGAGCAGGGTCGCTTCCGGCCGGCACGCGAACCGCACGGGCGCGTACGGCGACGTGCCGAGCCCTGCGGAGACATGCATCCACGTCGACCCCGCGCCGCCCGGCTGGTCCGGACGTGGGCCGGGCCAGCCGTGCAGACCCTTGGCGCGACGGGGGTCGAGGTCGCAGTTGGTCACCAGGGCGCCCCAGATCGGCAGCGCGAGCTGGCCGCCGTGGGTGTGCCCGGCGATCGCCAGGTCGACGTCGTCGGCGTGCATCGCGTCCAGCACCCGCCGGTAGGGCGCGTGCGTGATGCCCAGGTGCAGGTCCACCGGGACCGGGCCGGTCCGCGCGTCGTCGCCGTCACCGGCGTCCGGGAACCGGTCGCGGTCCAGGTGCGCGTCGTCGGTGCCCACCAGGGACAGCACCCGGCCGTCGACCTTGAGCACGTCCCGACGGTTGGTGAGGTCGATCCAGCCGGCCGACCGGAACCGCGACGTGAGCTCGCGCCACGGCAGCTCCGGCGGTCGGCGGACCGGGCGTCGACGTGCGTCCGGCAGCAGGTACCGGGCGGGGTTCTTCGGCGACGGTGCGACGTAGTCGTTGGAGCCCAGCACGAACGCCCCGGGGACGGCCAGGTGCGGCTCCAGGGCCTCCAGCAGCGCCGGCATCGCGTCGAGGTGCGCCCAGTTGTCGCCGGTGTCGACCACCATGTGCGGGTCCAGCGAGGCCAGGTCCTTGACCCAGTCGACCTTCTTGCGCTGGCCGGGCGTCAGGTGCAGGTCCGACAGGTGCAGGATGCGCAGCGGGTCCTGACCGGCCGGGAGGACCGGCACGGTGACCTGCCGCAGCGTGTACCAGCGGACCTCGATCAGCGAGGCGTACGCGAGCGCGCCCGCACCGGCGAGCGCGACCGCACCCGCCGCGCGGGCGACCCCGGACGTCGTGACGCCCACTAAGGCTTGTTCCCGCCGCCGTTGCCGCCGCCGTTGCCGTCGCCGCGACCGCCACCGCCCTGCCCGGGCCCGCCCGGCTGGTTCATGTCGACCGGACCGGCGGGCGGCTGCCCGTTGGACAGCGTCAGGAGGATCGAGGAGCCCCGCGTGGCCGTGCCGGACGGGCTCTGCGAGACGACCGTCCCCGCCGGGAAGGGCGAGTTGACCTGCGTCGGGTCGACGCTGGCGTTGAAGCCGGCCTTCTGGAGGATGTCGCGCGCCTCGGCCTCGTTCCGGCCGACGACGGACGGCACGGAGATCTTCTCGCCGAAGACGAGCTTGTCGTCCGGAGCGCCGAAGCCGGGATTCTCGACGCCTGCCAGGGCCTGGTCCGTGAACCGCTTCCAGGTGGGCGCCGCGATGGTCGCCCCGTAGGTGTACCGGACGAACTTCCCGTTGATGGTCATGTTCTGCACGGGGGCCGGTGCCTGCGAGAAGCCGACCCACACCGCGGTCGCCAGCAGCGGGGTGTACCCGACGAACCAGGTGTCCTCGTTGCGTGTCGTGGTGCCGGTCTTGCCCGCGGACGGGTAGGAGGGGGTGCCGACCGACTTGGCGGTGCCCTTCCACACGTTGCTCAGGGCGAAGTTCATCGTGTTGGCGTACTTGGGCTCGATCGCCTGCGCGCAGCTGGCCTGCGGGATCGGCAGCTCGGCGCCGTCGGCGTTCTGGACGCTCGTGATGGCGATCGGCTTGCAGTAGACGCCCCCGGACGCGAACGCGGCGAACGCGGCGGCCATGGAGAGCGGGGCCACGGAGTCCGTGCCGATGACGTTCGACGGGTTGACCGACGGCGTCGAGGTGCCGTCCGCCTTGGGCTTCGCGGTGTGCATGCCCAGGCTCTCGGCGCCCTTCATGATGTTGCACATGTCGAGCTGCGTGGCCATCGTCAGGTAGGCGAGGTTGACGGAGTTCTGCGTGGCGTTCGCCACGGACATCATCCCGGCGCCGCCCTCGGAGTTCCCGACCTTCCAGGTCACGTTCGGGCCCTTGGCGCCGCACGTGACGAACATGTTCTCGTTCAGCGAGCGCTCGGTGCCGTTGACCTGGTCATTCAGGCTGTGGCCCTGCTTGAGCCACTCGAGCAGCGTGAACGGCTTGAACGTCGAGCCGGGGGCGAACCCGCCCGAGCCGCCGTACGCGCCGTCGGTGTTGAAGTTGACCGACTCCTCGCGCGTCCCGGGCGCCGCGGCCGCGGCGTAGGTCCGGTTCTGGGCCATCGACAGGATCTTGCCGGTGCCCGGCTGGACGGTGACGATCGCGCTGGCCACGCCCGACGGGTCGTCGACCGGGATGCCGTTCTTCACCTCGGTGTCGGCGATCGTCTGCAGGTTCGGGTCGAGCGTCGTGGTGATGGTCAGCCCGCCCTTGTACAGCAGCCCGACCCGCTCGTCCCGGGTGGCGCCGAAGGCCTCGTCGTTGGCGATGACCTTGGTGACGAAGTCGCAGAAGTAGCCGGAGCCGGCGATCACGTCACCGGCCGCCACGCAGCCCTGCTTCAGCGGGGTGATGTGCATGGTGTCCGCGAGCGGGGTCGCGAGGCCGAGGGCGAGCTCCTCGTCGGTGATGTAGCCCTGGTCGTGCATCTTGCCGAGCACGCTGTCCCGACGGGTCTGCGAGGCCTCGGGGTTCAGCACCGGGTCCCACTTGGTGGGGCTCTGCGTCACCCCGGCGATGGTGGCGGCCTCGATGAAGTTGAGGTCGATGGCGGCCTTGCTGAAGTAGTACTGCGCAGCGGACTCCGCCCCGTACACCGACGCCCCGAACGGCGCGATGTTCAGGTACTTCTCGAGGATCTCCTGCTTCGTCATCCGCTTCTCGAGGGCGATGGCCAGCTTGGCCTCGCGCAGCTTGCGCGCGTAGCCCTCGGTGCCGCTGGCGCCGCGGGCTGCCTGGAGAGCCTCGAGCTTCTCGGCCTCGGTCTCCTTGCTGAGCGCCTCCTCGATGAGGACGTTCTTGATGTACTGCTGCGTGAGCGTCGAGGCGCCTTCCTGGCCGCCGTCCTCGTCCGTCTGGTTCTTGACGAACGCGCGGATCATGCCGGTCGGGTCGACACCCACGTGCTGGTAGAAGCGCTTGTCCTCCGTCGCGATGACGGCGTTCTGCAGCAGGGGCGAGATCGCGGCGAGCGGGACCACCACCCGGTTCTGCGTCCAGAACGTCGCCAGGAGCCGGCCGTCCGCAGCCTTGATGACCGACTTCTCGGGCAGCGCCTTCTCCGTCTCCGCGAGCTCGGTCGGCAGGTCGTCGAAGGCGGTGACCGTGATGTCGGTCACGCCGTTGGCGACGGCGACTCCGGGCAGGACGAGGCCGGCGGCGAGCACCCCGGACACACCCGCGACGAGCGCGAAGGTGAGCAGGAGGGCCACGGCCTGGAAGACGTTGACCTGTCGGCCGCGCTGGCGCGCAGGGTTCGGCATGCCGTCAGGGTAGTCGGACGCCCTGTCAGGACCCGGTCAGATCGGCGTCGGACGCCCCGACCTGCACGGGACCTGCACATCGACGCTAGGCACATCCTGACCCGGTCACACGTCCATCTGACGATATGACCCGAACGGAGTCTCGCCAGAGGGGTCCTCGGACCAGTAGTTTCCCGGCAGGACTCGGGTGCGGATGCCACGGCATGCCCCCGTCGGCGTGCTCGGGAGGATGAGTGACCACACTCGCGCAGGACGCGCACTGGACAGCGCTCGCAGCGTGCGGCACGGGCAAGCTCGCGCCCGACGCGCTCTTCGTCGAGGGCGCTGCCCAGCGTGAGGCACGCTCCGTGTGCAACGGCTGCCCCGTGCGGCTGGCCTGCCTCGCCGACGCGCTCGACAACCGCATGGACTTCGGGGTCTGGGGCGGCATGACCGAGCGCGAGCGCCGGGCCCTGCTGCGGCGGCGCCCCGAGGTCCGGTCCTGGCGCAACGAGCTCGTCGGGACTGACGTCGTCGACGCGCTGTGAGAGCGCTCCGACGGCGTGCACGGGCCCTAGGGTGAGCCCATGGCAACGACGTGGGAGTACGCGACGATTCCGCTCATCATTCACGCCACGAAGGCGATCCTCGACCAGTGGGGAGCCGACGGCTGGGAGCTCGTCCAGGTGATCCAGGGACCCGACGCCGGCCTCGTGGCCTACCTCAAGCGGCCCAAGGAGTCCTGATGGGCGCCGCCGCGCGGCTCGCTGAGCTGGGCCTGGAGCTGCCCGAGGTGGCGCTGCCCCTGGCGGCGTACGTGCCGGCGGTCCGGTCCGGCGCCTACGTCTACACGTCGGGACAGCTGCCGCTCGTCGCGGGTGCGCTGCAGGCCACGGGGAAGGTCGGCGTCGGGGACGGTCTGGTGTCCCCGGACGACGCCGCCGGGTACGCGCGGACCTGCGCGCTCAACGCGCTCGCCGCGGTCGCCGCGGTGGTCGCCGCCGAGGGCGGGCCGCAGGGCGCCGACGCGCTCGACCGGATCGTGCACGTCACCAAGGTGGTCGGCTTCGTCGCCAGCGACCCGGCGTTCACCGGGCAGCCCGCCGTCGTCAACGGCGCCAGCCTGCTGCTGCACGCCGTCCTGGGTGACGCGGGCGTGCACGCGCGCTCCGCGGTGGGTGTGGCGGTGCTGCCGATGGACGCGCCGGTCGAGGTCGAGATCGTGGTCGAGCTGGCCTCACGGGCCTAGCGGGCCCTGCGCTCCAGACGTTCGACGTCGAGCAGGACCACCGCGCGGCCCTCCCGGCGCACCCAGCCGCGTGCGGCGAAGTCGGCGAGCGCCTTGTTCACGGTCTCCCGCGACGCGCCGACGAGCTGCGCGAGCTCCTCCTGCGTGAGGTCGTGCGCGACCCGGATCCCCTCGTCGACCTTCTCGCCGAAGCGCGTCGACAGGTCCAGCAGCGCCTTGGCGACGCGGCCCGGGACGTCCGAGAACACCAGGTCGGCGAGCGCCTCGTTGGTCCGGCGCAGCCGTCGGGCGAGCGCCTGGAGCAGGTGCTGTGCCACCGCGGGCTTGTCCTGCAGCCAGCGGATCAGGTCGCCGTGCCCGAGCTCGAGCACCACGGCGTCGGCGACGACGGTCGCGGTCGCGGTGCGGGGGCCGGGGTCGAAGAGGCTCAGCTCGCCGAACATCTCACCCGGGCCGAGGACGGCCAGCAGGTTCTCGCGGCCGTCGTTCGAGCGTCGGCCGAGCTTGATCTTGCCCTCGCGCACGACGTAGAGCCGGTCGCCCGGCTCGCCCTCCTGGAACAGGGCGTCGCCGCGCGCGATCTCGATCGGCTTCATCGTCGCGACGAGCGTCTCGGACGCCTCCGGGTCGAGCCCGGCGAACAGCGGCGCCGACAGCACGATGTCGTCCTCCACGGGGACACCTCACCTCTCTGGCCGCACCCCGGTTCATCCCGGTGACGGCTTCGTTCACGATGGAGTCGGTCGGACCTGCCGCTGGTCAGCGGGCTGATCCGGACTCAGTCTGCCCCATGGTGGGCGTCATCCGCGGCCCAGAGTCTCCCGCAGGCCGGCGACGACGACTCCGGGGTCCGCCGCGAGGCGGGTGATGAGCCGGTCCGTGGCCCGTGTGAGGGCGTCCTCCACGCCGGCCGCGTACGTCGAGAGCTGCTCGTCGAGAGCCTTCAGCTCGCCGAGGCGGTCGACGGCCTCGGTGCCGGCGTCGAGCACCGCCGCGAGCGCCGCAGGGCGCGGGACGTCGAGGCCCACGTCGAGCGGGAGCTGGAAGGCCATGTCCTCGCCGAGCGTCTGCGGGCGGGCGGCCTGGGCGACCGCCAGGTCGAGGCGCGCGCGCACGAGCCGGCGCCACCAGGCGACCCGAGCGCGCTCGGCGCGCAGCGCACGCCGGTCGAGGCGGAGATCATTGACCCGTTGCTCGACGGGTGACGTCATGGGGCAGGTCCTCCTCGGACGGGCATCTCGAACGGGTGCCGTGGGTGGATTCGGCCCGATACGGGCTGACCTTGAGCGCGCGGGCCCGGGTGGGGTCGCAGATCACTCCAAGGGAGCAACGTCGCAGGTCAGAGCGGCCCCGAACGGGTGTGGGCGCCGGGTCGTAGGCTGCCGGTCGTGACTGGAGAAGACAGCGAGGCAGCCAGCGAGGCAGCTGGCGAGTCAAGCCTCGCCCGCACCCGCCGCGCACGCCGCGTGGACCGCGCCCTGGCCGTGCGGTACCCCGACGCGCACTGCGAGCTGGACTTCACGTCCCCGTTCGAGCTGCTGGTGGCCACCGTGCTCTCGGCGCAGACCACGGACGTCCGCGTGAACCTCACCACCCCGGTCCTGTTCGCGCGCTACCCGGACGCCGCGGCGCTCGCGGCCGCGAACCCCGAGGAGGTCGAGGAGATCCTGCGTCCCACCGGCTTCTTCCGGGCCAAGACGAAGTCGGTCATGGGACTGTCCCGGGACCTGGTCGAGCGGTTCCACGGCGAGGTCCCCGGGCGGCTCACGGACCTCGTGACGCTGCCCGGCGTGGGGCGCAAGACGGCCAACGTGGTGCTCGGCAACGCGTTCGACGTGCCGGGGATCACCACGGACACGCACGTCATGCGGCTCTCCCAGCGGCTCGGCTACACCACGAGCAAGGACCCGCTGGTGGTCGAGCAGGAGCTCGGTGCGCTGCTGCCCCGCAAGGACTGGACGATGGCGTCGCACCGGCTGATCTTCCACGGGCGGCGCACCTGCTTCGCCCGCAGGCCCGCGTGCGGCGCGTGCCCGGTCGCGACGATGTGCCCGTCGGCCGGCATCGGTGAGCTGGATCCCGTGAAGGCCGCGGCGATGGTCACGCAGTGATCGGGGCGACCTCGCGCAACCAGGTCAGGAGCAGGTCGGTCACGCGGTCGGGCGCCTCCTCCGCGGGGTAGTGCCCCGCCTGCGGCAGCAGCTCGAACTGGTAGCGCGAGGCCACCAGCGCCGCAGTGTCCTTGGACAGGGCTGCGTGGGACGCGGGTCGGAGCCCGTCGCGACCGCCGTGCACCTGCAGGACCGGGACCGGCCGCGTGCTCTCCTGGAGCGTCGCGTGGTACCGGCGCCCGTCGGGGCGCGGCATCGACCGGACCATCCAGCGCAGCTGCTCCATCTGGCTGTGCGCCGCGAACGGCACCCGCGCCGCGGAGCGGTACGTCGTCTCCGCGCGTGGGTCGAGCCAGCCCGGGGCGCCGCCCCACTCGCGCAGGAGCCGCGCCACCAGGTCGCCCTCCATCAGGGCCTGCTCCGGGAACGACGGCAGCTGCACGAACGCCAGCCGGCGCAGGGCTGACAGGCGGACGGCGGCGCGCGGGTGCCCGCGGGTGTCCAGGGGGTGCGGGGCCGCCAGCGCGGCGACGGCACGGACCCGGTCGGGCTGCAGACCCGCCATCGCCCACGCGATCTCGCCGCCGGTGCCGCTGCCGACGATGACCGCGTCCGCGGCGCCCAGCGACTGGATGACGCCGGCGACATCGGCGGCCAGCGTCGGGACGTCGTAGCCGACGGGCGGCTTGTCGGAACCGCCGGTGCCGCGCACGTCCATGGCAGCCACGCGGTAGCCGGCCTCGGCCAGCGCGGGCAGCTGGTGGCGCCATGCCCACCAGAACTGCGGGATGCCGTGCAGGAGCACGACGAGCGGGGCGTCGCGGTCGTCGGGGCCGGCGACGGCCACATGGAACCGGGCGCCGTTCGCGGCCACGTAGCGGTGCTCCCAGGGGCCGTCGATGAGGAGCGAGGCGGAGTCGACGGTGCTCATCGGTGCCGAACTTACCCGGTCCGGTCGATGTCGCGTGAGGCCTCGCGCGCGACGTGCGCGTGATGCCGGTCGCGCTGGAAGAGGGCAGCACCGCCGAGGACCGCCGCGACGAGCGACGCGACGAGCACGGCGACGATGACGTGCTCGTCGTGCGGGCTGCCGGTGCCGAACGCGAGCTCACCCACGAGGAGCGACACGGTGAACCCGATCCCGCCGAGCAGCCCGACCGCCCCGACGTCGGGCCAGCCGAGACCGGGGGCGAGCGCCGCCCGCGTGAACCGCGCGACGAGCCACGTGGCGCCGAGGATGCCCAGCGGCTTGCCCACGACGAGCCCGAGGGCCACGCCCTGTGCGACCGGGTCCGCGAACGTGGTCTGCACCGTGCCGAGGCTGAGGGTCACCCCAGCCGCGAACAGGGCGAACACGGGCACGGCGACGCCCGCGGACAGCGGTCGCCACACGTGCTCCCACCGCTCCGCGAGCGACTCCTTGGGCAGGGCGTCGAGCCGCAGCGCCCGACGCGTGGCCTCCGGCGTCGCGGGGACGACGAGCCCGAGGGCGACGCCCGCGATCGTCGCGTGCACGCCGGACGCGTGGACGGCGGCCCACGCCACCAGGCCGAGGGGCACCAGCAGCCACCCGCTGACCCAGCCCCGCCGGATCAGGAGCGCGAACACGACGACCGTCGCGGCACCCACGCCGAGCCAGAGCGCGGAGACCGACTCGGTGTACACGGCCCCGATGACGATGATCGCGAGCAGGTCGTCCACGACCGCGAGGGTCAGCAGGAAGGCCCGCAGCGCGTTCGGCAGGCTCCGGCCGACGATCGCGAGGACCGAGACCGCGAACGCGATGTCCGTCGCCGTCGGCACGGCCCAGCCGCGCGCGTTGCCGTCCGGGGACGTCAGGTTCACCGCGAGGTACAGCGCAGCCGGCACGACCATGCCGCCGACCGCCGCGACGATGGGCACCACCGCGGTGCGCGGGTTGCGCAGCTCACCGGCGACGATCTCCCGCTTGAGCTCGAGCCCGACGACGAAGAAGAAGATCGCGAGCAGCCCGTCGGTCGCCCAGGTGGCCAGCGTGAGGTCGAGGTGCAGGGCCGCCGGGCCGACGACCGTGTCCGAGACGGCCGTGTACGACGCCGGGGCGACGTTGGCCCAGAGCAGCGCGACGACCGTGCCGGCGAGCAGCAGGGCACCGCCGACGCGCTCCCCGCGCAGGGTGTCGAGGAGGTTGCGCTCGGCGCCGGGGGAGAGGACGTCGAACAGGCGACGGGCTGGAGTGGGCACGAGACCTCTCGTCAGGCTGGCGGCGACGCTCAGGCGTCGGCGGGCTCCGGGACCTCGTTACGACCGTCCACCGCACCGCGGCGGTCCTTCGGCGGGTCGAAGCGGTAGCCGACGTTGCGCACCGTGCCGATGAGCTGCTCGTGCTCGGGCCCGAGCTTGGCGCGCAGCCGACGCACGTGCACGTCGACCGTCCGGGTGCCTCCGTAGTAGTCGTAGCCCCAGACCTCCTGCAGCAGCTGGGCGCGCGTGAACACGCGACCCGGGTGCTGGACCAGGTACTTCAGGAGCTCGAACTCCTTGTAGGTGAGGTCGAGCGGACGGCCGCGCAGCCGGGCGGTGTAGCCACCGGCGTCGATCGTGAGCTCGCCCGACGAGATCTCCTGCGGGGCGTCGTCGTACCCGGCGGTGGCCGCACGCTCCATGACCAGCCGGAAGCGTGTCTCCACCTCGGCCGGGTTGGCCGTCTCCAGGATGATGTCGTCCGCACCCCACTCGGCCGTGACGACCGTGAGGCCGCCCTCGGTG
This sequence comes from Cellulomonas sp. P5_C5, assembly GCF_054049655.1. Lineage (NCBI taxonomy): Bacteria > Bacillati > Actinomycetota > Actinomycetes > Micrococcales > Cellulomonadaceae > Cellulomonas > Cellulomonas sp. P5_C5. The sequence continues at coordinate 290,322 of NZ_JBFULY010000001.1, read as the reverse complement.
AGCACGAGGATGAGCGGGACGGTCAGACCGGTGGCGCGCAGCAGCCGACACGTGGTCCGGGCGGTGACCAGGTCGCGTCGTGCGTCGAGCACGACGATGTCCGCGTCCGGTGCGTCCACGAGAGCCGACGGTTCGACGGGAAGCACACGGACGCGGTGGGACAACAGACCGAGGGCCGGGAGCACCTGGGCGGAGCCCCCGGACGCTGGAGTGAGCAGCAGCAGATCTGCCACCTGGGACCTCCCCGCGTGCGAGTGGGCGCAACGGTACCGCGCGACCCGAGCAACCTGCGCCGACGGTTCGGGTGATGGCGTGTTCCACCAGGACGAGTGACCTGTTGCGGCGGGATCCCGACGGGCAGAGGGCGCCGGGATGCGACAATCGGCGGCGTGCTCCTCCCCTCCCTGCAGACCTCCCGCATGCGCGTGCGCCCGGTGACCCCGGTCGCGGGACGGTAGGAGGACCCGATGCAGCTCGCCACCAGGGCGGTCGTGACGGCCGTCCTCGCCGCCGCGGTCGCCGTCGCCGGGTACCTCGGGGGCCTGCCCCTGACGGGCACCGCGGCCGTCCTCGCGCTGCTGTTCGCGCTCGGCTGGCCCGCGCTCGCGGGGCTGCCGTTCAAGCCCGGGTCCGCCACGGTCGTGGCGCTGGGCGGGGTCGGTGCCGTGGCCGTCGTGCACCTCACCCTCGAGCAGCCGTACCTGCGGGACCTGCCGGTCGTCTTCGCGGCCGCGATCCTGCTCGCGTTCGTCAACGAGCTCCTCCGGCGCGACGGCCGGACCCGGCTGGTCGAGTCGGTGTCCGGGACGGTCGCCGGCACGCTCGTCGCGGTCGCCGTGGCCGGGTGGGTCGCGATCGGGCGGACGCCGGGCGGTGAGCCGATCGTCGTGGTCGGTGCCCTCGCGCTGGCCGTCGGCTCCGTCGTCGTGGCGCTGCACCTGAAGCCGTGGGTCGGTGCGCTGGTCACGGCCGGGGCGGCGGCGGCGGCGGGCGCGCTGGGCGGCCTGCTGCTCCCGGCGATCGACCCCCTGGCGGGTGCCCTGCTGGGTCTGTCGGTCGGGGTGCTCGTCGCCACCCTGCACGCGCTGTTCGACCAGCTGCCCTCGCTGGAGAAGCGCTGGCCGTCGCTCGCCGCCGTGACCCTGCCGGTCACCGTCACGGGCATCCTGGTGTACGTCGTCGGACGCGTCCTGGTGGGCTGACGTGGACCGCGTCCTGCTCGTCCTGGCCCTCCTGGTCGTCGCGGCCGTGCTGGGCCTGTGGTGGAGGTCGCGCAACGGCCGGTACACGGCCGTCGACCCCGCACTTCTCGCGGACACGCCTGCCGACGTCGCCGACGACCCGCGCCTCACCGCCGACGAGCTCGGCGCGGCCCTGGGTGGCCGGGCGACGTTCGTGCAGTTCTCCAGCGAGGTCTGCGCGCCCTGCCGCCGGACCCACGCGGTGCTCGCTCAGCTGGTCTCCGAGCACGACGACCTCTCACACGTCGAGATGGACGTGGTCGAGCACCTGGATCTCGTGCGACGCTTCGGCATCATGCGCACCCCGACCACGCTCCTGCTCGACGCCCGCGGCGTCGTGGTCGGTCGCATGTCCGGTGCCACGGACCGTCGGCACGCGCTGGCCGCGCTCGACTCGTGTCCGGGCGGGGTCTCCGCAGCCTGAGCCGGCTCCCGGCGCGGGCGCGCAGCCCCCGGCCGATGGACCCCTCATCGTGCGCGACCCCCCTTGGAGCCCTCATGAGCACGCCCGTACGCACCGACGCCCCTGCGGGCATCGACCCCCGCGGCCCTCGCTTCGGCGCCGCCGTCAACCTCGTCCTGCTCGTCGTCGTCCTCCTGCTCGGCACCACGCCGGCGGCCTACGCGGTCCTCGCCGTGATCGTCGCGAGCTTCGCGCTCGGTGCGTTCGGCGGCATCGGGCGGACCTGGCAGGGCTGGGTGTTCCGGAAGCTGGTCCGACCCCGCCTGGCGCCGCCGACCGAGCTCGAGGACCCGCGGCCGCCGACGTTCGCCCAGCTGGTCGGCCTGATCATCACGGGGGCCGGGCTGGTCCTCGGGCTGGCCGGGGTGGCCGTCGCCGTGCCGGTCGCCGCCGCGCTCGCGCTCGTCGCGGCGTTCCTCAACGCGGTGTTCGGATTGTGCCTCGGGTGCGAGCTGTACCTGCTGGGCGTGCGGCTGCGCGCTGGTCGCACCGCCGCCTAGTAGACGAGCGCCTGGGCCCGCTCCGCCAGGGACTCCTCGACGAACACGGCCGCCCCGGCGATCCGGACGCCCGGCAGCACGTCCTGCGGACCGATGCCCCGGCGGGCCGCGCACTGCGTGCAGACCGTCACGCGACCGCCCTCCAGGAGCAGGTCCAGGAGCTCGCTCAGCGGGGTTGCGTGCTCGAGGACCAGGTCCGCCGCGCGCCCCGGCAGGGCGAACCACGCCGACTCGCCGGTGAGCCAGAGGCTGACGTCCGCGCCGGCCGCGACCGCGGCGGCCGCGACGGTGAACGCCTGGTTGGTGGCCTCCGGGCGCTCGGTGCCGGACGTGGTCTTGATCACCAGGGGGCGTGGCGTAGGACTCATCGGAACAGGTTAGGGGTGCGCGCTCGTTAGGATCGTCGGCATGACTGCGCTCGAGGGAGTCTTCATCGGCCTGCTGGTCGCCGCGACGCTGGTGATCGGCTGGTTCGCCTGCTTCGTCGTGTACCGGCTCTACAAGGGCCAGCGCTGACGTGCTCTGACGCCACGACAGGAGGCCCCGCACATGCCGTTCGTCCTCGATCCCGAGGGTCTCGCCCCTGAGGTCTACCCGCTCGCGTGGCTCGTCGGCACGTGGCGCGGCGAGGGGGTCGTCGACTACCCCGGGATCGACGAGGCGACGTTCACGCAGGAGATCGTCATCGCCAGCGACGGCGGGCCGTACCTGTCGTACACGTCGACGATCCGGCTGGTCGTGGCGCCGTCCACCACCGCAGCACTCGACGACGAGCCGCCTGCCCCCGTCTGGCAGACCGAGTCCGGCTACTGGCGCATCCCGCCCGAGCGGCCCGCCGACTGGGGTCTGACCGAGGACCAGCACGCCGTCGAGCTGCTGGTCGCGGACCCGTCGGGACACGTCGCCGTCTACATCGGCGCGGTCGGCAAGGGCCGCATCGACCTGGTGAGCGACGCGATCGTCCGCACCGCCTCCGGGGCCGACGTCAGCGCCGGCAAGCGCCTGTACGGCCTCGTGAACGGCGAGCTCATGTGGGCGCACGACATCGCCGCGTTCGGTCACCCCATGCAGTCCTACGCCTCCGGCCGCCTCGCGCGCGTCGGGGCCCTCACCGACGACGAGGCCTGATGACCACCGACGCGACCGTCGAGACCCCTTCCGTCCACGGCGAGCCGCCCCGGCACACGAGCCCCCTGCTCACCCGCCGCGGCGCGGTCCGGGGCTCCGGGCCGGACGACGGGGTCGCGTGGCACTACGGCGACCCGACCGCCGAGCAGCGCGCGCTGTCCCGCGGCGGTGCCGTGGTGGACCAGTCCCACCTCGGTGTCGTCACCATCACCGGCCCCGACCGGCTGACGTGGCTGAACTCCATCACCACGCAGGAGCTGACCGCGCTGGCGCCGCGCACGTCGACCGAGCTGCTCGTGCTCAGCCCGCAGGGGCACGTCGAGCACGCGGCGGGCGTCGTCGACGACGGCGAGACCACCTGGCTGATCACCGAGACGCCCATCGGGCTGGCCGCCTGGCTGAACCGCATGAAGTTCATGCTGCGGGTCGAGATCGTCGACGCGACCGACGCCTGGGCCGCCATCGGCGAGCCGGTCGACGCGGAGGGCACCCCCGACGAGCCCCTCACCTGGCGGGACCCGTGGCCCATCACGGCACCCGGCGGCACCCGGTACGGGCCGGCCGACGACGAGCACCCCGGCGCCGACCGCGACTGGCGGCTCGTGCTGGTCCCGCGCGACCGGCTGGTCGAGGAGGTCCGCGCGCGGGAGGCCGCGGGCTGGCCGCTCGTGGGCACCTGGGCCAGCGAGGCCGCCCGCGTCGAGGCCTGGCGCCCGCGCGCGTCCCACGAGGCCGACCACCGGACCATCCCGCACGAGCTCGACTGGCTGCGCACCGCCGTGCACCTGACCAAGGGCTGCTACCGCGGGCAGGAGTCCGTGGCCCGCGTGCACAACCTCGGCCGGCCGCCTCGCCGCCTCGTCCTGCTGCACCTCGACGGGTCCGGCCACCTGCTTCCCGAGCCGGGTTCCGCGGTGCACGACGTGGTCCGCAGCGCCGACGCGCAGGAGCCCGGACGGGTCGTCGGGCAGGTCACCACCGTCGCGCGCCACCACGAGCTCGGACCCGTCGCGCTCGCCGTGGTCAAGCGCTCGGTCCCGGCGGACGCCGAGCTCGTCGTCGAGTCCGAGGCGGGATCCGTCGCGGCCGGGCAGGAGCAGATCGTGCCGGGCGACGGCGTGTCCGTGGACCGGCCCGCCGCTCGCGGACCCCTGACCCGCGGCCTGGGGCAGCACCCGAGCCTGTGAGGGTCCTGTGACGGGCACAGGCGCGCGTCCCCGCACAGTCCTCCAGATGCGGGTGCGCCAGGGGTGGGCGCGGGTCCGGGCCGCCTGGTTCCCGATCCTGCAGGCGTCGATCGCGGCCGCGATCGCGTTCGCGATCGCCCGGTACGCGGTCGGGCACCCCTTCCCGTTCTTCGCGCCCGTCAGCGCCTGGATCGCGCTCGGGTTCACCACCGACCGGTCCGTCCGGCGCGTCGCGGAGCTCGCCGTCGGCGTGGCCATCGGGGTCGCGCTCGGGGACCTGCTGGTGCACCTCATCGGCAACGGCGCCTGGCAGGTGGCCGTCGTGCTGTTCCTGGCGGCGATCATCGCCCGGTTCATCGACCGCGGGCAGATGCTCACCACGCAGGCCGGCGTGCAGGCGCTGGTCATCGTGGGCCTGCCCGCGATCTCCGCGTCCGGCGGGCCGCTCGGGCGGTGGATCGACGCCGCGATCGGGGGCGTGGTCGCGCTCGCGGTCGCGCTGCTGACTCCCCGGGACCCGCGTCGGCACCCACGGACGCTCGCCCGGGCCGCGGTCGAGGACCTCGCCGACGTGCTGCGCATCCTCGCGCGCGGGCTGCGCACGGGGTCGACCGCGGACGTCGAGGACGCGCTGGTGCGCGGTCGGGCGTCGCAGCCGGCGCTCGACGAGTGGTCGGAGACCGCGACCAACGCGGGCGAGCTGGCCCGCGTGTCCCCGACCATCCGCAAGCACCGTGAGGAGCTGGCCGGGCTGGCGGCGAACGCGGTGCTCGTCGACCGCGCGATGCGCAACGCCCGCGTGCTGGCCCGGCGCTGCCTGGCGGCTGTCGAGGCGCGGACGCACGACATGACGACGGTCGCCGCACAGGTGGACGCCACCGCACGGGCGGTCGACGAGCTCGCAGCCGCCCTCGGTGCGGGCCGGGACCCGGAGCGCGCGCGGACGCTGCTGCTGGCCGTCTCCGGTGCCCTGGACCCGTTCCGGCTCGCCGCGCTCGACTGGCAGGTGCAGAGCCTGGTGCTGCTGCACCGCTCGCTCGTCGTCGACCTCCTGGAGGCGGCGGGAGTCCCGCCGCAGGCCGCCCGGGATTCCCTGCCGGAGATCTGACCTGCGGAGCCGCGGGTTCGGTACGGTCGCTGCGTGGACGTCTCGGTCAGCGCGTTGCGCGCAGAGCTCAGGCAGTGGATCGAGGCCGCGCGTGCCGGGGAGGACGTCGTGATCACCGAGCGCGGGATCCCCGTCGCCCGGCTCAGCGGCATCGAGGCGGCGGACCTGCTGACCCGGCTGGAGCGTGACGGGCTGCTCACACCGGCCACGGCGCCCCGACCGCCGGCCCGGTCCACGGAGCGCGGCGCCCCGGCGGCGAAGGGCGGGGTCTCGGACCTGGTCCGTCGGCTGCGGCGCTGAGATGGCGGTCGTCTACCTCGACACCAGCGCGCTGGTGAAGCTGTGCGTCGCGGAGCCCGGTTCCGCGCTGGTCGCGGCCCTGTGGGACGGCGCGGACCTCGTGGTGACGTCCCGGCTGGCCGACGCCGAGGTGCGGGCGGTGCTCGCCGGCGGCAGGCGGGCGGGACGGCTCGACGACGAGGCCGCCGCCGATGCGCTCGCCGCGTGGGAGCGGCTGTGGCCCGGGCTGCACGTGCTGGAGCTGCGGGACGTGGTGACGGTCGCGGCGGCCGGGCTCGTCGGGCGGCACCCGCTGCGGGCCGCCGACGCCCTGCACCTCGCGTCCGCCCTGGAGCTGCGGTCGCCGGACCTCGTCGTCGGCGCCTGGGACGAGCACCTCGCCGCCGCGGCGCGCGCCGAGGGCCTGCTCGTCGTCCCCTGATGTCTCGTAGGCTCGCCCCGTGATCGCGAGCCTGCAGGTCGTCATCTTCTTCGTCTTCTACATCGCCATCTTCGGGCTGTGCCTGTGGGCGCTGATCGACCTGCTCCGGCGGCCGTCGAACGCCTTCCCGCAGGCGGGCAAGCGGACCAAGGGGTTCTGGGGGGCGATCGTCGGTGTTGCCACCGCGGTCTCGTTCAGCGTGATCCCGATCCCCGGCGTGCCGCACCTCCCGTCGTTCCTCGCGCTGCTCGCCGCGGTGGGCGGGATCGTGTACCTCGTCGACGTGAAGCCCGCCGTGACGCCGTACTCCGGCCGGCGAGGGCCGCGCGGACCGTCCGGTCCCTCCGGCGGCTGGTGAGCGTGCCCGACATCGGCACCGCCGCCGTCCCGCTCGCCCGGGTGCTGCGCGGAGGGCTGGTGGAGTCTGTGCACTCCGGCCACGTCGTCGTGCTCGCGCCCGACGGGTCCGAGCGGTTCGGGCTGGGGGACCCCGACGCCACGATCTGGGCGCGGTCGTCGCTCAAGCCGTTGCAGGCGGTCGCGATGCTGCGCGCGGGGCTGGACGTGGACGGTGCCGAGCTCGCCCTGGTGTGCGCCAGCCACAACGCCGAGCCCGCGCACCTCGGCGTCGTCCGCGCGCTCCTCGCGGCCGCGGGCCTCGGTTCCGAGGACCTGCGGAACACCCCCGACTGGCCGTTGGACGCCGACGCCGCGTGGCGGTGGCGTGCGGACGGGCACGGCACGGAGCCCCTGTCCCAGAACTGCTCCGGCAAGCACGCCGGGATGCTCGCGACCTGCGTCGCCGCGGGCTGGCCCACGCAGGACTACCTCGACCCGTCGCACCCGCTGCAGGTGGCGACGCGGGAGGTCGTCGGCAAGCTCACCGGGGTGCCCGTGGAGCTGGCGACGGTCGACGGCTGCGGGGCGCCGCTGTTCTCGACGACGCTGCGTGGGCTCGCCCGGTCGTTCGCGCTCCTGGCCGCCGGTGACGGGCTCCCGCGACGAGTCGGTCGGGCGATGTCGACGCACCCGTGGCACGTCGCCGGCACCGGCCGGGACGCCACGCGGTTCATGGAGGCGGTCCCGGGCCTCGTGGCCAAGGACGGTGCCGACGGCGTCTACGCGGCCGGCCTGCCGGACGGGGGAGCGGTCGCGCTGAAGATCGTCGACGGGTCGTCGCGGCCCCGGCCGGCCGTGCTCGCGGCCGCGCTCACCGTGGCGGGCGTGGACCCGGCGCTCGTCGAGGCCGTCGCCCTGACCCCGGTCCTGGGCCACGGGCGGGCCGTCGGCGAGGTCGTCGCTACCTTCGGCGCATGAGAGCCGTCGTCCAGCGCGTCACGCGCGCGTCCGTGACCGTCGACGGTGCGGTGGTCGGGGAGATCGACCGGCCCGGTCTGGCGGCGCTGGTCGGCGTCACGCCGGGCGACGGTCCCGCGCAGGTCGAGCTGATCGCCCGCAAGATCGCCGAGCTGCGCATCCTGCGCGACGAGCAGTGCGCGGTGGACGTGGGTGCTCCCGTGCTCGTCGTCAGCCAGTTCACGCTGTACGCCGACACGCGCAAGGGCCGCCGGCCCACCTGGAACGCCGCGGCACCCGGACCGGTCGCGCAGCCGCTGGTCGACGCCGTGGTGGACGCCCTGCGCGACCGCGGGCTCGAGGTGGCCACCGGGGTGTTCGGCGCGGACATGGCGGTGGAGCTGGTCAACGACGGACCCGTGACGATCCTGCTGGAGTCGGTGCCCGACGCCTAGGGGTGCTCGCAGCGGCCTGTCGAGACGCTCAGCAGCTCCATGCCGGGCGGCGGTGACGGCGGGTCCTCGATGGACGGGTCGGCGACGTCGGACAGGCGGACGCCGAACTGGTCCCGGCAGAACGTCCCGGGCTCCACGGCGTCCCAGCCGCCCGCCAGCATCCCCGACCCGACCTTGGCCTGCGCCGCGGCGGAGTCGACGACCGCGTACAGGTGCGTCACCTGCGAGCACTCCTGCAGGCAGAGACCGTTCTCGACGCTGGAGATGGTGAGCAGCTGGGCGCCGGTCGCCACCGGCAGCGACGCACCGACGCCGGTCATGCGGGCCAGGCTCGGACCGCCCAGCGCGCCCAGGTTGAGCCCCACCGCGGCCAGCACCACGGCCGCGCCGAGCAGGAGCCAGCGCCGCACGGGTGACCGCCGGACCAGGAACCAGGTGGGGACGAGCGCGACCAGCATCGCCACGACGGCGATCGCCGGACCTGCGGGTGTGCCGCCCTTGCGCGTCAGGAGCACGACCGCTCCCACCAGGAACGCCCACGCCGACCAGACGACCAGCACACCGATGCCACGAAGCACCCAGCCACGGGCAGTGACCCGGTCCACCGCCTCGGTGGGCTCCATGAACGTCGTCGCCACCACGGCACCTCCCTCCCCGGCCGCGAGCGTGCGGCAGCACCGATGCGCCCGCACGATCGGTGCGGCTCCGCGGGCCCGACGGAACATACCGAAGCAGGAGCGGCGGCACGCCGCGGGCCGGTCGCTCGCGATCCACCCGAAAGGATTCAGCGCAGAACGCGGCGAACCGGGAGTCGTCCGGGCAAACGGAGAGGGCCCCTCGGAGTAAGCGTCCGAGGGGCCCTCTCGTGCTCGCAGGTCTTCCGTCACCGGCGGACCGGTGACCGACGCCGCGCTGACGGTGCGGCTACCTCCCGACCCCCGGGTTTCGTCGCCGACGCGGTCACCCCGAAGGGTTCCGGCACCGACGACCCGCCGCGGGCGGGACGACTGCGAACTACCTTCCGGTCCTTGACGGCCCCCGCGTCGTCATCCGCGGGTCGTCGCGTTGCCACGACGATGTGGTCATCCGTTCTCCGGTCGGCTCGACATCCACAGCCTGTCCCCACCGGCGCCACCTCCCCGAAGGGCGTTCTGCGCCGCCTGCTCGAGTCCCCGAGGGGCCTCGAGCGTCGAGGCTCCGGCCCTGTCCGAGTGGCCATCGACCCGGTCCACGCGATCTCCGAAGAGGCCACCTGACCTGCGGTTTCAGTCTCCCCGGGAGGGATCCTTCGCCTGCGGTTCTCGATCTGTCGATCTCGATGTGAGATTTCTAACCCTTGTCGGCAGGGGCCCGCAAGGGCTTCTCGGAGCTTTCTTTGTCCACCGCTCTACCCACACCCTTGTCCACAGGTCCGCCCGCCTGGAAGCCCGGTAGACACAGGGGTGTGGACGAAAGATGTGGACGACGGGCGAGTCGTTCACCCGTCCGGCTGCGGGTCCCTTGTACCCTGGGAACCGGTGAAGGCCCCTCGGAGTAAGCGTCCGAGGGGCCTTACCCATGTGTCGACGCCATGATGGACCGATGCTGATCGAGTCCGTCCTCGGGGACATCACCACGCAGGACGTCGACGTCGTCGTCAACGCGGCCAACTCCTCGCTCCTCGGCGGCGGGGGAGTCGACGGCGCGATCCACGCCGCTGCCGGGCCGGAGCTGCTGGCCGCCTGCCAGGAGCTGCGGCGCACCACGCTGCCGGACGGGCTGGCCGTCGGGGACGCCGTCGCGACCCCCGGGTTCGGGCTGGCCGCGCGCTGGGTGGTCCACACCGTCGGACCCAACCGGCACCGGGGCCAGACCGACCCCGTGCTGCTCGCGTCGTGCTTCGCGCGGCCCCTGGAGCTGGCGGTAGGGCTCGGCGCGTCGAGCGTCGCGTTCCCCGCCGTCAGCGCGGGCGTGTACGGCTGGGCCGTGGAGGACGTCGCGCGGATCGCCGTCGGGACGGTCCGGGTGTGGCAGGAGGGGGTGGCGGCCGGGGGCGGCGGGCCGCAGGGCATCGAGCTGGTGCGGTTCGTGCTCTTCTCGCAGAGCGCGCTCGACGCCTTCCGGACGGAGCTGGACCGCGCGTAGCGTCGCAGCCATGCCCGATCTCCTGCCGGCACTTCCGGACTCCGAGTTCCGTCGCGTTCTGTGCGTCGTCGCCCATCCCGACGACATCGAGTACGGCACCTCGTCCGCGGTCGCGACCTGGACCGCGCGCGGGGTCGAGGTGGCCTACCTGGTGCTCACCCGCGGGGAGGCCGGCATGGACGCCTCCCCGCCGGACCGCACCCGGGAGGTGCGCACCCGCGAGCAGGTCACGGGGTCCGCGGCGGTCGGGGTCACCGACGTGCGGTTCCTCGAGCACCCCGACGGCGTGCTCGAGTACGGGCTGCCGCTGCGGCGGGACATCGCGCGACGGATCCGGGAGTACCGGCCCGACGTGGTGCTCACCGGGTCCTGGGAGCTCGAGTTCGTCGCCGGGCTGAACATGGCCGACCACCGCGTCGCCGGGCTGGCGACGCTCGACGCGGTGCGCGACGCGGGCAACCGGTGGGTGTTCACCGAGCTCCTCGACGACGACGGCCTCGAACCGTGGCAGGTCCGCTGGCTGCTGGTCAGCGGCGACCCGCGGGCGACGCACGGCGTGGAGGTCTCCGCGGACGCCCTGCGGACCGGGATCGCGTCCCTGGAGGCGCACGAGGAGTACCTCGCAGGCCTGCCGGGGCACCCGGCCCCGGCAGACATGCTCCCGATGATCGCCTCGATGCAGGGGCGCGCGATGGGCGTCGAGCACGCGGTGCTGTTCCGGGCCTACGACCTGCAGGCCCCACCACCGCTGCTCGACTGACCTACCCGCGGGCGCGTGCCGGGCTCACGGCCTCCTTCGGGTCCAGGACGAGCTCGGTGGTCGCCCGGTGCCGCATGATCACCTTGTCCACCTCGGCGACGAGCGGCAGCAGGAGCGAGAGGCCCAGGCAGGCCAGCCACTGCGGACCCGACAGCGACTGCGTCGTGAGCCACCCCTGCAGGAAGCCCAGCTCCGTCGCCAGCACGACGAGGATCACCGGGGCCGAGAGCACCTTCACCGCTGTCAGCAGGGGAGCGGCGAGGCCCGACTCGGGCTCGCGCCGCAGGACCAGCCCGGACAGGACCGAACCGAGGCCCATGACCACGAACGCCATCGTCATCGACGCCGTCGGGGTGTCGGCGGCCGGGGTGTCCGGACCGGCCACCAGCGGGATCCCCGAGGAGATGCACAGGACCATCCCGTAGAGGATCCAGCGGCGTACCGCGTGGCCGTTGCTGATGCCGAGCTTCGGGTCGCGGGGTGCGCGGTCCATGATCCCCGGGCCGACCGGGTCGAGCATGATCGCGATCACCGGGAACACGGCCACGAAGAAGTTGAGGAACAGCACCATCATCGGCGTCATCGCGACACCGTCCGCGATGTCGAACAGGCTGGCCGCCAGGAACAGCACCACCAGGCCGATGAGCTGGCTCATCTGGAACCGGATGTACGCGGTGATCTTCTGGTAGATGCTGCGGCCCAGCTCGACGGCGTGCACCAGGGTGCTGAAGTTGTCGTCGGTGAGCACCAGCCGGGCGGCCTGCTTGGTGACCTCGCTGCCGGAGCCCATCGCGACGCCGATGTCCGCCTGCTTGATGGCGGCGGCGTCGTTGACGGCGTCGCCGGTCATGGCGACGACCAGGCCCTGCTTCTGCATGAGCTGGACGAGCCGGAGCTTGTCCTCGGGGGTGACGCGGCCGAACACGTGCAGGTTCGGCAGCCGCTCCAGCAGCTCGTCGTCGGTGAGGGCGGCCAGCTCGGGACCGCTGATCGCTCCCGGGCCCAGGCCCAGCTGCCGGCCGATCGCGCTCGCGGTCACCGCGTGGTCGCCGGTGATCATGCGGACCTCGATGCCGGCCTTGAGGGCGATCTCGACGGCCACCTTCGCGGTGGGCCGCAGCGGGTCGACGATGCCGACCAGGCCGACGAACACGAGCTGCTCGACGTACGACATGGGGTCGGCGACCAGCCCGGCCTCGTCCGCGGGCGTGAGGAACCGCGTCGCGAAGGCGAGCGTGCGCAGACCCTGCTCCGCGAGCCGCTCCATCTCGGCCTCGATGTCCGCGCGCATGTCCTCCAGCGGGACGGTCTGGCCGGGGCCCGCGAGGGCGTGCGTGCACCGCTGCAGCACGACGTCCGGGCCGCCCTTGACCACCTCGACGAGCGACCGGTCGCCGCGCCAGGGGAGCCAGTGGGCGGTGGCCATGAACTTGTACGCCGAGTCGAACGGCACCTCCGCGACGCGGGGGTACGTCCGGCGGCTCTCCTCCGCGTCGATGCCCAGCTTCGCGGCGAGCACCACGAGGGCGGCCTCCGTCGGGTCGCCGATGACGGCACCGGAGTCGGACACGGTCGCGTCGCTGGCCAGGCACAGGCCGTAGGCGAGCGGCGTGAGGTCCGGCACGTCGGCGCCCGCCGTCTGCAGGATCTTGCCCGTCTTCGCGTAGCCGCTGCCCTCGACCGTGAAGTGCTGACCGATCGTGTACAGCGCGGTCACGGTCATCTCGTTGAGGGTCAGGGTCCCCGTCTTGTCGGAGTTGATCGAGCTCGTCGCCCCGAGCGTCTCGACGTCGTTGAGGTTCGCGACGACCGCCTTCGCGTCGGCCAGCTGGCGTGCCCCGTACGCGAGCATCGCCTGGACGAACGTGGGCAGGCCCGTCGGGATGGCGGAGATCGCCACGGCGGTCGCCAGGAACAGCAGGTCGCTCGGGGACTGGCCGCGGGCGATGCCGATGAGCACGATGACCGCCACCGCGCTCCACGCGATGACGCCCAGCACCTTGGTCAGCTTGTCGAGCTCGCGCTGCAGCGGCGACTTCGTCTTCTCCACCGACGACAGCAGCGTCGCGATGTTGCCGATCTGCGTGGTCATGCCCGTCGCGGTGACCAGCATCGTGCCGGTGCCGCGCGTGACCGACGTGTTCTGGAACGCCATGTTGGCCCGGTCGCCGAGGGGGACGTCCTCGTCGGCGAGCGTGATCACGTCCTTGCCGATCGGCGTGCTCTCGCCGGTCAGCGCCGCTTCCTGCGTCTCCATCGTGGCGGTCCGCAGCAGCCGGCCGTCGGCGGGCACGATGTCGCCGGCCTCGAGCTCGACGATGTCACCCGGCACCAGGTCGTGCGCCGGGATCTGCACCAGGGCGCCGTCGCGCCGCACGCGGGACTGCGGTTCCTGCATCGTGGCCAGCGCGTCGACGCTCTTGCGCGCGAGCATCTCCTGGCGCGTCCCGATGACGACGTTGATCACCACCAGGAAGCCGACGATGAGGGCCGTCGACCCCTGCCCGATGGCTGCGCTGACCACCGCGACGGCGATGAGCATGATGTTCATCGGGTCCCGCAGCTGCTGGAAGACCACGGACCACACAGAGGGGGCCGCCTGTGCGGTCAGGGTGTTCGAGCCGTACCGCTCCCGGCGCGCCGTGACCTCGGCCGACGAGAGGCCTGTCGTCGGGTCGGTGCTGAGCTGCGCGCTCGCAGCCTCTGGGTCGAGCGCCCACCATCGGGTGGCCGGCGCGGTGGTGGTCGGTGTCTCAACGATCTCGGTCACGTCAGCTCCTGGCGCCGCTGGAGTGCCCTGCGAAGGGCCCTGCGCCAGACGTTATCCCGAGATGCCCGGATCGTCTGGACGATCCGGGCATCTCGCGTGGCGATCAGGCGACCGGGACGGGTACCGGCCTCTCGGCAGGCTCCGGGTCGGGCTGCCTGCTCAGTGCGCTGGGCCACCACATCGCCTTGCCGATGTCGAGGTTCAGCGCCGTGACCAGCACGGACCTGACCACGAGGGTGTCGAGCAGCACCCCGAACGCCACGGCGAAACCGATCTCCGCGAACGCCACGAGGGGCAGCGTGCCGAGCACCGCGAACGTCCCGGCGAGCACCAGCCCGGCCGACGTGATCACCCCGCCGGTGGCCGCGAGACCGACCAGCGAGCCGCGATGGTGCCCGAGCCGGATCGCCTCCTCCCGGACCCGGGTCATGAGGAAGATGTTGTAGTCGATCCCCAGCGCGACCAGGAACACGAAGACGAACAGCGGGAAGGACGTGTCCGCCCCGGCATAGCCGAAGACGTACTTGAACACCAGCGCGCTGATGCCGATGGCGGCGCCGAACGAGAGCACGACGGTGCCGATCAGGACCACCGGGGCCAGGATCGAGCGGAGCAGGAGCACGAGGATGAGGAGCACGACGAGCAGGATGATCGGGATGATCAGCAGGTTGTCGGCCGCGGAGGCTCGCTGCACGTCGAGGTTGACGGCCGTCGCGCCGCCCACCAGGGCGTCCGCGTCGGGGACGTCGTGCACCGCGTCCCGCACCCGGTCGACCGTGTCGTAGGCGTCGTCGCTGTCGGGCGCCGACGTGAGGGTGCCCTCGATGTACGCCAGGCCGTCCTTGACGACGGGCTCCGTGATGCTCGTCGGGTCGATGCCGTCGACGTCGGCGAAGACGATCGCCACCTCGGTGGCCTGTTCGGCGTTCGCGATGACCGCGACCGGTGAGCCGGCGCCGCCGGGGAAGTGCGCGGCGAGCACCTTCTCGCCCACGATGGACGGCTGCTCACCACGGAACGACTCCTCGGTGGTCAGGCCGGTCGCGTTGAGCGCGACGATCCCCAGGCAGGCGACGGCGAGGATCGCGGACGTCCCGATCCACGTGGCACGCGGCCGGCGCTCGATGCGACCGCCGACCCGGGCCCAGAAGCCGTGCTCGGACGGCTCGTCGTCGCCGAGCTTCGGGGTCCGGGGCCAGAAGATCCACCGGCCGCACGTCACCAGCAGCGCCGGCAGCAGGGTCAGCATGACGAGCACCGCGACGCCGACGCCGACGGCCGCGACCGGACCGAGGCCAGCCGTCGAGTTCATGCTCGCGAACAGCAGGCACAGCATGCCGATGGCGACGGTGGCGCCGGAGGCGATGATCGCCGGGCTGGCCCGGTGCAGGGCGAGGGCCATCGCCTCGTGCCGGTCGCCGTGGTTGCGCAGCTCCTCGCGGTAGCGCGCCACGAGCAGCAGGGCGTAGTCCGTCCCCGCGCCGAACACGAGGACCGTGAGGATGCCGGCGCTCTGCGCGTTGACCGTGAGGTCGTAGTTGTCCGCGAGCAGGTAGATCAGGGCCTGCGAGACGGTGAGCGCGACCCCCGCCGAGATGACCGGCAGCAGCCAGAGGATCGGGCTGCGGTACGTGATGAGCAGGATGACGATGACGACGGCGACGGCCGCGTACAGCAGGGTGCCGTCGATGCCCTCGAACGCGGCCGACGAGTCGGCGGCGCTGCCCGCCGGGCCGGTGACGTAGACGTCCAGACCGTCGGGGCCGTCCTCGGCCGTGGCGCGCAGGTCGTCGACGGCGTCCGCGGCGAGGTTCCAGCCGTCCGAGCCGAGGTCGAGCGGGACGATGATCTGCACCGCCTGCCCGTCCTCCGACGGGATCGGGCCGATGACGTCACCGTCGAGGGTGTCCAGCGTGCCGAACTCCTCGGCGTCCGCCGCGACGGCCTCGAGGTCGTCCGGGGTGAGGCCGTCCGGGCGCTCGTAGACGATCACGGCGGGGATCGTGTTGGAGGACACGAACCCGGCGGCGACGTCGAGCACCTCGGTCGACTCGGCGTTGGCGGGGAGCCACGACTTCGCGTCGTTGTCCTGCGCGCCCGTGAGCTTGCCCGCGAGGGGGCCGAGGAGCGCGACGACGACGAGCCAGAAGATGATGACGGCGAACTTGAGGTAGCGGTGGGTGATCCACCCGGCGACCTGAGACATGGGTGTGTCCTCATGTAGGGGTTTGTCGACGACGACAGGAAGGTGCGGCCCGCCCGACGGGAGATACATCGTCGGGGGCCGGTGTCGATGCTGTGAACGAGCCTAGGATTTCGCCGTCGCCAGGCACAGGGATATCGGGGAGACCCCCGAGTCGACCCTCAGGTTCCCCTCAGGAGTTGCTCAGGGCAGCCACAGCCCGCTCGACGTCGGCGGTGTCGTTCCAGACGTGGAACGCCAGGCGGACGCCACCACCGCGGCCCGCGGCCCGGGTGCCCTGCGCCGCGAGCAGGGCGCGTCGCGAGCCCGCCGCGTCGTCGGGCAGCCGGACGATCGCGCTGCCGCCCGGGGGCAGGCCGAGGCCCGCGCGGAAGGCGTCCGCCAAGCCGACGGTGTACCCGTGGACGGCGTCGCGCGGTGCCGCCGCGAACAGCTCCAGCGCCGGGACCGCCCCCACCCAGCACAGCCAGGCGGGGGAGACGTCGAACCGTCGGGCGTCCCGGGCGAGCGCCATCGCAGGCCCGTAGACCGACGACCAGATCTCCTCGCCCGCGTACCAGCCCGCGCTCGTCGGGCGCAGGCGGTCCAGCAGGTCCGGGCCGACCGTGAGGAACGCGGTCCCGCGCGGTGCGGACAGCCACTTGTAGGACGCGCACACCGTCACGTCGAGCGCCGTCGCGTCGACCGGGAGCCAGCCGGCGGCCTGCGTGACGTCGCAGACGGTCATCGCGCCGGCCGCGGCCGCCGCTGCGGCGACCGCCGCGACGTCGGCGACGCGCCCGTCGACCGACTGCACCAGCGAGAACGCCACCGTGTGCGTGGACGGGCGGACCTCGTCGGCCAGCGACTCCACCGGCACGTGCCGGACCGTGACGCCCCGGTCGGCGTGGGCCAGGAACGGGAACACCACCGAGGCGAAGTCACCGTCGACCGTGAGCACCTCCGCGCCGTCCGGCACGCTCGCCGCGACCAGGCCGATCAGCGCGGACGCCTGCGAGCCGACCGCCACCCACGACGGGTCGACCCCGACCAGCCGCGCGTACGCGGCCCGGGAGGCGACGACGGCCTCGTCGTACACCGCGAGGTCCGCCTTCCCCGCCTGCCACGTGTCGAGCGCCTCGTGCATCGCGGTCGCCGTCGCCCGCGCGGGCAGCCCGCACGTCGCGGCGTCGAGGTAGCCGGGGACGGGGGTGAACGCGGCGCGCAAGGTGTCGAGCGGGTCCATGAGGTCGATCGTCCCCCACATCCCCGTGAGCCACGCAGCCGCCGAGAACGTCACTTCCCCGCGAGACCGGCAGTTCACAGTGACGTTCTCGCGGAGGAGTGACGTTCTCGGCTTCCGCGCGACGAGCTGAGTGGGCTTGATGGGGGTCTGTGGTGCCGGTCAGCCGGCGGCGAGGGCATCGTGCACCGCCGACTCCGGGGGGCCGGCGTAGATCGGGGAGCGGTGCGTGACCGCGTCCCAGGCTGCCCGCCAGGACGCCGGGAGCTCGCGGACGCGCCAGGTGAGCGCCTGGACCGGTTGGACCGACTGCGACGACACCCCGACGCCGGTCACCGTCACCCCGGCAGCCGCGCACGAGAACAGCGCGCGGCGCAGGTGGTAGTCCTGCGTCACGACGACCGCGTCCTGGACCCCGAATACGTCGTGCGCCCGGACGCAGGAGTCGTGGGTGTCGAACCCCGCGTGGTCGCGGACGACGTCGTCCGCGGGGACGCCGTGGTCGACGAGCCATTCCAGCATCGCGGACGGCTCGTCGTGCTGGGGCGTTCCGTTGTCGCCGCTGACCAGCAGGACGTCCACCTCCCCGCGCTCGTACAGCTCGCGCGCGGCGTCCAGGCGGCGGGCCAGGTACACGGACGGGCTGCCGTCCGGACGGAGCCCGGCGCCCAGGACGAGGGCGACCGACGCGGGGGAGTCGTCGTCGGTGCGGACCTTCGACTGGCCGACTGCCTGGACCGCGAGGATCGGGACCGCGACCAGCGCCAGCAGCACGCCACCCACGACCCAGGCGGCGCGACGTCGGCGGGTGCTCACGGTCGGAGCGTAGGGCGTCAGACGTTCGGGAGTGGGGTGTGCTGCGGCAGGTCCGGCCATCCGGTCCCAGGATGACTTTGCCGCGGCACTCGGGGCTCCCTACCGGTGTCGGAGCTTCTTGTTGTAATAGGTCGCTCATGCGACTATATACAGCGTGAGTGGAATGGGCACGGGCGAGGCAGCGGCGCGTCTGCGCGTCTCGCAGCGCCAGGTCGAACGGATGCTCCGCACCGGTGCCCTGAGAAGCCTGGGAACCGTCGGTCGGACTGCGCTGGTCGACCCCGTCTCCGTGGCGAAGCTCGCCCAGTCCCGGACCCGACCGGGCCGCCCGCTCAGCGCGGCGGTCGCGTGGGCGGTGCTCTTCGCATGGAGTGGACGCGACGCTCCGTGGCTCACGTCGGGACAAGGGCGCAACGTGCGCCACCTGGTCGGGACCACCCCGGCCGAGGAGCTCTCGAGCCTGACCCGCAGTCGCGCCACCGTCCTGGTCCTTCGTGGGTCGGCGTCCTACCTCCCGGACCTTCGCGCCCACCTGACGCTCAGTGGCGCGTCGGCGCCGCTGCGTCTGGGGCTGACCAAGGACGTGGAGGTCATCGACGGGTACATCGACGGCCGTCGTGCGCAGGAGTGCATCGATGCGTACGGGCTGGTCGAGGACTCTCGCGGCAACGTCACGCTGCGTGTGACCACGCTCGACGACGTGCTTGGTGCGGCACTGCCGTCGGCGGTGCCGGCCACTGACCTGTCCGCCTCGCTCGACCCCCGCGAACGCGAAGCAGGGCTGTCGCTGCTGCGCGAGCTTCGCCGGGACGCGGTGGACGGGTGAGCGTCCTCGCTGTCGACGCTCCGCCCGGCGGCTGGGCGCACCCGTGGCCGGCAGCCGTCGAGCTCGCGCGGGTGCTGTCCGTGGATCGGTGGGTCCTGGTCGGCGGCCTGATGGTTCAGCTCCACGCAGCGGCGCAGTCCTTCCCTGCCGTCCGTCCGACCGACGACCTCGACGTGCTGCTGAACGTCCGCGCTCATGCCGGTGCGCTGGGTGATGCGGCGTCGGCGCTCCGTGGTCTCGGGTACGAGCCGGTTCCACCTCTCGCCGCGCGGGATCCTGCCCACCGGTTCCGACGTGGCGCGACGCTCGTCGACGTGGCCGTGGGCGGAGGTGAGGAACCGCGGAGCCGGGCTCACGGCGGCGACGTCGTCGATGTGGTGGTGCCTGATCACCTACCGGTTGCGCAGCGACCTCGGATGCTCAGCCGCCCGGTGATGGCGATCGACGGAGGATTCCAAGCCCTCGAGCGCACGGTCGTCACCGAGATCGACCCGCGCGACGGACATGGTCCGGTCCGTATCGCTCTGCCCAGCCTCCTGGGTGCCCTGGTGCTGAAGGGTGCGGCCTACCTGGCCGACTCACGGGACCCGGAGCGTCACCTGCGCGACGGTGCCGTGCTGGCCGCGTTGATCACCAATCATCGCGAGGTGCGTGCTGAGCTGAAGGGATCGGACCGCAGACGCATCGCAGCGCTGAACGGCCCGGATGCGCTCCGTGACCCGTTCCACCCGGCGTGGCTCCTCCTCGACGAGCAGCTCGCGCGGCGCGGGCAGGACACCTTCCGACTCCTCGTGATGCCCTGACCGATCAGGTGAGCGCCGCCAGCCAGTCGCGGACGGCGTCGGCGACGGCGGTCTGGCTCGTCGGCAGGTGCGGGCCGGGCAGGAAGACGGTGGTGACCGGGCCCGGGATCGCGGCCAGGTGGTGGGTCAGCTCGTCCGGGGAGCCGAACGGGTCGGTCGTGCCGGAGACGGCCAGGACGGGGACGCGGATCTCCGGCAGGTGCGCGATGCGGAGCGTCTCGGGACGGCCGGGCGGGTGCAGGGGGTAGGAGAGGAGCACGAGGCCGGCGACGGGCAGACCCTCCGCGACGGCCATCGAGCACATCCGACCGCCGAACGAGCGGCCGCCGAGCACCAGCGACTCCGTGCCGACACCCAGCGCCGAGGCGAACGCCGACGCCTGGGCCCGCACGGTCGCGATCGCGGGCGCGGCCGTCTTCGGCAGGTCGAGCCGCAGCACCGGTAGGGGGGCGACGGCCTTCTCGACGGCGACCAGCGGCGCACCGTCACGGGACCCGCCGAAGCCGGGGGTGAGCAGGAGGCCGGCGAGCATCACACGAGCCCGAGGACGGAGCGGATGGTGCGGACCACGCCGTTGGCGTTGTTCGACGGGGCGACGAACCGCGCGTGCGCGCGGACGTCGGGGTGCGCGTTGTCCATCGCGAACGAGAAGGACGCCGCGTCGAGCATGCCGATGTCGTTGAAGTAGTCGCCGAACGCCATGGTCTGCTCCGGGGTGATGCCGAGGCGTTCCTGGACCGCGCGCAGGGCGTGGCCCTTGTCGGCGGTCGGGCTCATCACGTCGACCCAGTGCTCGCCCGACACCAGGGCGGCGAACCGCTCCAGCAGCGGGCCGGCACCCGTCGCGGCGGAGCCGAAGTCGTGGACGGCGACCTTGAGGACCTCGTCGTCGACCGCGGTCAGGTCGTCCACGACGGCGAGCTTCGCGTAGTACGGCGTCGCCTGGTCGAGGAAGGCGTCGTCGGACCGCTCGACGTAGGCGGAGCGCTTGCCGCACAGGACGGTGCCGAGGTCGAGGTGGGTGGCGTCGCGGACCGTCTGCACCGCGTCGCGCGCGGCGCTCAGGGGCAGACCGTCCGCGCTGATCTCCTCGTCGTGCTGCACCACGTAGGCGCCGTTCTCCGCGATGTAGACCAGCTCGTCGCGGGCGAACTGGCGGCGCAGCGCGGCGTACTGCCGACCGCTCGCGGGGCACAGCAGGATCCCGCGGTCGGCCAGCTCGTCCAGCAGCGGCCAGAAGTCGTCGTGGACGCGCTTCTCGTCGTCGAGCAGGGAGCCGTCCATGTCGACGGCGATGAGCCGGATGTCGGGGACGGAGTCGAAGAGCGGCGGTTCCACGGGAACGATCTTCTCAGGAGGCCTCGCGCGCCAGGTGCTCGACCGTCGCGACCAGCGCGGTCAGGCCGGTCTCCACGTCGGCCACGCTGACGTCCTCGTCGGGGTGGTGGCTGATGCCGTCGGGGTTGCGCAGGAACAGCATGCCGACGCCGGTGACCGCGCCCATCGCCATGGCGTCGTGCCCCGCGCGGCTGAACAGCGCGGGGACGTGCCGCCGGCCGGTGTCCTCGATCCCGGCGCGCACGACGTCCTGCAGGAGCGTGTCGCACCGCACGGCGGGCGCCTCGTGCAGCTCGCGCGCGGACCAGGTGAGCCCGCGCCGGCCGGCGATCTCGTCGAGCTCACGGGTGATGCTGCCCCAGACGCGGTCGCGGTCGTCGTCGTGCTCGCCGCGCAGGTCCACCGTCAGCCGCGCCTCGCCGGGCACCACGTTGACCGCCCCCGGGAACGTCTCCAGGCGGCCGACGGTGCCGATGATGTGGTGCTCGGCGCGGCACAGCCGCTCGACCGCGAGCGCGACCTCGCTGGCGCCCAGCAGGGCGTCGTGCCGCTTCTCGTACCGGGCGCCCCCGGCGTGCCGGGCCTCGCCGTCGATCTGCACGGCGAACCGTCGCGCGCTCGCGATCGAGGTGACGACGCCCAGCGGCGCACCCCCGTCGTCGAGCTCCGGGCCCTGCTCGATGTGCGCCTCCAGGTAGCCGGCCAGGCTCGACGGCGCGCGCGCCGCGGTCCCGATGCGACCCGGGTCCAGGCCGAACTCCCCGAACGCCGTGCGCAGCGTGGTGCCGTGCTCGTCGGTCAGGTCCCACCAGGCCTCGTCCCAACGACCCGCCATCGCGGACGACCCGAGCAGCGCGGTGCCGAACCGGGCGCCCTCCTCGTCCCAGAACGCGACGACGTCCAGCCCGAACCGGAAAGAAGGCACCTGGGTTCGCAGCGCGCGGACCACCTCGATCGCCATGAGCACGCCGAGGATCCCGTCGTACCGGCCGGCGTCGGTCACGGTGTCCAGGTGCGACCCGAGCAGCAGCGACGGCGCCTCCGGGTCCCGCCCGGCCAGGTGCCCGCACTGGTTGCCCGCCGCGTCCTGCCACGTGTCGAGCCCGACCTCGCGCATCCAGCGGGCCGCCACCCGGTTCACGCGGGCGTGCTCGGGGGAGAGGTAGACACGCTCGATGCCGTCGGTCATCGAGGTGTACGCGGCGAGCTCGTCGCAGCGCGCCATGATGCGCCGGGCAGCGGTGTGGGTATCGAACATCAGGCCGCTGACCACGCCGGGTACGCCGCGTCGACGCCGCCCCCGTGAGGGACCTTCGCGCCGGCCCGTCGCAGCACCTGCTCCAGCGCGGCGAGCGTGGTCAGCACCGTGTCGAGGCGTGCGTTGGCGCCCATCGTGCCGATCCGCCAGACGCGACCGTGCAGCGGGCCGAACGACGTGCCGATCTCGATGCCGAAGTCCTGCAGGAGCGCGCCGCGGACCGCGTCGCCGTCCACGCCGTCCGGGATCTCGACCGCGACCACGTTGTTCATCTTGTGCGCCACGTCCCCGAACACCCCCAGCCCCAGGCCCTGGACCCCCGCGAGCATCGCGCGGCCGGCCCGCTCGTGCCGGTCGATGACGGCCTGCCGGCCCTCCTCGACGATGATCCGCGCGCACTCGCGCGCCGCGTACAGCATGCTCGTCGCCTCGGTGTGGTGGTTGAGGCGCCGTGGCCCCCAGTAGTCGAGGATCATGCCGAGGTCGAAGTAGTTGGAGTGCACGGGTTCCCCGGTGTCCTCGTCGGACTCCTCGCGGATCCCCGCCTCGATGCGGCGACGCCCCCGGATCACGTCGACCGCCTTCTCGGACAGGCTGATCGGCGCGCTTCCCGACGGGCCCGACAGGCACTTCTGCAACCCGGCCGTGGCGGCGTCCAGGCCCCAGCCGTCCATCTCGAACGGGTTGCCGCCCAGGGACGCGGTCGCGTCCGTGTAGAACAGCACGCCGTGCTTGGCGCAGATCTCGCCGAGCTCCTCGAGCGGCTGGAGCATGGTCGTCGACGTGTCGCCCTGCACCATCGCGAGCACGTGCGGGCGGACACGGACGATCGCCTCCTCCACGGCCTTCGCTCCGAACACCTGCCCCCACGGCGCCTCGATGGTGTGCACCTCGGCCTGCGCGCGCAGCGCGATCTCCGCCAGCAGGTGCCCGAACCGCCCGAACACCGGGACCAGGACGCGCTCGCCGGGACGGACCAGCGACACCAGGGCCGCCTCGATCCCCGCCCGGGACGTGCCGTCGACCAGCAGCGTCGCGTCGTTGGTCGTCGCGAAGACCTCGCGGTAGAGCGCCATCGTCTCGTTCATGTACCCGGTCATCACCGGGTCGTACTGGCCGACCAGCGGCGTCGAGAGGGCGCGCAGGACGCGCGGGTCGGCGTTGACCGGACCGGGGCCCATGAGCAGGCGGGCGGGCGGGTTCACCGGGTGGGTCATGCGAGGCCTCCAAGGGCGTGGCGGACCAGGGACAGATCGCTGCCGCGGGGGCCGACGAGGCAGACGCCGACGGGTGCCGGGCCGAGCGCGGACGGGAACGTCAGCGCCGGGAACGTCAGCGCGGGGAGCCCGCCGATGCCGGCCAGGGCGGTCATGCGCAGGGTCGCGGCGCGGACGCGGTCCAGCTCGTCGGCGCTCGCGGTCCGTGCCGGGGCCGGGCCGGGGGTGGTCGGCAGCACGAGGACGGCGTCGGCGACGACGGCACGGATCTGCGCCGCGAGCCGCTCGACCTGCGCGCGAGCAACGGCCTCCTCGTCGGAGGTCACCTCGCTCGCGATCGCGAACCGCTCGCGCACGCCGGGTCCGACGGCGTCGGGGTGCGCGGTGACCCAGGCGCCGTGCGCCCGCCAGGCCTCCGCGGCCTGCACCACGCGGAAGGCCTCGAACCAGTCGTCGAGCGGCCCGACCTCGACCTCCTCGACGGCCCCGCCCGCCCAGGCCTCGAACGCCTCCCGGGTCGCCGGCTCGACCAGCTGCAGGACCTCCGCGGGCACGAGCCGGCGCGACGGGAGCGGCGGGGCGTCGTCCTCGAGGCACCACGTCACGACCGCGTCGAGCGTCGCACCGTCACGCGTCAGCCAGCCGACCGTGTCGAACGACGGCGCGAGCGGCACCATGCCCTGCCGCGGCACCAGCCCGTGCGTCGTCCGCAGCCCCCAGAGCCCCTGGTAGCTGGCCGGGACACGGATGGACCCGGCGGTGTCGCTGGCCAGGCCGACGTCCGCCTGGCCGGTCGCGACCGCGGTCGCCGGACCGCTCGACGAGCCACCCGGGAGCGCCCCGGGGACGGCGCCGTTGGCGGGGGTGCCGTAGTGCGCGTTCGCCCCCGCGATCGAGTACGCGAGCTCGTCCGTGCGGGCCAGGCCGCGCACCGACGCACCGGCCTTGAGCAGGTCGAGGACCGCAGGAGCGTGCTGGCGCTCGCGGGCGGCGTCACGCAGCCAGGTCGGGTTGCCCGCGCCGATCCGGTACCCGCGGACGGCGAACACGTCCTTGACCGCGACCCGCAGGCCCAGCAGTGGACCGTCGAACGCGCCCTGGTAGAGCGGGTCGCCCACCGTCCGCCACACCGACCGGTCGAAGCTGGGCGTGCGCCCGGTGACGTGCGCGGCGGTGATCCGCCACCGCCCGTCGGCCAGCTGCCACACCTGCGTCTGGAGCCCGGTGCCCCCGCCCTCGTAGCGGGAGGTCGCGACGACCAGCCAGCAGTCGTCGGCCAGCTGCCGGGACTCGACCCGGTCCAGCACCCGCGGCGTGATGCCGCCGCGCGCGCTGCGGAACGCGCTGATGGCGTCGTGCCCGACGAGCAGGCCGTTGCTGTCTCCACGCAAGGTCGATGGGCCGTCGGCGAACGCGTCGTCCAGAACCGCGACGTCGTCCTGCGCGAGTGCGCGCTCGTAGGCGTCGAAGGCGTCCTGCAGCTCGGTAGGGAGGGACCAGGTCATCGGGCGATACCCTCCAGGTCGGCCTTGCGGATCCGCGCGTGGGCCCCGCAGACCTGGTCGACCACCTGCGAGATGTCGATGTCGGTGGCCGCGGACAGGTACGCGTAGGCGAGGTGCTCGTCGAGACCCCACCGCGCCTGCAGGAGCGCGAGGGCGGCCCGGACGCACCTGCGCACCGCTTCGTTCAGATCGGGATCCATACCGGTCGGCACCAGGTGCTCCGGCGTCTCGACGAGCGGCCCCTCGAAGGGCCCGAACTGCGCGAGCGCCTCGACGGCCGGCACCACGTCGAACCGCAGCGTGACCCGCAGGGACGCCTCCAGCGCGGTGAGCGCCACCTCGCCGTCGCCCTGCGCGAAGTGCGGGTCGCCCACGTACGCCAGCGCGCCCGGCACCTGCACCGGCAGGTAGAGGGTGCTGCCCACCTGCAGCAGGTTGATGTCGATGTTCCCGCCGTGCGCGCCGGGCGGCACCGAGTGCGGGCGCTCGTGCCCGGCGACCGCGACGCCCATGATCCCGAGGAACGGTGCCAGCGGGAACTCGATCAGCCGCTCGCCGCCCTCGACGGCCGGGAGGCAGCCGGTGATGCCGTCCTTCACGGTGGCGAACACGCTCACGTTCTCCGGCCCGCGCGGCAGCTCGCCCGGCAGCGCGCCCCGGCCGTGCCGGTTCGAGATCACGCCGTACGGGACGCGCGGGGTCGTCTCCAGCACGGTGATCGCCAGCAGGTCGCCCGGCATCGCGCCCGCGACGTGGATCGGCCCGGTCACCACGTGCGGCCCGTCGGCGGGGTCGCGTGTCAGGCTGCCGACGATCTCGACCGCGTCGGCGAGCACGTCGTCCGGCGCGACGCCGTGACCCGTGAAGAACACCAGCGGGTCGCTGCCCTGGTCGTCGAGCAGGCCCTCGTGGCTGACCGTGTCGATGGTCACCTCGGTGCCGGCCTCGATGCTCAGGACGGGGGCGTCCGTCGCGCACGGAAGGCGGCCCCACAGGACCGTCGCGGGCGTCGACGGGAGGTAGGCGGCGGCACGGATCTGGCCCGTGCCGGGCTGCAGCGTTGCACTCATCGGTCCCGCACCCCCACGATGACGCCGTGATGAAGACCTGGGACGACGCGCGCCGACACCTGGTGCTCATGCTGGCACTGACGTTCACGACGGGCATCGTCGACGCCGTCGGCTATCTCGGTCTGGACCGGGTGTTCACCGCGAACATGACCGGGAACGTGGTCATCCTCGGCATGGCGCTCGCGGGTGCCGACGACCTGCCGGTGCTGGGCCCGGCGCTCGCGCTGGTCGGCTTCCTGGCCGGTGCCGCGCTCGGCGGACGGGTGCTGCGGACCGCGCCGGCCGGCTGGTCGGACCGCACGAGCGGCACGTTCGCGGCGACCGGGGTGCTCGCCGTCGGGCTGGGCATCGGCGCACTGATCGCGCCGCCGGTCGAGGCCACCACCTGGGCGCTCGTCGTCACCACGCTGCTGGCCGTCGCGATGGGGCTGCAGGCCGCGACCGCGCGTCGGCTGGCCGTCAAGGACGTGACGACGGTCGTCGTGACGTCGACGCTCACGGGTCTGGCCGCCGACTCCCGGCTCGCCGGCGGCACCGGGGACGGCTGGGCGCGGCGCTCGCTCGCGGTCGCGCTGATCCTGGTCGGCGCCGCGGTGGGCGCGCTCCTGCTGCACGTCGGCGGGGAGCGCGGGGTGGGCGTCGGGATGCTGTTCGCGGGGGTGCTCGCGCTGGTCGCGGCGGTGCTCGGGCACGCGCACCGCGAGGCCTGATCGCTCACGCACAGGCGTGCCCCCGGCCCGGAGCCGTGACGGCCCCGTCCTCCACGATGGTCTGGCCGTAGAGCCAGACGGTACGCACGGCTCCGGCCAGCGTCGCGCCGTCGTAGGGCGAGACCGGGTTCTTGTGCTCGAGGGCGTGCACGTCGACGACCCGTTCCGCGTCGGGCGCGAACGCGACGAGGTGCGCGGGCGCCCCGACCGTGAGGGTGCCTCGCGCGACACCGGCGATCCGGGCCGGTCCCGTGGTGACCAGCGGGAGCAGCTGCTCCAGCGCGATCCCACGGCGTCGCGCCTCCGTCCACACCACCGACAGCCCCAGCTGGAGGCCCGCGATGCCGCCCCAGGACAGCCCGAAGTCGGTGTTCTTCAGGTCGGCCGTCGACGGCGAGTGGTCGGACACGATCGCGTCGACCGTCCCGTCGAGCACGGCGGCCCACAGCAGGTCCTGGTTGCCGGCGTCGCGGATGGGCGGGCAGCACTTGAACTGCGTCGCGGCCGACGGCACGTCCTCGGCCCGCAGCGCCAGGTAGTGGGGGCACGTCTCCACGGTCAGGGGCAGCCCCTCGGCCTTCGCGGACCTGATGAGGTCGAGCGAGCCGGCGTCGGACAGGTGCAGGACGTGCGCACGTGCGCCCGTCCGGCGCATCGCGTCGATCACGCGCGCGATCGCGTGGCGCTCGCTGACCGCAGGGCGGCTGGCAAGGAAGTCGGCGTACCGCGGCCCGAGCGCACCGTCGGCGTGCAGGTCCGCCGGGTCCTCGGCGTGCACGATCAGCACGCTGCCGAGCGCCGCGACCTCCGCCAGCGCGGTCTCCAGCTGCTCGGTGTCCAGGTGCCCGAACTCGTCGACCCCCGACGGCGTGAGGAACGCCTTGAACCCGCGGACGCCCGCCGCGTGCAGCGGGCCGAGCGACCCCAGGTTGTCCGGCACCGCCCCGCCCCAGAACGCCACGTCGACGCTCAGCTTGCCCTCCGTCGCGGCCCGCTTGGCGGCCAGCGCCTCGACGGTCGTCGTGGGCGGGATCGAGTTGAGCGGCATGTCGACGAGCGTCGTGACCCCACCGGCCGCCGCGGCGCGGGTGGCCGACGCGAAGCCCTCCCACGCCGTGCGGCCGGGCTCGTTGACGTGCACGTGCGAGTCGACCAGACCCGGCAGGAGCACCTCGTCGTCGGGCAGCGTGACCGGGTCGTCGGACGGCGCGTCGAAGGGCAGCACCGCGGTGATGACACCATCGCTGACCTGCACCTGTGCAGGCCGGAAGGCGCCGTCCACCCAGGCGCGCTGCGCGCGCACGACACGGTCCGGCATTCGGCCTCCTGGTGTGTTCGCCGACTCGCGCCAGGCTACGGCCACAGTGCCGCATGCCGTGTTTCGACGGCATTTCTTCCGGCGCGAGCGCGTCGGGCACGGTCGAGTGCACTCTTCCGGCTCAAACGCCCACCGTCGACGGACCGTCGGCGCTAGCGTGTGCGCGTCGCCCGCCTGGGGAGGTATCGATGACCGACGAGCGTGCGCTCGTGCGCCGTGCACACGAGCTGACGGTCGTCCCGACGACGTCGCGCAGCACGCAGACGGTCGGCTTCGACGCCGAGGTCTTCGGCTGGGCCGATCTCCCCGTGCAGACCCGGCGGGACGCTCAGCACGACAGCCCCGTCGTCGCTGAGCAGGCCTGCTCGGACGGCTCCCTGCAGCAGGTCGGGCCCGAGGTGCTCCAGGTGCTGCGGGCCTGGAGGGCGCACCGGGACCGGGTGTACGTCGCCGTCGCGGCGCGGCCGGTGGTCGTGGGCGGGCAGTCGGCCGTGGTCGCGGGACCGTGGCGCCACGTGCACCTGGATCGCCACGAGAGCGACGGCACCCCGCAACGGCGGATCGGGTGGGTCCCCGCCGGTGTGCCGGGCTCGTCGCCGCATGCGCCCGCCGCTGACGGACCCGTGACCGATCCGGCCGCTCCGTCGGCGTCGTCGGCGCAGGCCTCCGCTGCGCAGGCCTGGCCCTTCCTGCCTGCTGTCGTGCGCGACGGAGCCCTGCGGACCGTGCCCGTCCCCACCGACTGGCTCGGGCACGTCGCCCAGACCACCGGTCCGGATCTGCTGCCGAGGAGCCAGGAGATCGTCGTGCTCCGTCGCGACGAGAGAACCGCCCTCGTGATCAAGGCGACGCGTGAGCTGCTCCCCCAGCTGGGCAGCACGGCCGACGAGCACGCGCAGGCGCTGGCCCGCGCCGACTGGCTGGTCGAGCAGGTGACCTACCGCCTCCGCGTCCCCCCTGGGCTGGCGGCCAGTCGTCCGGCCACGCTCCCGCGCGTGTGATGCCGTGACGCACTACGAGGTCCTCGGCGTCGATCCGGACGCGTCGCACCACACGATCCGCGCCGCGTACCGGCGACGTGCCCGCGAGTCGCACCCCGACACCGGCGGCTCCGCGACCGAGTTCGCCGCCGTCTCCGTCGCCTGGTGGCACCTCGGCGAGGCCGGGCGCCGTGCCGAGTACGACGCCGGGCTCGACCCCGCGGCCCCCGAGGGATGGGGCGAGGACGTCGGCTTCGGCGCACCCGTTCCACGCCGGCCGGCGCGGCCCGCTCCGCGCGACCACCCCGACGTCCCGACGCCGGTCCGGACGGACCCGAGCGACGACGTGCCGGTCGACCGACCGCCCGTACCCGACGACGTCCCGTCGGAGCCCTCGGGCACGACGTCCGGACCGATCAACCCCTTCACCTCGCCGTTCCGTGCGCTGCCGCGGCTCGAGGACGAGCTGAACGCCCTGCGGCCCCCGCCTCCGCGCCTGACGTTCTCCGCCTTGCGGTGGGTCCTGCTCCTGATCACCGTCAACCTGATCGCCCGGTCGGCGCAGCCGGCCGGGCCCCACCTGGTGAGCGCGGCCACCGACGCCGGGATGCTGGTGTTCGCCCTGTGGGTCGGGCTCGGCTTCACGGTGCGTGTCACGGGCGCGGAGCGGCCACCGCCGGTCCGGCGCCTCGAGCAGGTGCTCCTCTGGGGCGGCGTCGCGACCTACGCCGTCGTCGCCGTGAGCTCGGCGGGGAGCCTGAGTCGGTCGGACGCCGTCGTCGTGCTCGTCGTCTGGGTGATCGGGACCCTCCTGGCGGCCCTGGCGGAGTGGTGGGTCGCGCGGACGCGCCACTGTGACCTGGCTTTCCGGTCACTGACGGAGCGCCACGAGCTCGCCACCCAGTGGAACACCCTGCTGCGCACCCGCGAGCGCTCGGGTCGGAGCAGGTTCTGGGACGCGACCCAGGTGTCGACCCGGATCTGGGCGCTGCGTTCGGACGACGGCGGTGCGTTGCTCGGCGTTGCTCCGCGGGCTGCTCCCCAGGCGTGGGTCGACCTCCTGCGCTCGACGGGACTCGACGTCGCGGACGCGTCGACGCCGCGTGCGGCCCGAGTCGCCGACCCCGCTTCCTGATCGCGTCGCCCGCTGCGTCAGGCCACGGGCACGGGGGCGTCCGCGCGGATCTCGAAACCCGCGAGGAGCCCGGCCATCGGCTTGGCGGGCGGCGGTGCGTACTCGTCGGTGCCGCACGGCCGGAGGCCCAGGGCGACCAGGGACTGCGCGAGCACCGTGCCGGCGGCGACGCCGTCGACCACGGGGACCCCGATCTCGTCGGCGATCATCGCGCAGAGCTCGGCCATGCCGGCGCAGCCGAGGACGACCACGTCGGCGCCGTCCTGCTCGACCGCTCGT
This sequence comes from Cellulomonas sp. P5_C5, assembly GCF_054049655.1. Taxonomy (NCBI): domain Bacteria; kingdom Bacillati; phylum Actinomycetota; class Actinomycetes; order Micrococcales; family Cellulomonadaceae; genus Cellulomonas; species Cellulomonas sp. P5_C5. The sequence continues at coordinate 259,889 of NZ_JBFULY010000001.1, read as the reverse complement.
CGGCACTCGTCGACGAGCCGCGCGCGGGCGCCGTCGAGGGCCAGGACGGGCACCTCGCACGCGCGCACGGCGACGCACGCGTCCCGGAACCCGTACCGGTCCACCAGCTCGCGTGCCCGGGCGGTCGTGCGGCCCAGCGTGGTGACGACGGCGAACCGGCGGCCGACGAGGGTTGCGGCGTGCATCGCGGCCTCCGCGATCCCGATGACCGGACCGCGGGCGAGCTCGCGCGCGGCGTCGACGCCGGGGTCACCGAAGCAGGCCACCACGTAGGCGTCGACCCCGTCGGACTCCCCGAGCGCGATCTGCTCGAGGATGCCGGGGACGGCCAGCGCCTCCTCGTAGTGGCTCTCGATCGACGCGGGACCCATCGTCGGCTGGACGGCGTCGACGAGCGTCCCCGGGGCCGCCACCACCCGGGCGGACCGACCGATCAGGTCGGTCATCGCCCGGGTGGTGTTGGGGTTGATGACCCGGATGTGCACGCTCAGACCGCTGGCTCGGGGGACGCAGGCGTCCCTGTGCGCTCGTCCACCGTGCCGTCCGACACGTGCTCGTCGGCCGGGTCGAGCACGGGGATCTGCGGGTTGCGGCGCTCCAGGAAGAGGAAGATCCCGTAGCCGAGCCCGCAGCCGATGAACCAGCTGTAGCTCGCGATCCAGGTGACGTCGAACGCGCCCATGTCCGCGAACGCCTTGGGCAGCACGGCTGCCGCCACCGAGATCAGTCCCGCGACGAGCACGGTCGCCACGGCGTTGCGGTTGTAGCCGCCCGAGTACCAGTACTTGCCCTTCGTCGACATCGTGAACATGTCGTCGACGTGCACGCGCTGCTTGCCGATCACGTAGTAGCCGGCGATGAGGATGCCGAACAGCGGGCCGATCAGCGCACCCAGGACGCCCAGCGTGTAGTGGATGGCGTTCGCGTTGGAGTACCAGTTCCACGGCGTCAGCAGCACCGACCCGACGGCCGCGATCATGCCGCCCATGCGCCAGCTGATCTTCTGCGGGGAGACGTTGGAGAAGTCGAAGGCGGGGGAGATGAAGTTGGCGACGATGTTGATGCCGACGGTCGCGGTGACGAACGTGAGCCCGCCCAGCAGGATCGCGAACGGGGTGTCGATCTGCTGCACGGTGTGGATCGGGTCGGTGATGAGCTCGCCGAACACCGGGACCGTCGCCGACGCGCAGATGACCGTCAGCAGCGAGAAGAAGAGGAAGTTGAGCGGCAGCCCGAGGAAGTTGCCCTTCTTCACCGCCGCGAAGCTCTTCCCGTACCGCGCGAAGTCGCCGAAGTTCAGCATCGGCCCCGAGAAGTAGGACACGACGAGCGCGATCGCCCCGAGCATCACCGGGATCGACGCCCAGAAGCCCATCGGCGGACCGGAGGAGAGGTTGAGCGAGATGTTCTCCCAGCCCGCCTCGGACACCAGGTAGACCGCGAGCGCGATCATCACGACGTAGACGGCGGGACCGGCCCAGTCGATGAACTTGCGGATGGTCTCCATGCCCGTCCAGAACAGCGCCGCCTGGGCTACCCAGAGGATCGCGTAGGAGATCCAGCCCAGCGTCGACAGCCCGAGGAACCCGGTCTCCAGCAGCTCAGCCGAGCTCGGGATGAACTTGAGGAAGATGATGTTCAGCGCCTCGGCCGCGAGGAACGTCTGCACGCCGTACCAGGCGACGGCGATGAGGCCGCGGATGATGGCCGGGATGTTGGCGCCGAGCACGCCGAACACCGCGCGGTTGATGACCGGGTAGGGCACGCCGGTCTTCTGGCTCGGCTTGGCGACGAGGTTGCAGAAGACCTGCACGATGACGATGCCGACGATGAGCGCGACGAGCACCTGCCAGCTGGCGATGCCGAGCGCGAACAGGGAGCCGGCCGTGACGTAGCCGCCGACGCTGTGCACGTCGGACATCCAGAACGCGAAGATGTTGTACGACGACCAGGTCTGCTTCTTCAGCGGCGCCAGGTCCTCGTTGGTGAGCCGGGGGTCGTAGCCGGGCTGCATCGTGCCGGCGCCGGGGGGCAGGCCGGCGGCCTCGACGACGTCGTTCGGCAGCGCTGTGGTTTCGGGTCCAGGGTTCATGGTGGTCCTCACGCGGGGAAGGTCGTGGTGGGGGAGCGACCAGGTGCGTCGCGACGTGGTGGGTCGTCGGCGTCCCGACGAGCTCTGTCCGGCTGTGTCCGTCATCCCGTACGGTGAAGCGATCGCTGAACGGTTGTGAACCTATGACTTCACAACAGGCATCCGGTTACCGTTCTGTGAAGTTTTGTGAACTTTGGACTTCAGTCGCTCCTACGGAGGTTCCGCGTGACGACGACCGCCGACAGCGTTCTTCGGCGGCAGGCCGCCCTCCTCGACGCGTTCGACTCCGAGCAGCTCGGCGGCCGCCTGCGGCAGCTGCGCGAGGAGCGCGGGCTCACGTTGAAGGAGGTCGGGAAGCGTCTCGGCATCTCCACCAGCGCGGTCTCGCAGATCGAGCGCGGGGTGCTGCGCCCGTCGGTGAACCGCCTCTTCGCGTTCGTCACCGCGCTCGACGCGTCGCTCGTGGATGTCTTCGGCGGCGTCGCCGATCCTGCGCCGCAGCCCGTGCTCGACGGCTACGTCGTGCGCCGGGCCGTCGAGGCCGACGTCGTCCGCCTCGCGGGCGGCGTGGTGTTCCGACGGCTCTCCCCAGGGCCGTCACGCGACGTCGACTTCTTCGAGTCCACCTACCCGCCCGGCTCCACCGGCGCCGAGCAGAACGAGCTGCTCACGCACGTCGGCTACGAGATCGGGACCGTGTCCCAGGGTGAGCTCACCATCGACTTCCCCGACGAGCGCGTCGTCGTGCGCGCCGGCGACACCGTCTCCTACGCCTGCGGCACCCCGCACCGGCTGAGCAACCAGACCGACGGCGTCACCGTCGCGACGTGGGTGATCGTGCACCCGGCTGCGCCGCACGGCAGCACGGATCGAGCCAACTCGTAGGTTACTGATTCGAGCCCGTCTACTAACTTGAAGATTATCCGCAGTCAAGACTTTGCTAACCTAGAAGTATGTCTGCTGCCTCTCTCGCCTCCCAGCAAGGTCGGCGCGCCCTCGACCGGCGGCTTGCCGGCTGGCGCGCCGTCACTGTCGACTCAGCAGTACCCGCTGCCGGTTGGGTGCGCGCGATCCGCGACGCGCTCGGGATGAGCGCAGCAGACCTCGCGGCACGCATGGGCGTCAGCCCGGTGGCCGTCAGCAAGCTGGAGTCCTCGGAGCGTCGGGGGAGCGTGCGGATCGACACGCTCCGGCGCGCTGCCGAGGCGCTGGACTGCGAGCTCGTCTACGCCCTCGTGCCTCGCGACTCCCTGGAGGCAGCCGTCCACGCGCAAGCCGAGCGGGTGGTCGCTCGCGAGCTCCCGGCGATCGCCAACTCCATGCGCCTCGAAGGACAGGGTCTGGACGACGACCGGACCAGAGAGGCGTTCGAGGTGGCGGTCGAGGAGGTCCTCAGCCAGCGCGGGCTGTGGCGTGCCTGACTCTCTGCTCAGCGACGCCGCGGGTGCGACGCCCCTCGAACCGGATGAGCGCGACGGCCTGATCCCGACGTACGTCGCGACGCGCGACGACCTCAACGTCGCCGAGCAGCAGAACATCACCCAGGCCGTCCTCGGGCTGCGCCGCCGCCGTCTCTCGGTGGCGACGGTGCTGACCGACACGTTCGTCAGGTCGTTCCACAAGGAAATGTTCGGCCGCGTCTGGTCGTGGGCGGGTACCTACCGCACGACCGAGAAGAGCATCGGCATCGATCCCGTGCAGATCGCCGTCGAGGTCCGGAACCTCGTCGAAAACGCCGCGTTCTGGGTCGCTCCGGAGACGGAGTGGATCACCCGCGACCAGGCCGTCGCCAAGATCCACCACCGGCTCGTTGCCGTCCACCCGTTCCCGAACGGCAACGGGCGGCACGCGCGGGCCTACTGCGACGTCCTGATGCGGCAGCTCGGCGGTGTGCCCTTCTCCTGGGGAGCAGGAGCGGACCTGCAGACCGACACCCCGGACCGGGGCGCCTACCTCGTCGCGTTGCGGCGCGCGGACGCGGATCCCGACGACCTCGACCCGCTCGTCGCGTTCGCGCGGTCGTGACGTCGCCTGCGCAACCGGGGCCGGTCGTCACGCCTGCGGCGAACACGGGCAGTCCAGGGACCACCCCGCAGTTAGCATCGAACAACGCCGCCCCGTCGACCCCCGGTGCGCCAGCCAGGGGAGCCGGCACGCAGCTCGTGAGGAGTGCACATGTTCGAGAGATTCACGGACCGAGCCCGTCGTGTGGTCGTCCTTGCCCAAGAAGAGGCACGGATGCTCAACCACAACTACATCGGGACGGAGCACATCCTCCTGGGCCTCATCCACGAGGGTGAGGGCGTCGCCGCCAAGGCTCTGGAGTCGCTCGGCATCTCGCTCGAGGCCGTGCGCGCCCAGGTGCAGGAGATCATCGGCGAGGGCCAGCAGGCCCCGTCGGGCCACATCCCCTTCACCCCGCGCGCCAAGAAGGTCCTCGAGCTGTCGCTGCGCGAGGCGCTCCAGCTGGGCCACAACTACATCGGGACCGAGCACATCCTGCTCGGCCTCATCCGTGAGGGCGAGGGCGTCGCCGCCCAGGTCCTCAACAAGCTCGGTGCGGACCTGAACCGCGTTCGCCAGCAGGTCATCCAGCTCGTCTCCGGCTACCAGGGCAAGGAGCCCGTCGCCGCCGGTGGTCCGCAGGAGGGCCAGCCCTCGGGCAGCGCCGTCCTCGACCAGTTCGGGCGCAACCTCACGCAGGCTGCGCGCGACGGCAAGCTCGACCCGGTCATCGGGCGCGAGAAGGAGATCGAGCGGGTCATGCAGGTGCTGTCCCGCCGCACCAAGAACAACCCGGTCCTCATCGGAGAGCCTGGCGTCGGCAAGACCGCCGTCGTCGAGGGGCTCGCGCAGGACATCGTGCGCGGCGACGTGCCCGAGACGCTCAAGGACAAGCAGCTCTACACGCTGGACCTGGGCGCGCTCGTGGCGGGTTCCCGCTACCGCGGTGACTTCGAGGAGCGCCTGAAGAAGGTCCTCAAGGAGATCCGCACGCGCGGCGACATCATCCTGTTCATCGACGAGATCCACACCCTCGTCGGTGCGGGTGCCGCCGAGGGCGCCATCGACGCCGCCAGCATCCTCAAGCCGATGCTGGCGCGCGGCGAGCTGCAGACCATCGGTGCCACCACGCTCGACGAGTACCGCAAGTACGTCGAGAAGGACCCGGCCCTGGAGCGTCGCTTCCAGCCGATCCAGGTGGCCGAGCCCAACCTGCAGCACGCGATCGAGATCCTCAAGGGTCTGCGCGACCGGTACGAGGCGCACCACCGGGTGTCCATCACGGACGCCGCCCTGGTCGCCGCCGCGACGCTGGCGGACCGGTACGTCAACGACCGCTACCTGCCGGACAAGGCGATCGACCTGGTCGACGAGGCCGGCGCCCGCCTGCGCATCCGCCGCATGACGGCTCCGCCGGAGCTGCGCGAGCTCGACGAGCAGATCGCCGAGACGCGCCGCGACAAGGAGTCGGCGATCGACGAGCAGGACTTCGAGAAGGCAGCCCGTCTCCGCGACGCCGAGAAGCAGCTCGGTCTCAAGCGCGTGGAGAAGGAGAAGGCCTGGAAGTCCGGCGACCTCGACGCGGTCGCGGAGGTGGACGAGGAGCTCATCGCCGAGGTGCTGGCGATCGCCACCGGCATCCCGGTGTTCAAGCTCACCGAGGAGGAGTCCAGCCGCCTGCTCCACATGGAGGAGAACCTGCACAAGCGGGTCGTCGGCCAGGACGCCGCCATCAAGGCGCTCTCGCAGGCCATCCGTCGGACGCGTGCCGGGCTCAAGGACCCGAAGCGTCCCGGTGGCTCGTTCATCTTCGCCGGCCCCACGGGCGTCGGGAAGACGGAGCTGGCCAAGGCGCTCGCGGAGTTCCTCTTCGGTGACGAGGACGCGCTGATCCAGCTCGACATGTCCGAGTTCTCGGAGAAGCACACCGTGTCGCGCCTGTTCGGCTCGCCCCCCGGCTACGTCGGGTACGACGAGGGCGGGCAGCTCACGGAGAAGGTGCGTCGCAAGCCGTTCTCGGTGGTCCTCTTCGACGAGGTCGAGAAGGCGCACGCGGACATCTTCAACTCGCTGCTGCAGATCCTCGAGGACGGTCGCCTGACCGACTCGCAGGGCCGCGTCGTCGACTTCAAGAACACCGTCATCATCATGACCACGAACCTCGGCACCCGGGACATCGCCAAGGGCCTCATGACCGGCTTCCAGGCCGGCGGGGACCTGTCGACGTCGTACGAGCGCATGAAGTCCAAGGTCAACGACGAGCTCAAGCAGCACTTCCGGCCTGAGTTCCTCAACCGCGTCGACGACGTGGTCGTGTTCCCGCAGCTGTCCCAGCCGGAGATCTTCCAGATCGTCGACCTCATGGTCGCCAAGCTGGCCAAGCGTCTGCGGGACAAGGACATGGACATCGAGATCACGCCCGCGGCCAAGAAGCTGCTGTCGGAGAAGGGTTACGACCCGGTCCTGGGTGCTCGGCCGCTGCGCCGTGCGATCCAGCGGGACATCGAGGACGCACTGTCCGAGAAGATCCTGTTCGGCGAGCTCAAGGCCGGCCAGAAGGTGATCGTGGACGCCGAGGGTGAGGGTCTGCTCGGAGAGTTCATCTTCCGCGGTGTCCCGCGCGGTTCGTTCACGTCGGACCCGGTCCCCGTCGGAGCCTCCTACGGCACCCCCGGTTCGGGCACCGACCTGCCGGCCGCCGGTCCGACGATCAGCGACAGCGGGACGGGCACCCTGCCCCAGGTGGGCTGACCCGCACAGCACGCACGACGAACGCCCCGGTCCCCTGCGGACCGGGGCGTTCGTCGCGTCCGGGCGGGCGCGGGCGGCGGGTGGCAGGGTGGGCGCATGCCTGGACTTCGACGTCTGCCCCGTTCCGCACCCGAGGAGCAGGGGGTCGACCCACGGGCTCTCCTGCGGCTGGTCGACGCGCTCGTCGACTGGCCCGAGCTGCACTCGCTGATGGTGGTGCGGCACGGGTCGGTGGTCGCGGAGGGGTGGGCGGCGCCGTTCGCGCCGGACCGGCTGCACGAGCTCTTCTCGCTGAGCAAGAGCTTCACGTCGACGGCGGTCGGGTTCGCGGTCGCCGAGGGGCGGTTCGGGGTGGACGACCTCGTCCTGGACCACTTCGCCGACGAGGCACCGGCCGACCCGGACGAGAACCTGCGGCGGATGCGCGTCCGGCACCTGCTCACGATGACCACGGGGCACGCGGACGACCCCACGGGTCGGGCGTTCCAGACGGGGGACTGGGTGAAGGCGTTCCTCGCGGAGCCGGTCGAGCACGAGCCCGGCACGTTCTTCGTCTACAACACCGCGGGCACGCACGTCCTGGCCGCGCTGGTGCACAAGGTCACCGGCGAGCGCCTGCTCGACTACCTCGGCCCTCGGCTGTTCGAGCCGCTGGGCATCGAGGGGGCGGCGTGGCAGCAGTCGCCCCGCGGCGTCGACGTCGGCGGCAGCGGGATGTCGGGGACCACCGAGGACATCGCCGCGTTCGGCCAGCTGTACCTGCAGGACGGCGTCTGGGACGGGGTGCGTGTCCTCCCGGAGGGGTGGGTCGCGGAGGCGACGCGCGCGCAGGTGCCCAACGACCAGAACCCCGACATCGACTGGGCGCAGGGCTACGGGTACCAGTTCTGGCGCGGGCGTCACGACAGCTACCGCGGGGACGGGGCGTTCGGTCAGTACTGCGTGGTTCTGCCCGAGCAGGACGTCGTCGTGGCGATCACCGCGGGCGTCGGCGAGATGCACGGTGAGCTCGCGCTCGTCTGGGAGCACCTGCTGCCCGGGCTCGGTGACGGCCCGCTCCCGGACGACCCCGAGGGTCGACGGCTGCTCGGCGAGCGGCTGGCCGGGCTGCGTCTGGACCCGCCGCACGGCTCGCCGACGTCGCGCGTCGGCGCACACCTCGACGGGCGCACGATCACGTTCGAGCCGAACACGCTGGGGATCCGGAACGCGGTGCTGGAGGTCGGCGACGGGCACGACCGGCTGACCATCGACCACGAGGAGGAGACGGTCATCGTGTCGGTCGGGCACGCGGAGCCGGTGCTCGCGCGGACCTCGGTGCGGCGGCACGACCCGGAGGACGTGCTGGTCAGCGGCACCTGGACGGCCCCCGACACCTACGTGCTGACGTTCCGGTTCGTGGAGTCGCCGTTCGTCGTGACGGCGACCGCGACGTTCGACGGGGACGACGGCGTCGTCGTCGAGGGTGGATTCAACGTCGCGTTCGGACCGACCGAGAGCCCTCGCCTGGTCGGCAGGGTCGTGCGCGACGACGGCGAGGTGTGGGTCGGCTGAACGGCTGCGACGAGCGAGCGCGCGACGTCGGAACCGCGCGTGCCCGGGCGAGGCTCAGCTGAGCTCCAGCACCGTCCACCAGTCGTTGACGTCGCGCTTCCGGTAGCCGGTGACCTCCTGCTGGCCGGCGGTCAGTCGCGGGTCGGACGCGTGGTGGGAGTGCAGGGACGCGTCCGTCGCGACGTGCACGAGGCGGACGCGGGCGCCGGCGGTCCACGGGCGCGAGTCGACGACCTCGACGCGCCAGTCCGCGCCGGCGTCGGCCGTGTCCGAGGCGCTGACCTGCTGCTGCTTCGAGAGCGGTGACTGCACTCCCGCGCTGCTGCGGAGCCACCGGCCGGTGGACACGTGCCGCAGCCGGACCACCGACCCGTCGCGCAGGTCGGTGCCCGCGGGTGTCCCGGCGGTCCCGACGAGCAGCCAGCGGTCGTTGTCGTCGGATCCCCCGAAGCAGGTGACCTGCTGCAGGCCGTCGGTGCCGGGGTGGGTGTAGGGCAGGTCGTGGGAGTGCAGCGTCAGCCCGGTCCACACGTGCGACAGCTTGACGGTGTCGCCGGTGGACACGGGGTCCTTGCCGTCGGGGGCCTTCCGGGTGAGCACCCGGGGGCGTCGTGGCGTGTAGTCCTGCAGGAAGAACCCCCGCCAGGAGTGGCCGTTGGACGCGGTCCAGTCGGGCTGGTCGGCGTCGGACGTCAGCGTCACGGGCTTGCGGGGGGTGTTGCTGTCGTAGATCAGCACCGTCGTGCGGCCCGTCGAGCGGTCCTGCTCGTAGCCGTACGCGATGACCTGGTGGTTGTCGCCGATGGACGCGAGGTTGCGCGCGACGACCAGGCCGAGCACCACGGGCCGCCCGGCGTCGATCGACGCGATGAGCCGGGGGACCTCCTCCTCCTTGGTCCACCGCGTGACGCCCTTGAACACCCAGGTCTCGTCGTCGGAGTGCATGGACCACGTGACGAACTTCGCGGCGGAGCCGGTGAAGAACGAGTCCCGCAGGCGCTGGGTGAACAGCTGCGCGAGCCAGTGGCTGTCGGGCGGGACGCGGCTGGGCGTCCACAGGTCGGAGCGCCACACGGGGACCGGCTGGCCCGCGAGGAAGTAGTCGAGGGCCGCGTACGCCATCCCGCCGCACCGGCCGGCCGTGGTGATCCGGGCGCCGTTGGGCAGCGTGAGCACCTCGTTGACGAACGCGTTGGGGAACGCGAAGCCGTGGGTGGCGGGGTCGAACGCGACCGTCCGCCCGGTGAGGACCTGCTCCGGCATGACGTCCCTCTCGTCCCGACGAGCCGCACGTCAGCGTGCGGCACCCTCCTGACGAGGGTGACACGAAGGAGTCGGCGGGGCCGGGTGAGATACACCGACGGCCCCGGTCGTGGGACCGGGGCCGTCGGTGCGCTGCGCTGGGTCAGCCGCCGTAGCTGGCCAGGTACGACGGGATGGTGGCCGTGCCCTGGGCCACGCCGCCGGTGTCGTTGATGACGTGCGCGATGATCCCGTTGCCGCCGAGCGACACCGTGAGGATGTTGTGGAACCGCACCCCCGGCTTCACCGGCGCCTGGAACCCGCTGTCGACGACGATGCTCGGGTCGACGTTGAAGAAGCTGTACACGCCGCCGCCCCAGAGCTCGTGGGTGGTCACACCGTCGGCCACCCGGTAGCCCGCGTAGCCGCGGCGGGAGCCGTTCTGCCACGCCGCCTGGTTGGGCACGTCGTACGGCAGCTCGTTCTGGTAGAAGATCGTCCGCCCGCGGTCACCGTTCCAGAGGGTGTTCTCCTTCTGGTAGTGCTCCACGAACAGACCCAGCCCGAGCACGTCGTTGCCGTTCACGACGAGGCCGTACGCGGACGGGTTCTCGTTCCAGCCCACCCCGGCCCCGTGGTCACCGCGCCAGGACCAGATGTGGTCGATGATCGTGTCGTCGGAGTTGACGACGATGGCCGATGTGACCTTGCCGGGGATCCGGCCGCCGACGCGGACGAACACGTCGTGCAGCGAGACCGGGTTGGTGGCGCGGTCGGTGTGGTTGCCGGCCGAGCCCACCTCGAGCATCGCCGGGGAGTTGACGACGCCCGCGTCGAACAGCACACCGGCGATCCGCACGCCGTTGACGTCGCCGACCTTCATGGCCGTCTGGCCGGCCGTCGGGACGATCGTCGCGTAGCCGAGGCCGAGCACGACGGTGTCCGCCCGGTTGACCTCGATCGTCTTGTCCAGGGAGTAGATCCCGGGCGTGAGCAGCAGGTGCAGGCCCTGGGCCAGCGCGGTGTTGATGCGGTCCGCGGTGTCACCGGGCTTGGCGACGTAGAACTTGCTCAGCGGGATCGACGTGCCCGGCGTGTTCGGCCACGAGACGCCGCGGGCGTTGGTGCGGGACGACGGCACGAACACCGCGTAGCTGGAGCCGTCGAGGTACAGGTACGGCTTCTCCCGGCTGACGGGCGTGGTGTCGAGCACGGTGTGCGACGGGTTCGGGAAGCTCGGTGCCGGCGAGCCGGTCACGCCCGAGAACACCATGTTCCAGACCGAGCCCTCCCAGCGGCCCAGCGCCGAGTCGCGGGTGTACCACTGCTGCTGCGACGCCGACTTCATCGCTCCGTCGACCTTGGAGTCCGCCGTGAAGCCACCGGAGGCCCAGCCGTACGAGGACGGGAAGACCGCGAGGTCGCCCGCCACGTGGATACGGCGCATGGGCGCCGCCTGCGAGACCGCCCAGCGGTTCTCCCCGGTGAACGGCGTGATCTTCAGGTTCTCCATCGAGCGCCAGAAGTTCTGCGTCGCGTTGCCGTCGAACCACTGCGCGTCGGCCCACACGCCGCCGGTGATGTTGACGTCGTCGGGGTTGCGGCCGAGGCCGTTGATCGACGTGTTGAACCCGATGTGCGCCTGCACGTCGTACGTGCCGGGAGCGAAGAGGAACTGGTCCCGGCGGGTGCCGAACTGCGCCGTCTCCTGGGCCGTGAACGTCTCGTCGAGCTTCGCCTGGATCGCCGCCTGGCCGGTGGTCGGCGTGAACACGTGCACGTTCGGCCCGAGGTCACCGCCGCCCGGGATCGGGTCGGTCACTGGAGGAGTTCCACCTGCGTTGATCTGGACCTCCCAGAGCGAGTAGCCGTAGCCCGTGCCCCGGGCCGTCAGGTCGAGCCGCACGTAGCGCGCGGTCGCGGCGACGTCGATCGTCTGCACGCCGCCCGTGCCGTTGGTGACCGTAGCCGCCGTCGCCCACGTGGTGCCGTTGGTGGACGTCTGGACGCGGAACGCCTTGCCGTACGCGCCCTCCCACCGCAGCGTCACCTTGCAGACGGCCTGCGACGAGCCCAGGTCGACTTGCCACCATTGCGCGTCCGCGAAGGTGCTGGACCAGCGGGTGCCGAGGTTGCCGTCGACCGCCGCGCTCGCGGGCGTGCCGCCGTTCTCCGCGGTCGACGCGGTGGCCGTCTTGCCCTGCGCGACGTTGGCCGTGCCGCACGTGCCGGACGTCGCGGTCGGTGTCGGGGTCGGTGTCGGCGTGATCCCGCCGACCTCACCGAAGACCTGGAACTCCCACAGCGAGTAGCCGTAGCCGGTGCCGCGGGCCGTGAGGTTGAGCCGCACGTACCGGGCGGTGCCGGCGACGTTCACGTTCTGCGTGCCGCCGGTGCCGTTGGTGACCGTGGCGGCCGTGGACCAGGCCGTGCCGTTGGTGGACGTCTGGACGGTGAACGCCTTGCCGTACGCGGCCTCCCAGACGAGCGTCACGTGGTCGAGCGTGGCGGTCTGGCCGAGGTCGACCTGGAAGGTCTGCGGGTCGGCCGCGAGGCTGGCCCAGCGAGTGGCGGCGTTGCCGTCGACCGCGTTCTTGGCGGGGGTGTAGTCGGCGTTCTCCGTCGACGACGCCGTGGCGGTCTTGCCTTGCGAGAGGTTCACGGGCGCGGCGTTCGCGGCGGTGGCAGCGGTGATCGCTCCGACCGCGACGACGCCGGCGGCCAGGACCGCGGCGACCCAGGCTCGCGCCCGGGAGTGGACATGGGTGTGCATGGAGGTTCCTCTTCGGGATGGGTGGGAGCACGGCCCGGCCGGGCCTGATGCGGGTGCGGCCGGGCCGTGCGGCTGGGGGCTACGGGATGAGCTGGTAGTTCGCGTCGAGCACCGATCCGGCCCACGGCTTGTACAGGTCGTAGCCGCGCGGGTTGCACTGCAGACCGCCGTTGATGCAGTGCTCGGTCAGCGCCTGGAGCACGGCCGGGTCCCACGCGTTGAAGAAGTCGTAGTGGAACGAGAACCCACGACCGCTGGAGAACCGGACGTCCGACATGTTCCCGTCGGCGGGCCAGGACAGCTTGAACTCGATCATCGGCACCGCCACCGGGTGGCTCGCCGTGCACTCACCGTTGACCGGGTACGCCATGTGGCTCTTGTGGTTGGCCGAGTCGAGGTTGATGCCGTCCCAGCAGCTGGGTGCCTGGTAACGGACGTTGAGCTGCGAGCCGACGGGGCAGCTCGCCGGGATGTCCCAGTTGAACGAGCTGTTGCCGCACTCGAAGCCCTCGACCGCGCCGGGGGCCGTCCGGAACTCGTCCTTCGTCGCCGTCATGCTGCCGACGAGGAACCGCAGACCCTGCGGGAACGGGACGACCTTCTTGTAGTCGATGATCCCGGTCTTGTAGTAGATGGTCTGCTCGTTGCTGGCGACGACCTTGTTCTCGCCGCGCATGAGCGTCGGGAACCAGTACGCCGACTCGTCCTGCGGGACCGTGCAGCTGGTGCTGTTCGCGGCCAGCAGGGACGCCGTCGTCGTGTTCGCGTTGGTCGAGCGGTTGCCCATGAACGTGTGGCTGTGCGACGCGCCCGCCTGGCCCGGGTAGACGATCGGGTCGTCGTTCAGCGTGTGCGTCGGGGTGCAGTTGGCCTGGAACTCGTGGTGCGTCACCGTCGTGTCCGCCCCCGGCGGGGCCGGCGGCAGCGGCTTCGGCGTGTGCGGAGCCGTGCTCGCGCCACCCGTGCCGTACACGGCGAGGTCCCACAGCGAGTAGCCGTAGCCCGTGCCGCGCGCGGTGAGGTTCAGCCGCAGGTAGCGGGCCGTGCCCGACGCGGCGACCGTCTGGTTGCCGCCCGTGCCGTTGGTGACGGTGGCGACGGTGGTCCAGGTGGTGCCGTTCGGGGAGAGCTGGACCTGGAACGCCTTGGCGTAGGCGGCCTCCCAGCGCAGCTCGACGCGGTCGACGGTGGCGGTGGCGCCCAGGTCGACCTGGATCCACTGGGCGTCGGAGAACTGGCTGGCCCAGCGGGTGTTCCCGTTGCCGTCGACGGCCTTGGACGCGGTGAAGTCCGGGCCCTCCGCCGACGAGGACGTGGCGAGCTTGCCCTGCGAGATGTTGACGGGTGCGGCGCTCGCGGTCGTGGCGACCGCGACACCGAGACCGGTCGCGACGAGCACGGCCGACAGGGCTCCGGCGAGCACGGCCCGGGCCTTCCGTGAGCGTGGTGCATGGAGATGGGTGGGCATGAGGTCTCCTTCAGGAGGGATCTGATGGACCCGAAGGAGGTGCGACGATGCACACGGACCTTCGACGTATCGGCTCTGTGAGGGGTTGGCCGAGGGGTGGTGCCCGGGGCGGGTGGCCGCCCGCCCCGGGCACGTTCTCTACGCGTGCTTACGCGTAAACGCCCAGCTCGTACAGCGAGTAGCCGTACGCAGTGCCGCGGGCTGTCCCGTGCACCCGCACGTAGCGGGCCGAGCCGGCGGTGTTCAGGGTGTCGACGTTCCCGTCGCCCGCGGTGACGGTGGTCAGCGTCGACCAGGTGGTCCCGTCGTTGGACGTCTCGATGCGGTAGCCCTTGCCGAACGCGGACTCCCACACCAGCTGCACCGACGAGAACGACCGGACCGAGCCCAGGTCGACCTGGATCCACTCGTCGTCGGCCCAGTTGCTCGACCAGCGCGTCGCATAGTCGCCGTCCGTGGCCTGCCCCGGCGTGAAGTTGCCGTTGTACGGGTCGAACGACGACGCCGTGGCCGGTCGGCCCTTGGCGATGTTCGTGCCGTTGACGGCCGGCGGGACCACGCGGAACGACCGCGTCTCGACGCCCACGTTGCCCTTGCCGTCCTCGGCGAACACGTAGACCTTCCAGACGCCGAGCGTCTGCGGGGCCGTCACCGAGAACGTCGTGCCGCTGCGCGTGAACGTCGCGGGGGCCAGGCCGCCCGAGTCGTTCACGTACTTGCTGTTCAGCAGCACGCTGTAGGTGATCGGGTCACCGTTCGGGTCGCTCGCCGCCGCGTTCACGGTGAACGTCGAGCCGGCCACCACGGCGCCGCTGTTGGGCACGGTCATCGAGCTGAACGTCGGGGGAGTGTTGACCCCCGCCGCTCCGGCCGAGCCGCCGTACGCCTTCGCGATCGCGTAGTACGAGAGGCGCTTGTTGTTGCCCGGCTTCACGTTGAACCAGATGCCGCCGAAGTCGCCCTCGTTGCCGTAGTGGAACAGCGTGGCGCCGAGCGCGACGCCCGGGTGCGCCTTGATGCAGTTCCACGCCCGGGTGTACCCGTCCGCGTTCTGCTGGTCGGTGCCCTGGTCGGGCACGCCGTTGGCGTCGTCGGGAACCTCCCACTCGCCCGCCGGGCCACCCTCGGTGATGAGGTACGGCTTGGTGTAGCCGCCCGCGATCCAGGTCGCCTTGGCGTCGCACACCGCGTTGTAGGCGTTCAGGCCGTACAGGTCGAGGTCGGGCGAGTTCGCCTTGTAGTACGGCCACGCGCCGGTCCAGGCGTCGGTGGACGTCACCGGGTGCGTCGGGTCGATCTGGTGGATCCGCTTGGCGGCGTCGTTGACGAACGTCGCGTAGGCGGCGCGCTGCGCCTCGAGCTCGGCGCCCGAGTAGCAGTTGCCCAGACCCAGCAGGGACTCGTTGCCGACGTTCCACATCAGCACGCCGGGGTGGTCCTTGTACGCCGTGACCCACGTGACGATGTCGTTCATCGAGTTCGCCTTGTACGTCGCGTCGGTGACGTAGTTCGGGCAGCCGCCCGAGCCGGGGCCGCCGCCGGGGGCGAGCCAGAAGCCCGCGACCGTCCGCATGCCCGCGGCCGCTGCCGCGTCGAACAGGACCTTCGAGCCCGCGTCCGTGCCCCACGTGCGGATGGTGTTGACGCCCATCGCCTTGAGATTGGCCGCGTGCTGCGGGAACTCGGCCGGGGCCGG
Source organism: Cellulomonas sp. P5_C5 (assembly GCF_054049655.1). Taxonomy (NCBI): domain Bacteria; kingdom Bacillati; phylum Actinomycetota; class Actinomycetes; order Micrococcales; family Cellulomonadaceae; genus Cellulomonas; species Cellulomonas sp. P5_C5. Next base: position 244,309 of record NZ_JBFULY010000001.1, on the reverse strand, counting down.
TCCCCACGTCATGCCCTTGGTGACCCAGTTCTGGCCGTTGACCAGCAGCGACCAGTTGCCCTGGCTGCCCGCGATCCGCACCTTGCCGTCGGCGGGGCCGCTCGGGTCAGGACCGGGAGTGGTCGGGTCGGGGGTCGGCGTGCCCGTCGTCTTCACGGCCACCTCCCACAGCGAGAAGCCGTAGCCGGTCGCGCGGGTCTGCAGGTCGAGCCGCAGGTACCGGGCGGTGCCGCTGACCGCGATGGACTGCGTGCCGCCCGCGCCGTTGGTGACCGTCGACAGCGTCGTCCACGTGGTGCCGTTGGTGGAGCCCTGGACGCGGAACGCCTTGCCGTACGCGCCCTCCCAGCTCAGCGTGACGTTGCAGACGGACTGGCTCGCGCCGAGGTCCACCTGCCACCACTGGTTGTCCGCGAACGTGCTCGCCCAGCGCGTGCCGGCGTTGCCGTCGACCGCGAGGCCGGCTGCCGTGCCCGCGCCCTGCTCGGACGACGACGCGGTCGCCGTCTTGCCCTGCGCGACGTTGGTCGTGCCGCACGTGCCCGTCGGCGGCTGCGTGCCGCCCGGCGTGCCGTAGACCTGCACCTCCCAGAGGGAGTAGCCGTAGCCGGTGGCGCGCTTGGTGCCCAGCAGCTGCACGTAGCGGCCGCTGCCGGTGACGTTCAGCGTCTCCTTGCCGCCCTTGCCGGTGGTCGTCGTGTAGATGCTCGTCCAGGACGTGCCGTTGTCCGAGGTCCGGATCTGGTAGCCCGACCCGTAGGCCGCCTCCCAGCTCAGGACGACCTGCTCGACCTGGGCGGTCGCTCCCAGGTCGATGGTCAGCCACTGCGCGTCGGACGGCGTGCTCGCCCAGCGGGTGCCGGCGTTGCCGTCCACCACGGCCGACGCCGGCGTGTAGTCGGCGCTCTCCGTGGACGACGCCGTGACGGTCTTGCCCTGCGAGAGCAGGACGGGCGCGGCCTGCGCGGCCGCGGCGGTGCCGATACCGGCCGCGACGAGCGCGGCGGCGACCAGGACGCCCAGGAGCCTTCGGCTGCGGCCGGGTGGTGGGGCGGTCCTGGTGGGGGGATGGGCGGTGGTGCTGTTCACAGGTGTCTCCTCCGGGGCTGACCCGTGGCACGGGACGGGAGGTCGCTCCGCAGTCGACCTCGTCGTTGATCCGTGCGCCGGGCGTGCAGTTCGTCGTTGAGCTGAGTACCGGTCGAAAGTGGGAGAGCGCTCTATCAGCCGATCCGAGTTCGGGCGGTGACGTCGTGCTGGAGGGGTCGGGATGAGGCCCTTCTGGCTCCCGAGTGGGACCGTATACCCGTTTTCACCCGCTCGTACAGTCGAGATGACCGGAGAAGTGTCCGTCGTGACGCCCACACGCCCCTGAAACCTGCGAGAGCGCTCTCCAACCCTGCTAACCTGGCGCGCATGGCAGAGGAGCCCGGGGCGGGGAGCGCGAGCACCGGCGCGCGCGTGGCGACGAGCCCGTCGGGAACGCTCGAGGCGACGCCGCCCAGCGGTCTGCCGGTCGGCATCGCCGGCTCCGGAGCGCCCACCCTGGAGGACGTGGCCCGCGTGGCCGGCGTCTCCCGCGCCACCGTCTCCCGCGTCGTCAACGGCCAGCGCCGCGTCGCCGCCGACATCCAGGCCGTCGTCCGTGAGGCGATCGCGACCACCGGCTACGTGCCCAACCTCGCCGCCCGGTCGCTGGTCACCCGGCGGACGGGTGCGGTGATCGTCGTCGTGTCCGGCGTCGAGGAGCAGGGCATGCCGTCGACCATCGACTTCGCGGACCCGTTCTTCGGCCGGGTCGTCGGCGGCATGCTGCGCGCCCTGCGCCCGCGCGACGTCGACCCGATCCTCATGCTCGCCGAGACGGACGCCGACCGCGCCCGCGTCATCTCCTCGCTGCGCAACGGCAACGCGGACGGCGCGCTCGTCGTGTCCACCCGCGGCGACGACCCCATGCCGGGCCTGCTCGTCGAGGCCGCGCTGCCCGCGGTCGTGTTCGCGCGTCCCGGCCGGCCGATCCCGCTGAGCTTCGTCGACGTCGCCAACCGCGACGGTGCCGGCCTCGCCGCCCAGCACCTGGTCGCGCGGGGGTGCCGGCACGTCGCCGCCATCTCCGGCCCCCTCGACGTGCCGTCCGCCCAGGACCGCCTCTCCGGGTTCCAGGACGCGATGGCCCGGCACGGGCAGGCCTTCGTGCCGACCGTCGGCGGCAACTTCACCTACGAGAGCGGGTTCGCCGCGATGACGTCCCTGCTCCAGGGGTACGAGGACCTGGACGGGGTGTTCGCGTCGAACGACCTCATGGCGCTCGGCGCGATCGAGGCGCTGCAGGCCAGCGGCCGACGGGTGCCCGAGGACGTGCGGGTCATCGGGTTCGACGACAGCTCCGTCGGCGCGCTCTCCCGTCCCGCGCTCACGTCCGTCCGCCAGCCCATCGAGGAGATGGCCGCGGAGATGGCCCGCATCCTGCTCGACACCATCGCCGACCCCGGCCGCCGGGTCACGTCGACGATCTTCGAGCCGACCCTCCGCATCCGCGACTCAGCCTGACCCTGCGCTGCGCCCTTCTCGGAACGCAACGTCCGAGGAAGTGGCTGCCCGAGCGCGCACTTCCTCGGACGTCCGCATCGGGGGGGCGTTGCTGCTATCGCGTGCAGGTGCTCGGACGTCCGGGCTGCCGGCGGGACGGGGTGGACAGCGCGACGCCCGCACATCCGAGCGGAGGGGGGCTCGGGTGTGCGGGCGTCGCGGTGAGGAGAGGTGATCAGCCGCCGATGGCGGCCTCCACCTCCTGCGTGTACTGCTTGGCCGCGTCGGCCGGGCTCAGGCGGCCGAAGAGGACCTCCTGGTTGAGGCGGCGCGTGATCTCCGCGACCTCACCGGCGCCGACGGGCGGGACGGGCGGGCCGTCGACGATCTCGTCCTCGAGGTCGGCGAGGAACTCCGCGGCCTGCTTGTCGGTGGGCGAGAACTTGTCCTGCACGGCGGCGCGGACGTCGGTGTTGGCCGGGAGGCCACGGTCGGAGAGCAGGAGCTCGCCGGCCGCGGGGTCGTTGAGCAGGAAGTCGACCAGCAGCGCGGACTCCTCGGGGTGCTCGGACTTGGCCGAGATGGAGTAGTACATGGCCGGCTTGAAGTACATGCCGGTCCGCTCGTTCTCCGACTCACCAGGGACGCGGAGCAGCTTGAGCTCCTTGCCCGACGCGTTGGTGATGGCGGTCAGCTGGTTGGTCCAGAACCACGCCATGGCACCGGTGCCGGTGCCGACGAGGGACTGCTCCGGACCGCCTGCGTCGACCTCGACCGTCTTGGCGGCGTCGGGCTCGCCGCCGCCGGCCTGCAGGTCGAGCGAGTACTGCCACCAGTCGGCGAGCGTCTTCTCGTCGTACCCGAGCTTGTGGTCGTCGGTGTACAGGGCCTCGCCGCGCTGACGGGCGAAGATCGAGAAGCCGGGCTCGTTGAAGCCGTAGTCCTGCGCGCCGTAGACGGTCCCGCCGGTCTTGGCGCTGATCTCGTTGGCGATCTCGACGTAGTCCTCCCACGTCCAGGTGGTGTCGTCGGGCATCTCGACGCCCGCCGCCGCGAAGGCCGCCGGGTCGGCGATGATCGAGTACGCGTTCACACCGGTGGCCACGCCGTAGAGGGCGTCGTCGATGGTGCCGGACTGGATCACGTTCTCGTCGATCTTCGACGTGTCCACGCCCAGCTCGTTGAGGTCGGCCAGGACGCCGCGCGAGGCGTAGTCGTTGAGGAACCGCTCCTCCTGCGTGATGACGTCGGGGGCGTCACCGCCGGCCACCGAGGTGCCCAGCTTGTCGAAGTAGCTGTTCCAGTCCGTGTAGTCCGGGACCACCGTGATGTGGGGGTACTTCTCGGTGAACTTGTCCAGGACCTGCTGGGTCAGCTCGTGGCGGGTGTCGGACCCCCACCAGGAGAAGCGGATCTCGACGGGCTCGGGCGGGCCGGACGAGGTGGCCTCGGCGGCAGGCTCGTCTGAGCCTGCGCAGGCGGTCAGGGTCAGGGCCGCGACGGCCAGAAGGGCACCGACGCGAAGGGACGGACGGGGGCGGCGCATGGTTCTCCTTGGTTGACGAGGACGACGGTGTGCTGTCAAGGCCGGCTTGCAGAACGAGCAGAACTAGCAGGACTGCCTGTGCGTGGAGAGGGGACTACTTGATGCCCGTCGTCGCGATCCCCTTGACCAGGTACTTCTGGCCGAAGAGGAAGGCGAGGAAGACGGGGACGAGCGAGATGATCGACATCGCGAACATCGGGCCCCACGAGCTGGCGCCTGTGGAGTCCAGGAAGGTGCGCAGAGCAACCGGAGCGGTGTACATGTCCGGTCTGACGAGGAAGATCAGTTGGCTGAAGAAGTCGTTCCACGTCCAGATGAACGTGAAGATCGCGGTGGTGGCCAGGGCCGGCAGCGAGAGCGGCAGCATGATCCGCAGGTAGATACGGCCGTGCCCGCAGCCGTCCAGGCGCGCTGCCTCGTCCAGCTCCCGGGGGATGCCGCGGAAGAACTGGACCATGAGGAAGATGAAGAACGCGTCCGTGGCCAGCAACTTCGGGACGATCAGCGGCAGGAACGTGTTGATCCAGTCCAGCTTCGCGAACAGGATGTACTGCGGAACGATGATCACGTGGATCGGCAGCATGATCGACATGAGCATGATCGCGAACCACAGCTTGCGGCCCCGGAACTCCAGCCGCGCGAACGCGTAGGCCGCCATCGAGCAGCTGACCAGGTTCCCCAGCAGCGACCCGAGCACGATGATCGCGGAGTTCATCAGGTAGTGGCCGAACGGGTACTGCAGCGCGTTCCAGCCCTCGGAGTAGTTGGTCCAGTCGACCTCGGAGGGGATCAGGGACACGTCCCGGAAGATCAGCTCGGTCGGCTTGAACGAGCTGATGAGCAGCCACACCAGCGGGTAGAGCATCAGCGCGCAGAGCGCGATGAGGCCGATGTGCTTGAGCGCGGAGCGCCGGCGGTCCGGCCACGGGGAGCGGACGCGCGGGGGCGGTGCCTCGTCGGCCAGCGCAGCTCGGCGCTGGGCGGGAGTGGGGGCGTCGGTGATCGTGGGGCGCACGTGGACCTCAGTCATCGTAGAAAACCCAGAACTTGGAGGCGAAGAAGTTGATCAGGGTCATCACCGCGACGATGAGCACCAGCAGCCAGGCCATGGCGGAGGCGTAGCCCATGTCGAAGGCCGTGAAGCCCTTCTGGTACAGGTAGAGCGTGTAGAACATCGTCGAGTCGGCCGGGCCACCGGTACCGCCGGAGACCACGAACGCCTGCGTGAAGCTCTGGAACGCCCCGATCACCTGGAGGACCAGGTTGAAGAAGATGATCGGCGTGAGCAGGGGCAGCGTGATCGACCGGAACTTGCGCACGACGCCGGCGCCGTCGATCGCTGCCGCCTCGTAGTACATCTCCGGGATCTGCCGCAGCCCGGCCAGGAAGATGATCATCGGAGCGCCGAAGGTCCAGATGTGCAGCAGCACGAGCGTCCACAGCGCTGTCTCCGGGTCGGACACCCAGCCCTTGCCCTGGATGCCGAACAGCGCGAGGAACTCGTTCACCAGGCCGTCGATGCCGAACACCTGACGCCACAGGATGGCGACGGCGACCGAGCCGCCGAGCAGCGAGGGCAAGTACAGGACCGAGCGGTAGAAGGGGAGACCCTTCAGGCCGCGGTCCAGGATCAGCGCGAGCGCCAGGGCGGCGAGCAGCTGGAGCGGCACGGCCGTGAACACGTACGTGAACGTGACCCGCAGCGAGTTGAGGAGCCGAGGGTCCTCGAACAGGCGCGTGTAGTTCTCCAGGCCGATCCACTCCGGGGGCTGGAGCAGGTTGTAGTCCGTGAAGGACAGGTAGCCCGATGCGATCATCGGGCCGATCGTGATGAGCCCCAGGCCCAGGAACCACGGCAGCAGGAACACTGCTGCGGCCTTCCCGTCGCCGTTGCGCAGGCCCCGCCGGGAGGGCGCGGCCTTGGCGCCCTTGGCGGTCTTGCGCAGCTCCGTCACTACGGACATGTCGTCGATCACCTCACTGTGTTCGCGATAAGGAACCGACGAGAAACCGGTTCCTCGGTCGGTACCGTAGCACCCGTGGAAGTGGTTGGGAACCGGTTTCTCGTAGTGTATGTTCGGCGCGGAGCCGCCTTCACCTGGGAGGCTCAAGGTGACCGCGGGAGGCTGCAGTGACGCAGAACGGGTGGACGCGCAGCGCGTCGACCATCGCCGAGGTCGCGCACGCCGCGGGCGTGTCCCGGGCGACCGTGTCCCGGGTCATGAACGGCCGGTCCACGGTCGACCCCGAGCTGGCCGCGCGGGTCCGGGAGGTGGCCGAGCAGCTCCACTACCGGCCCAGCAACACCGCGCGCAGCCTGTCCCTCGGGCGGACCAACACGGTCGCCGTGGTGGTGCCCGACCTGGCCAACCCGATGTTCCAGCAGGTGCTCCGAGGCGTCGCGTCCGCCGCGGCCGAGGAGGGCTACCGGGTGCTCGTGGCGGACACCGCCGAGCACGCGGCCGACGAGGAGCGCATCGCCCTCGACGCGCGGCTGCGCTGCGACGCGCTCGTCCTGGTCTCCCCGCGCATGCCTGAGCAGACGCTGCGCGCGCTGCTCCCCGAGATCCGTCCGGTGGTCGTCGTCAACCGGGCCGCCGACGGCACGACGCCGACGCTGGCCATCGACTACGCCGCCGGCATCGACCAGATCGTCGAGCACCTCACCGGCCTCGGGCACCGGCACCTCCTGTACCTCGCGGGTCCCACGGACAGCGCGTCGCACGGTGCGCGGCTCGACGCCCTGCGGGTCGCGGCGGCCCGTCGCGAGGACGTGCGGCTCAGCGAGCGGCCGGCGGGGTCGTCGGTCGAGTCGGGGTACGCCGCCGCGCAGGACGTGCTGGCGTCGCGCGCCACCGCCGTCGTCGCCTACAACGACCTCGTCGCGTTCGGGCTGCTGGCTCGGCTCAACGAGCTCGGGGTGGCCGTGCCCGGAGACGTGTCCATCACGGGCTTCGACGACATCGAGCTCGCCCGGTTCGCCACGCCCTCGCTCACCACAGCGACCGTCCCGCAGGCCGAGCTCGGCCGGCAGGCGTGGGCGCACCTGCGCTCGCTCGTCGGCGGCGAGACGCTCGACCCGACACCGCCGCTCATCGAGCCCATCCTCGCCATCCGCGCCAGCACCGGCCCGGTGCCGCCCGCGGCCCGGCTCGGGCGCCGCGCGGCGTCGGACCCGGTCGAGCCGGAGGTGCCCGTGCTGGCCGCGGCCGCCTGGGCAGTCGACCGCGGCGCGTACCTGCTCAGCGGCGTCGCGGACGAGGGATCGGCCGTCCCGCTCGCGCGGTACGTGTCCGGCGAACGGCTGCCCCGCGTGCACGCCCCTCGCCCGTACCTGCACCCGGTGCACTCCGCGGCCGGCACGGCGCTCACGGAGACCAGCCCGGTCGACCACCGTCACCACTACGGCGTGTCCATGGCCGTGCCCGTGGTCAACGGCACCAACTACTGGGGCGGCCGCACGTTCCTGCGCGACGAGGGCCCGACCCTGCTGCCCAACCACGGGCGCCAGGTCAGCACCGGCACCCGGCTGTCCGACGACGGCGCGACGCTCGTCGACGAGATCGAGTGGCGCGACGAGCGCGACCGGCCGCTGCTCGCGGAGGACCGCAGCCTGTCCGCGGCCCCCCTCGCGGACGGTCGCGGGTACGTGCTGCGCTGGTCCAGCGTGCTGAACGCCGCGCACGGACCGCTGCGCATCGAGAGCCCGGGGACCAACGGCCGGCCGAGCGCCGGGTACGGCGGCATCTTCTGGCGGCTCCCGTCGGCGGACGTCACCACCGTGCTCGGAGCGGGGCTCGTCGGCGAGGAGGCCGTGCACGGCAGCCTGTCGCCGTGGCTCGCGTTCGTGCAGCGCCGCGAGGGCACGACGACGACGGTCCTGCTCGTCCAGCACCCCGACCACCTGCGCCCCTGGTTCGCCCGCGTGGCGGAGTACGTCGGCGCGGGTCCCGCGCTCGCCTGGGACCAGGTGGTCGACGTGCCCGAGGGGGACCGGCTCGACGTCGGGCTGGCCGCTGTCGTGGTGGACCGGGCGCTCGGTGCCGACGAGGCAGGACGGCTCGCCGCGCAGGCCTGGGGATGACCGTGCACACGGTCCGTGACGCGGCGCAGCCCACGGCGACGGCACTGCCGACCATCGCGGTGGTCGGCATCCACGGTCACGGTGCCTCGCACGTGCGCCGGGTCGCGGACCTGCAGGAACGCGGCCTCGCGACCCTCACCGCCCTGGTGGACCCGCGTCCGCTCGACGGCGACGTCCCGTGGTACCCGGACCTCGACACCCTCCTCGCGGAGGCTCGCCCGGACGTCGTGGTCATCTCGACCCCGATCCACACCCACCTCGCCCTCGCGTCCGCCGCGCTGCGGGCCGGCTGCGACGTGCTGCTGGAGAAGCCGACCACCGCGTCGCTGGCCGAGCACGCCGCGCTGCTGGCCGTGGTGGAGGAGACCGGACGGCTGTGCCAGGTCGGGTTCCAGACCTTCGGCTCCGGCGCGGTGGACGAGGTGGCGCGGATCGTCGCCACGGGTGAGCTGGGGGAGATCACCGGCGTCGGCGCCGTCGGCACCTGGGTGCGGACCGCGGCCTACTACCAGCGCGCGCGGTGGGCCGGCCGGCGCACCCTCGACGGGGTCGAGGTGGTCGACGGCGTCGTCACCAACCCGCTCGCGCACGCGATCGCCACGGCTCTCCTGCTCGCGGGCGCGCGGACCGCGGACGACGTGACCGACGTGCGGCTCGACCTGTACCGGGCGCACCCCATCGAGGCGGACGACACCTCCGCCGTCGTCGTCGACACCCGGGCCGGGATCCGCGTCGCCGCGGGGCTGACCCTCTGCGCACCCGAGCGGTCGCCCGCGCGCGTCACCGTGCGCGGGACCCTGGGCACCGCGACGCTGCTCTACGAGACCGACGAGATCGAGGTGTCGTCGCCGCGCGGGACCCGTCGGATCCGGTGCGGCCGGGTGGACCTGCTGGCCCAGCTGCTCACCGCCCGCGAGCACCCGCCCGTCACGCTGCGGTGCTCGGTCGCGGACACCGGGGCATTCCTGCGCGTGCTGGAGGCGGTGCGGACCGGGCCGGACCCGACGCCCGTGCCGGACGCCCTGGTGGAGTGGGTCGACGAGGGCGGCGCCCGGCACCCCGTCATCGCCGACGTCGAGGCGTGGTGCACGCGCGTCGCCGACGAGGGGGCGACGTTCGCCGAGCTGGGTGCGCCGTTCGCGGCGGTTCCCTGACCCGACGGGCCGGCGCGGCGCCACCAGCGCGGAGCGTGCGCGCCTGACGGACGCGCGGCGGAGCGAGTGCGAGTGCGCCCGGCGGACGTGCGTCGAGGTCGTGCCACCCGCGACGGAGTGCGCGCGCCTGACGGACGCATCGTGACCGCGCCGCTCGCGGCCGAGTCCGCGCCCCTCGCGGTCGTAGGCTCGTTGGTCGTGATCCTGCGCGACTACGACGAGTCCGACGGCCCCGCGACGCTCGACGTCTTCCTGCGCGCGATCCGGCTCACAGCGGCCCGCGACTACACGCCGACGCAGGTCGCCGCGTGGGCGAGCGACGAGATCGACCCCGCCGGGTGGGCGGACCGGCGCCGGGCGGCACGCACGCGCGTCGCGGAGGTCGACGGTCGGGTTGCCGGGTTCACGGACGTCGACGCGCGCGGGTACGTCGACATGCTGTTCGTCGATCCGGCGTTCGCCCGACGCGGGGTGGCGTCGGCCCTCCTGGCCTGGGCGGCGACCACGGCGCAGGAGCTGGGCGCGGTCGGGCTGAGCACCCACGCGAGCCTGACCGCGCGACCGTTCTTCGAGGCGCACGGGTTCGTCGTGGTCGTGGAGCAGCATCCCGTGCTGCGCGGGGTGGCGCTCACGAACTTCGTGATGCGCCGCGACCTGGCTCGCGGCGGCGACTGACCGTCTCCGTGGGGCTGTCCGCGCACGGTCGCGCCGGGACCTCTACGCGCGGACGTTCGAGGCAGGCGACCTGATCGCCTTCGTCGGCGGCAGCGGGTGCGGCACCATCGGAGGGTGTCCGGACGACGGTGGGTGGCGGTGGTCGTGCTCGCGCTCGCGCTCGCGGGGTGCAGCGTCGGCGGGCCGGCGCAGCCCACGCCCACGCCCAAGCCGACGTCGTCGGAGGTCCCGGCGGACGTGCTCGCGGGGATCAGTGTCGAGATCCGGCAGGGCCGCAGCACGTGGGCGCAGCGCGTGGTGCAGGTGCGCGTGACCAACGCCGGTCCTGGTGACCTGTCGGTGACGGGGGTGCGGCTGGCGGTGCCCGGCGTCGAGGGAGTCGCCGCGACTGACAAGGGGAGGATCCTGAGGGCGGGCGTGGACCGCGACTTCTCCGTGGCGCTGGGCGATCCGGAGTGCGACGACGCCGGAGCCGGTCGGGCCAGCGCGGAGGTCGACCTGGTGGACGACGCGGGCCGGCGGTCGACGCTCGTCGCGGAGCCGGCGGACCCGCAGGGGCATCTGGCGCGGATCCACGGGGAGGACTGTGCGGGGGTCGCGGTGGCCGAGGGTGCGACGCTCACGCTGGCGGACACGCTCACCACGAGCGACGTCGGCGGGACTCTCCTCGCGAACGTGACGCTCGAGGTCGAACCGGTGGCGGGCGGTCCCCGGGTCGAGGTCACGCAGGTGGACCGGACGATCCTGTTCGCACCGCCCGGGGGAGCCGTGAGCTGGCCGGTCGCGCTCGACGGCGCCGGCGCGGTGACGCTTCCTGCCGTCGCCGGTCGGTGCGACCTGCACGCGGTCGCGGACGACAAGCGCGGCACGTTCTTCGGGGTGCACACGCGGGTGGACGGGGTGGAGCAGCCGGTGTTCTACCTGCCGTCCAGCGAGGCGTTGCGGTCGGCGCTGTTCTCGTTCATCCGGACGGCGTGCGGGGTGCCGGCGGACGGGTGACGTCCGCTCGCTGACTGCGCTGTCACGACGGGCTCGCGGAAAACGTTCTACGGCGAGCGCTTTCCCCAGTTTGCCCGAAACTCTTGCGCGAGGCCGGGAAGCGCCTGTACGAATGGTCCTGCTTGCTCCGGTGAATCGTTCCAAGGACCCAGCCGGTGCGCTCTCAACGACGAGACAAAGGGTGATGCCATGCGCTCGACGCGCGTGCACGACGAGGGACGACCGGCACCACGCAGAGGCCTGCTGGCCGGCGTCGCCACCGCAGCGGCGGCCGCGATGCTCGCCACGGGCGGGCTGCCCGCCGTGGCGGCGGACGCGCCCACCACGTGGAAGTTCGACCTGGGTACCGCGACGAGCCCGGTGGCCGACGGCTACCAGCAGGTGACGGACGCGACCCGCTACAGCGCAGCCACCGGCTTCGGCATCGTGCCGGCGGACGGTGTCACCCCGATCTCCCGCGACCGGGGCGCGGAGGATCCTGCCGACCGCGACTTCGTGCTCGCCACCGCGTGGACGTTCGTCCTCGACGTGCCCAACGGCACGTACGAAGTGACGGTCCGGTCGGGCGACCTGCTGGCCGGGAGCAGCACCACCAAGACCACCGTGACCCTCGAGGGTGCGGGCGGCGGCTCGCTGAGCACCAAGGTGGCCACCGTCTCCGGCACCTGGCCCGCCACGGTCGCCGACGGGCAGCTCACCGTCGGGATCACCGGCAGCGGTGCGGGCGGCTACGTGAGCTCGATCGTCGTCGCGCAGACGGGGACCGCCCCCGAGGAGCCCGAGCCCGGCACCTCGACGATCGCCGCCCCGACCTCCGTCCGCATGGCCCACGTGACCCCGGACGCGGTCACGCTCCGCTGGAACGAGGTCGCGGGCGCCACCGGGTACGCGGTCTCGCGGTCCGACGCCGTCGACGGCACCTACACGGAGGTCGCGCGGACCGACGCGCGCGACGTGGTCACCACCGACCCCGTCGACACCTCGGCCCTGCACTACTACCGCGTGCAGGCGATCGACGCGGCCGGGTTGTCCGTCCCGTCGGCGGCCGCGGTGAGCAGCCTGCCGACGCCACCGACCACTCCCGCCGTCCTCGACTTCGACCTCGGCAGCGGTGCGCTGGTCCCGGAGGCGATCCGCCTCGACGCGACCAGCGCGTACAGCGCGACCACGCGGTACGGCTTCGTCGACACGAGGGCCGTCACCGCGACCGACAGGGGCACGGCCGACGCGCTGCGCTCCGACTTCGTGAGCGTGGGGGACACCGAGCTCGTCGTCGACCTGCCCAACGGCGACTACACGGTCAGCCTCGTCGCGGGCGACGCCACGGAGGCGACCGACGTCGCGATCACCGCCGAGCAGATGGCGAAGGTCGCCGCGACGTCCAAGCCGGCCGGCCAGTTCCTCGAGATGTCGTTCGACATCGCGGTGGTCGACGGCCAGCTCAACCTCGACTTCGCCGGCTCGGCGCCGAAGCTCAACCAGCTCCGGATCGCCGCGCAGAGCCCGCGCGCACCGGGCAGCGAGCCGACCGTCTGGGTCACCGGTGACTCGACGGTCCAGTCGTACACGGCGGACTACGCGCCGCAGGCCGGCTGGGGCCAGATGCTCGGCCGGTTCCTGTCCGACGACGTCACGGTGGACAACCGGGCGATCGGCGGGCGCTCGTCGAAGAACTTCATCAGCCAGGGCCGCCTCGACGAGGTGCTGCGCCTGGTCAAGCCGGGCGACTACCTGTTCGTGCAGTTCGGCCACAACGACGCCACCTACGGGGTCGACGACCGGTTCGCCGCCCCCGACGACTACGCGGAGTACCTGCGGACGTTCGTCGACGGCGCCACCCAGCGCGGCGCCCAGCCGGTCATCGTCACGCCCGTGTCCCGTCGCAGCTTCGACGCGGCGACCGGGAAGTTCAACGTGTCGTTCCCGGAGTACGTCGCCGCGGCCACGGCCCTGGCGACCGAGACGGGCACACCGCTGGTGGACCTGTCCGCGTCGAGCCGCGCGTACCTCGACGAGATCGGGCCCGAGGCGTCGACGAGCGTGTTCCTGCACGTCCCTGCCGGCGTGTACCCGGGCCGCCCGACGGGCACCGTCGACGACACCCACTTCCAGGAGTACGGCGCGATCCAGCTCGCCCGCCTGGTCGCGGGGGACGTCGCCGACCTGGACGTCCCGCTGGCCGACGAGGTGGTCGACGTCGCGCCGCCCGCCGAGGTCCCCGCCGCACCGGCCGGGGTCGTGGCCGGCAGCGTCTCCAACGCCGGGGTGCAGCTCACCTGGACGGCGAGCGAGGGCGCGGACATCTACCAGGTGTTCCGCAAGGCCGCCGCGGACGGGGACGACGCCTACGCGCTCGTCGCCACCTCGACGATCCCGCAGGCCGCGATCGGGGGCCTGGTCGAGGGTGCGTCGTACGACCTGCGGGTGGTCGCGGTGAACGGTCGCGGACCGTCGGCCCCGTCGGCCGCCGTGCGCGTCACCACCAAGGCCGCGCTGTACAAGTTCGACGTGCAGCTGGCCGGCAACCCGCTCATGCCGGGGTACACCGAGGCGAGCCAGCTCTCCCGGTACACCCCGGAGCTCGGCTGGGGCTGGCTGGACCCGACGGGGCTGGGCGGCCGCGACCGCGGCGTGAACTTCCCGACGCCGCCGAACGCCCTGCAGCGCGACTTCCTGCTGCCGGGGACGCAGCACGTGTTCGCCGTCGACGTGCCGGACGGCAGCTACGCCGTCAAGACGTACAACGGCGACTGGATCGGCACCAGCCGCTCCAACGTGCAGCTCGAGGGCAAGGACTTCGGCGCCTCGAACGCGGGTGCGGGGTCGGTGTCGGAGAAGGTCAGCCAGCCGGTGCTCGTCACCGACGGGCAGCTCAACCTGGTGATGACGGGTTCCTCCAGCCGGCTGAACGGAATCGAGATCACGCCGCTGCTGCTGGCGCCGTCGGGTCTGACGCTGGACGACCTGAGCATCACCGGCTCGGCGGTGAGCGTCTCGCTCAGCTGGACCGGGACGGACGACTCCGCGGGGTACCGGGTGTACCGGAAGGCCGCCGGGGCAGCCGTCGCGGAGGCGCTCGGTGACGTCACGACGACCACGTTCGTCGACACGACGCCCGACGTCGGCCTGGCGTACGAGTACTACGTGGTGGCGCTCGACCCGAGCGGTCTGGAGTCGGTGCCGACGGACACGCTCGACGTGACGACGGTCGACCCCGAGGTGCCGGTCGCGGGCGTTCCGACGGGTCTGCGACTGGGCGACGTGAACAAGAACGACGTGACGATCCGCTGGGACGCCGTCGACGGTGCGCTGTTCTACCAGGTGCTCCGGCAGGCCAAGGACGGCTCGTTCGTCGTCGTCGGCCGGGCGGACGGTTCCTCGTACACGGACACCACGGTGCTCACGACCATCGCGTACACGTACCGGGTGGCCTCGGTGAACGCGGGCGGGGTGTCGGCACAGTCGGACTCTCTGACGTCGCCGGCCGTCACCACCCTCGCCCGGCAGGCCGAGCGGCTGGACCGCTCCCCGGTCGCGGTCGCGGTCGACGGCGGGGTCTACCTCGGCTGGCGTCAGCTCGGCCTCGACCCGGACTCGATCACGTTCCACGTGTACCGCGACGGTGCCCGGATCACGACCGCCCCGGTCACGTCGAGCACCAACCTGCTGGACGCCGACGGCGGCGCCGACGACGTCTACCGCGTCAGCTCTGTGGTCGACGGCATCGAGCGCTGGGCCACCGGCGAGTTCCGCGTGTGGGACAGCCAGCACCTCGACGTGCCGCTGGACAAGCCCGCCGACGCGTACACGAAGGACGGCCAGCCGTACACGTACAGCGCCAACGACGCGTCCGTCGGGGACGTCGACGGTGACGGGCAGTACGAGGTCGTCGTGAAGTGGGACCCGTCCAACTCCAAGGACAACTCGCAGGCCGGGTACACGGGCAACGTGTACGTCGACGCCTACGAGCTGGACGGCACCCGGCTGTGGCGCATCGACCTGGGCAGGAACATCCGGGCCGGCGCGCACTACACGCAGCTCCAGGTGTTCGACCTGGACGGTGACGGGAAGGCCGAGGTCAGCATGAAGACCGCGGACGGGACCGTCGACGGCGTCGGCACCGTGATCGGTGACGCGCGGGCGGACTACCGGAACTCCTCGGGCTACGTGCTCACGGGGCCGGAGTTCCTCACGGTGTTCTCCGGTGCGACCGGTGCGGTGGTCGACACGATCGACTACACGCCGCCGCGCGGTGACGTGGGGGCGTGGGGCGACGCCTACGGCAACCGGGTCGACCGGTTCCTCGCGGGCGTGGCCTACCTCGACGGCGAGCACCCGAGCCTTCTCATGAGCCGCGGGTACTACACGCGGACCGTGGTGTCGGCGTACGACTTCGACGGCTCGCAGCTGGTGAAGCGGTGGACGTTCGACTCCGACGTCGCCGGCGAGCAGTACCGCGGGCAGGGCAACCACAACCTGTCCGTGGCCGACGTCGACGGCGACCAGAAGGACGAGATCGTCTTCGGGTCCATGACGATCGACGACGACGGCACGGTGCTCTTCAGCACCGGCCTCGGGCACGGGGACGCGCTGCACGTCAGCGACCTCGACCCGGACCGTCCCGGGCTCGAGGTGTTCGCGGTGCACGAGGAGGCCCCGCACAGCAAGGGCATCGGTGCGACGTTCCGCGACGCCGCGACGGGCGAGGTGCTCTGGTCGATGCCGGCCACCGCCGACACCGGTCGCGGGGCCTCGGGCGACATCGACGCGTCGCACCCCGGTGCCGAGTCGTGGGCCGTCGTCAGCAACGGTGTCTGGAACTCGCGGGACGGCGAGATGCGGGCCGCCGACGGGTCCCTGCTGGGGACCACCATCCCCGCGGCGAACTTCCTGACCTGGTGGGACGGCGACCTGCTGCGGGAGATCACCGACCACGACTGGAACACGGAGACGCTCACCGGAGTTCCGACGATCTCCAAGTGGTCTGCGAGCACGGCGAGATCTGCTGAGCTGTACAGAGCCACCGGAACGCTCTCCGACAACGGCACCAAGGGCACCCCCGCCCTGCAGGCCGACCTGTTCGGGGACTGGCGCGAGGAGCTGGTGACCCGTCTGGCGGACTCGTCCGCGCTGCGGATCGCCACGACGGTGGACCTCACCGACCACCGGCTGCGCACCCTGCAGTCCGACCCGGTGTACCGGCTCGGCGTCTCGTGGCAGAACACCGGCTACAACCAGCCGCCGCACACGGGCTACTTCCTGGGCGACGGGATGTCGACGCCCGCCGCGCCGCACATCGTCTACACGGGCGCCGCGACGGGTCCGGACGAGCGGGTGCCCGGCCCGGCGACGGCCAAGCCCGCCAAGGGCGTTCTGTCCAGCGACAACTGGGACAACGACAGCAGCTACACGGTGGCCCTCAACCTGTGGTGGGGCCAGAACGCGCAGAGCGTGACGCTGCTGGAGAACGGGGTCGCGATCGCGACGCGTGACCTGGTGGACGCCACCCCGGCTGCCCAGTCGGCGGCGTTCCAGATCGCCGGCAAGCGCAACGGCTCCTACGTCTACACCGCGGTGCTGACCAACCAGCACGGGTCGACGACGACCGCGCCACTCACGGTCAAGGTCACGGCCGCCAACCCGGGCACCCCGGTGCTGAGCCACGACAACTGGGACGGGGACGGCAGCTACACGCTGACCACGAACCTGTGGTGGGGCACCAACGCCACCGAGTACCGGCTGTACGAGGACGGCGTGCTCATCGACACCCAGTCGCTGACCGCGAACGGGTTCAACGCCCAGCAGGCGGTCACGGCGGTCAGCGGCCGGGCGGTGGGGACGCACGTCTACCGCGCCGAGCTGTCCAACCCGCTGGGCTCGACGAGCAGCCCGGACCTCAAGGTGAAGGTCACGCGCTGACCTGAGCGGTGCGACGGCCGCCCCGGGTGACTCCTCTCACCCGGGGCGGCCGTCGTCGCGCTCCGACTGCAACGTCCGCACTCGTGAGGCCTCAAGGCCACCCGAGTGCGGACGTCCTGCGCGTGGACGACGCAACGTCCGCACTCGTGGAGGCTCATGGCCACTCGAGTGCGGACGTTGCGGGGGGTGTGGTCAGGGCAGCC
This sequence comes from Cellulomonas sp. P5_C5, assembly GCF_054049655.1. NCBI lineage: Bacteria > Bacillati > Actinomycetota > Actinomycetes > Micrococcales > Cellulomonadaceae > Cellulomonas > Cellulomonas sp. P5_C5. The sequence continues at coordinate 227,200 of NZ_JBFULY010000001.1, read as the reverse complement.
GGACGTGCTGGGGGCCCAGCTCCTTGACCGTGGAGACGCCCAGCAGGGCCATCGTGCGGCGGATCTCGCGCTCGAGGATCTGCACGGCGCGGTCGACGCCGCGTTCGCCGCCGGCCATCAGGCCGTACAGGTAGGCGCGGCCGACGAGGGTCGCGTCGGCACCGAGTGCGAGCGCGGCGACGACGTCGGCGCCGGACATGATGCCGGTGTCGACCCAGACCTGGGTGCGGTCCCCGACGGCCTCGGCGACGTCGGGCAGCAGGCGCAACGGCACGGGGGCGCGGTCGAGCTGGCGGCCGCCGTGGTTGGACAGGACCACCGCGTCGGCACCGGCGTCGGTGACCCGGCGGGCGTCGGCGACGGTCTGGATGCCCTTGATGATCAGCGGCCCGTCCCAGGACGCGCGGATCCACTCCAGGTCAGCGATCGTCATGGTCGGGTCGAACAGCTTGTCCAGCAGGTCCGCGACGGTCCCGGACCAGGAGGACAGGGACGCGAACGTGAGCGGCTCGGTGGTCAGCAGGTTCATCCACCAGGCGGGGTGGGTGGCGGCGTCGATCACGGTCTTGACGGTCAGCGCCGGCGGGATCGAGAAGCCGTTGCGGGCGTCGCGCAGCCGGGCGCCGGCGACGGGGACGTCGACGGTGAGCATGAGCGCCTCGTACCCGGCGGCCTTGGCGCGGGCCATGAGGTCCTCACCGGCGGAGCGGTCCTTCCACACGTAGAGCTGGAACCACTTGCGCGCGTCGGGACCGGCCTTCGCCACCTCCTCGATGGACGTGGTGCCCATCGTGGACAGCGCATACGGGATGCCGCGGCGCTGGGCCACCCGGACCACCGCGCGCTCGCCCTCGTGGTTCATCATCCGCGTGAACCCCGTGGGCGCGAACGCGAACGGCAGAGCGCTCGGGGACCCGATCATGTCCGTGGTCGGGTCGACGTGGGACACGTCGTGCAGGATCGACGGCTGGAACTCCAGCTCCCGGAAGAGGTGGCGGGCGCGGCGCAGGCTGATCTCGGCCTCGGCGGCGCCGTCGGTGTAGTCGAACACCGAGCGCGGGGTGCGCTTGCGGGCGACCGTGCGCAGGTCGGCGATGGTCAGCGCGTCCGCGAGGCGCCGCTCGGTGCCGTTCAGGACCAGGGGCTTGGGCCGCATGAGCGGCTTGAGCTCGGACCACGAGGGGATCTGACGGTCGGTCACCGGGGCTCCAGGGTGTGTGGCGCGTCGTCGGGCAGCACAGAGATTGAAACGATACAACAGGTCGGGACGAAGCTCTACGCTCCGCGACCGGCGCATCATCGACAGTAGCCACCTCACCGTCGTGGCCGGCACGACCCAGGCGTACCCAACGGGTTTGTAACGATTCAGCGAGAAGCGTTGACATGCCGCGAAACGCTCGCCTAACGTCCGGAATGCGCTTTCACACCTTCGAGCAAGGAGGCTCAACGACGATGAAGCGAATCATCTGGAAGACCGCCGCAGTTGCGGCCGTCGCCGCCCTCGCCCTGACCGCCTGCTCCTCCGGCGACTCCGGCGACAGCGAGCCGACGGCCAGCTCCACCGGCCCGGACACCTCCGAAGTGACCCTGAACTTCACGTGGTGGGGCAACGACGACCGAGCCGCCCGGTACAACGAGGCGCTCGCCCTCTTCAAGGAGAAGTACCCGTACATCACGGTCCAGACCAGCTTCGCTGCGTTCCCGGACTACTGGACGGCACGCTCCACGGAGGCCGCCGGCCGCGCGCTCCCGGACGTCATGCAGTTCGACCTGTCGTACCTGCGTGAGTTCAACCAGAACGGCCAGCTGCTCGACCTGCAGGAGTGGGTGGACAACGGCACGATCGACCTCGCCGGCTTCGACGAGACGCTCACCACCGCGGGCGTCCTCGACGACAAGATGATCGGCATCCCCACGTCGACCAACACGTTCGCCATGTTCCAGAACCCCAACGTGATCGAGCAGACCGGGGCGACGTTCCCCGACGAGGCCGAGTACACGTGGGAGGACTACAACGAGTTCATCGCGGACGTCTCCGGCGCCGGCGAGTCGACGGCCGACGGGTACGCCCTCTACGGCGCGGTCGACTACACGGGCACCTTCTGGTTCTTCATCCAGTGGCTGCTCCAGAAGGGCATCACGCCCTTCGAGGACGACGGCACCTTCGGCTTCGACGAGGCCGACGTGACCGAGTTCCTCGACCTGACGGCCGACCTGCGGGCCGACAAGGCGGTCTACCCCGTCGACCGCAACGTCTCGCTCGCCCCCAAGGGCGGGTTCACGGTCAACGAGACCGCGTCGGAGATGAGCTGGGACAACTTTCTGGCCGGCTACGTCGCCGACTCGGGCACCCCGGACCTGTCGATGGCGCAGATCCCGTCGATCGAGCCGGGCGAGAAGGCCCTGTTCTTCAAGCCGTCGATGCTGCTGTCCTCCGGCGCCAACACGGAGTACCCCGAGCAGGCGGCCACGCTGATCAACTTCCTGCTCACGGACCCCGAGGTCGGCAAGATCTTCGGTACCTCCAAGGGTGTCCCGGCCGACGCCGACCAGCGCGCCGCCGTCGACACCACCGAGGGCAGCGTCGACGCCCAGGTGATCGCGTACGAGGAGAAGGTCGCCGAGCAGGTGACCGAGTCCACCCCGATCCCCGTCAAGGGCTTCGGCACCATCGAGGCCAAGTGGCGGACGCTCGCCGAGGAGCTCGCGTACGGCACGCTCACCGTGGACGAGTTCGCCGAGCAGTGGTTCGCCGAGGCTGAGCTCTCCACCCAGTGACCGGTGGTGGGCCGCCCCTGGCACGGGGGCGGCCCACCTCCCACCGCGGTCCGACGAGGCCGCCAGCACATCGCAACCGACGAACGGATCACGCTCGTGACCCTCACTGCCGAGGCTCCGACAACGGGCCCCACGACGGCCGCGCACACCGCGGCCCGCAAGCGCCGCAAGCGGACCGAGTCCCTGGCCGGCTACGCGTTCCTGAGCCCCTGGCTGCTCGGGTTCGTCCTGCTCACCGCGGGCCCGATGATCGCCTCGCTGTACCTGGCGTTCACGAACTACAACCTGTTCGCGCCGCCCGAGTGGATCGGCCTGGAGAACTTCACACGCCTGTTCTCCGACCCGAACTACCAGCAGGCGTGGAAGGTCACTCTCACCTACGTCGTGCTGGGGACCCCGATCAAGCTGCTCGCCGCGCTGGCCGTGGCGATGCTGCTGAACAACGCGTTCAGCGGCAAGGGCTTCTACCGGTCCTCGTTCTACGCACCCTCGCTGATCGGGGCCTCGGTCTCCATCGCGATCGTGTGGAAGGCGATGTTCATCGACAACGGCATCGTCGACCAGGTGGGCCAGTTCCTCGGCTTCCCCGCCGGCGGCTGGGTCGGTGACCCGTCGCGCACCATGCCGATGCTCATCCTGCTGACCGTCTGGCAGTTCGGGGCGCCGATGGTCATCTTCCTGGCCGGGCTCAAGCAGATCCCGCAGGAGCTGTACGAGGCCGCGTCGGTCGACGGCGCCGGAGCCTCGCGCAAGTTCCTGAGGATCACGCTGCCGATGCTCTCGCCGGTCATCTTCTTCAACCTGCTGCTCGAGATGATCCACGCGTTCCAGATCTTCGCGTCGGCGTTCATCATCTCCAACGGCACCGGCGGCCCCGCCCGGTCGACGCTCTTCTACACGCTCTACCTCTACTTCCGCGGCTTCCAGGACTTCCAGATGGGCTACGCCTCCGCGATGGCCTGGATCCTCGTGATCGTCGTCGGCGCACTCGCGGCCGTCTTCTTCTGGAGCTCGAAGCACTGGGTCCACTACTCCGGGGAGGGGAAGTGATGAGCACCATCACGTCGACGTCCGACCACATCGTCAGCGCGCAGGACAGCGCGCGGCTGCGGCAGTCCACCAAGAACCGCAAGCGTGGCCGGGCCCTGGTCTTCCACCTGTGCTCGCTGGCCCTCATCGTGGTCGTGCTCTACCCCGCGGTGTGGATGCTGATGTCCTCGTTCAAGCCGTCCAGCGAGATCGTCGGCAACGTCAGCCTCATCCCCACCGACTTCACCGTGGCCAACTTCCAGAAGGCCATCGAGGGCATCGGCGGCGTCTCGTTCTGGACGTTCTTCATGAACTCGACGATCCTGGCCGTCGGCTCCGTCATCGGGATCACCCTGTCGTGCTCGATCAGCGCCTACGCCTTCGCGCGGATCGACTTCCCCGGGCGGAACGTCTTCTTCGCCCTCATGATCGGCACGCTCCTGCTGCCGTTCCACGTGGTGATCATCCCGCAGTACATCGTGTTCAACCGGCTCGGCCTGGTGGACACGTTCGTGCCCCTGCTGATCGGCAAGTTCCTCGCCGCCGAGGCGTTCTTCGTCTTCCTCATGGTCCAGTTCATGCGCAACCTGCCGCGTGAGCTCGATGAGGCCGCACGCATCGACGGCGCCGGCCACGTGCGGATCTTCCGATCGATCATGCTGCCGCTGATGAAGCCGGCCCTGGTCACCAGCGCGATCTTCGCGTTCATCTGGTCCTGGAACGACTTCTTCGGACCGCTGCTGTACCTGAAGAAGCCCGACCTGTACTCGCTGCCCATCGCGCTGCGACTCTTCGTCGACCAGACCACGACCTCGGACTACGGCGCCCAGATGGCGATGGCCGTCCTCGCCCTCGTCCCGGTCATGCTTTTCTTCCTCGTGTTCCAGCGGTACCTCGTCGAAGGCGTGGCCACCCAGGGACTCAAGGGCTGATGGGGGTTTCCACCGGGCGGCCGGACCGTGTGAGGCTGGATGCCATGAGCACCCCGCCTTCCGACGACGACTCCCGCCGCCCGGCGGACGCACCCGAGGGTTCCGCCGACGGCGACGTTCCGCCCGGTCCGGACCAGAGGCCGCTGCTCGGCGGCGGGCGGTTCGGGCTGTTCAGCGAGGCGCTCCTGGTCGGCCTCGGGGTCTCCGTGCTCAGCCTCCCGATCATCACCGCCGTCCCCGCGCTCGCCGCCGGGGTGTCCCACGTCCGCCGGCACCTCGACGGCCGGCCCGACACCGTCGCCGCGCTCTGGGAGGACTTCCGGTCCGCCTGCCGGGGCGTCTGGCTCGTCTCGATCGGCATGCCGGTCCTCCTGCTGGTCCTGCTGTTCAACCTGCAGCTCATCGGCGTCGGCGGGATGCCGGGCGGGACCGGCGTCCGGATCGCGACCGTGTTCCTGGTCGCCGTGCTGCTCGTGGTCGTGCTCCGGTCCGCCGCCGGCTGGTCGCCCGGCGCGCGCTGGGGGACCGTCGTGCAGACCGCCGCCAAGCGCACCGGCGACGACCTGACCGGCACCGTCCTGCTCGTCGTCGCGCTCGGGCTGTGCGCGGTCATGGTGTGGATGCTCGCGCCGCTCGCCGTCATCGTCCCCGGGCTGCTGTCGCTGGCAGTCGTGGCCGTCGAGCACCGCGCGTCGGTCCGCCAGGGCTAGCGAGAGGCTGCGGAGCGGCCGGCGCTCCTCAGCCCTCCTCGATGGAAGCTTCGTAGCCATGCTTTGCCAGGGCGGCGATGAGGTCCGCCTGCCACCGACTCTCGTCGTCGACGTGCCAGGTGTGGCCGCTCGCGCACCGGTAGTGCACCGGCTCCTCAGGCTCGAAGCAACCCATGAGGGCCAGGTCTCCAGCGTCACCCGCGGCCCGGGCAGCCTCGATCGGGAGCCCGAAGAGCGCAGGTATGCCCCCCTCACCGCACGTCGGGCAGGTCGTCATGCCCGCAGAGTAGGCCGCCGCCACGCGTGGCCGTGCACCCGCGACGGCCTACGGCAGCCGTTCGACGAACCGCTGGATCGCGGCCAGGGCCTCCTGGCCGGCGTCGGTGCCGAGGCGAAACTGGTAGTTGTGCCCCAGGGGCGGGACGTGGTCGGCGTCGAAGAGGAGGGTCTCGTGGGGGACGCCGAACCGCTCGAGCGTGGCGATCAGCGACAGGGTGTGGCCTAGTCCAGGATCGGCGTTGCCGCAGGAGACGAACGTCGGCGGGAAGTCGGCGGTCAGGTGCTCGACGACGGAGATGCCGGAGAAACGGGGGTCGTCGAGATAGTCGAGGGTGCCCGTGAACGACCGCATCACCGAGTCGACGAACCAGCGGTTGCGGCCGCGCAGCCCGCGCGCGAGCGACATGTCGAACGCCCCGCAGAAGAGCACGGTCCCCGCGAGCTGGTCGGGGCTGATCCGCGGGTGGGCGTCGATGGACGCGGCGTATGCCGGGCTCGTCACCATGCCCGCGACCTGCGCGCTGATCTGGGCGCCTGCCGAGTCGCCCGCCAGGACCAGGCGCTGCGCGTCGATGCCGAGCTCGTCGGCGTGCTCCGTGAGGTAGGCGAGGGCGTCGAGAAGCTGGAGTGCCTGCGTCGGGTAGGTGGCCCGAGGCGAGATCGAGTAGCCGACACCGACCACCGTGCAGCCGCCGCCGGCAATCACCCGCAGGTAGTTGGCGATGAGGTCCTTGCTGCCGGACAGCCACGCGCCGCCGTGCACCCAGACGATCGTCGGGAGAGCGACGTCGGGCGTCGTCGAGCGGTGCACGTCGAGGCGGGCGTCGGGGTCGCCGTCGCGGTAGGGGATGTCGAGGGTGGAGACGACGTGCCCGGGGACGAAGGGCAGGGTCGCGGTGAGCCGTTCGGCGCCGTTGCGGTCGAACCGGCGACGGATCACGACCGACGCGGGCTTCGGGCTCAGGTAGGCGGCGACCCCGAAGCCCACCAGGCCCGCGGCCAGCAGGCCGAGCAGCCAGCCGACCACGAGCCCGAGACGTCTCATCTGTCGATAGTCGCACCGTGCGGGCGCTCTGCAGTGGGCGAACTGGCAGTTCGGGCCGGCCTCCGTGGTTCGGGCTGCCGAGCTCGGTGCGGCGTCAGGCGCGGGTCAGTGTGCCCGGCAGCGCGGTCCACGACTCCGGGGCGAGGGTCACGACGGTGCTGCCCGTGGCCGACGCGGGGCCGTCGACCTCGCACACGTGGCGCTCCGCGACCGCGGCAGCGTGCTCCGGTCCCTCGACGGCGGGCTCGTGGTCGGCGGTCACCTGCACGCCCCGGCCCAGGGCCAGCGTCACGCCGGGGTGCGACAGCTCGACCTCGACCGCCTCGGCGGAGCGGTTGACGAGGAACACGGCGACGTCGGACCCGTCGAGCGTCGCGGCCGCGGTGACCACCGGGACGTCGCCGTGGGCCGTCGTCGCCATCGTCGGACAGGAGACGCGCAGGTCGAGGGCGGTGCCGCGGGCCAGGCGCGCGGTCGTCGCGAAGGGGTGGAACGTGGGCTGGCGCCAGGCGGGCCCGTCGGGCTCGGTCATGATCGGCGCGATCACGTTGACCAGCTGGGCCAGGCACGCGACGGGCACGCGGTCGGCGTGGTTGAGGAGCGTGACGAGCAGGTCGCCGACGACGACCGCGTCGAGCGCCGAGTAGACGTCCTCGATGATGCGCGGGGCGTCCCTCTGCAGCGGGAGGTTCTTCTCGCCGACGAACCGGGACTGCAGGTACCAGACGTTCCACTCGTCGAACGACAGGGTGACCACCTTGTCGGACCGGCGCCGGGCGGCGACGGCGTCGGCGGACGCGATGACGCGTCGGATGAACCGGTCCATCGACGTGCCGGACCCGAGGAACGAGGCGCGGTCGCCGTCCATCTCCTCGTAGTAGGCGTGCATCGAGAGGTGGTCGACGACGTCCCACGTGTGCTCGAGGACGGTCTGCTCCCAGGAGCCGAAGGTGTCCATCATCATCGACGACGAGCCGCAGACCACGAGCTCGATCGACGGGTCCACCAGCCGCATGGCCTTGCCGGCCTCGGCGGCGAGCTTGCCGTACTCGTCGGCGTCCTTGTGCCCGATCTGCCACGGGCCGTCCATCTCGTTGCCCAGGCACCACAGCCGCACACCGTAGGGCTCGGCGCGACCGTTCGCGATGCGCAGGTCGGCCCAGCGCGACCCGGCCTCGCCGTTGCAGTACTCGACGAGCGCCGCCGCGGCGGCGACCCCGCGGATGCCCAGGTTGACGGCCATCATCGGCTCGATGCCCTCGCGCTCGGCCCACTGCAGGAACTCGTCGGTGCCCACGGTGTTCGGCTCGATGGTCCGCCACGCCAGGTCGATGAACGGCAGGCGGTTCTCGACGGGTCCGACGGCGTCCTCCCAGACGTAGTTGGAGACGAAGTTGCCGCCGGGGTACCGGACCATGCTCACGCCGAGCTCGCGGGTCAGGTCGGCGACGTCGCGGCGGAAGCCGTGCTCGTCGGCGGTCTCGTGGCCCGGCTCGTAGATGCCGGTGTAGACGGCGCGCCCGAGGTGCTCGACGAACGACGCGAACAGGCGGCGGTCGATCTCGCCCACGCGGAAGTCGGGGTGCAGCAGGACGGTGGCTCGCGGGGACATCGGATCTCCTCTGTGCAACTTCAGGTCCACCGCTTAGGCTACCTACCGACGGACAACGCTTTCCCACGCGTCCGTCGCAACGAGGCGACGACACACACCGAGGACACCCGTGAGCGACCAGAACCCCACCGCACCGCGTCCCGCATCGAGCAGCAGCACGGTCGCCGGACCCGGCGTCATCCCCGAGTTCGCCCCCGCGCCGCCGGGTGAGCGCCTGCGCTACGCCGTGGCCGGGACGGGGCACCGGGCGGGCATGTACGTCGACGCGATCGTCGGGGAGCACGCCGACGTCGCCACCCTGGTCGCGCTTCTGGACACCAACCCGGGCCGGATGGACCACTACGAGGGGGTCGTCTCCCAGGCTCTCGGCCGGACCGCCGGGCTGCCGCAGTACGCGCCGGACGGCCTCGAGAAGATGATCGCCGAGCAGTCCGTCGACGTCGTGATCGTCACCGCACCCGACCACGCGCACGCGGAGCTCGTCGCGCGGGCGCTCGCCGCGGGGGCCGACGTCGTCGTCGAGAAGCCGCTGACCGTCGACCGGCCCGGCTGCCGCCGCATCACGGGCGCGGTCGCCGAGACCGGCCGGGACGTCGTCATGACGTTCAACTACCGGTACGCCCCGCGGAACTCCTCCCTGCGCCAGGTCATCGCGTCCGGCGAGATCGGCGAGGTGACGTCCGTGCACTTCGAGTGGGCGCTGGACACCGTGCACGGCGCCGACTACTTCCGCCGCTGGCACCGCGAGAAGAAGAACTCCGGCGGCCTGCTGGTGCACAAGTCGAGCCACCACTTCGACCTGGTCAACTGGTGGCTGGGCGACGTGCCGGCCCGCGTCTACGCCCGCGGCGGCCTGAAGTTCTACGGCGACCGCAACGCCGCCGACCGCGGGCTGGGCGCCCGACCCGCCCGGGGCACCGGCGTCGTGGGCGACCCGTTCACGCTCGACCTCAACGCCGACCCGCGCCTGAAGTCGCTGTACCTCGACGCCGAGGAGCACGACGGCTACCTGCGCGACCAGGACGTGTTCGGCCCCGGCATCACCATCGAGGACAACCTGGCGCTCCTCGTCGACTACCGCCGCGGCGCCACCCTGACCTACTCGCTGAACGCGCACAGTCCCTGGGAGGGGTACCGCGTCACCGTCAACGGCACCGCCGGGCGTGCGGAGCTCGAGGTCGTCGAGCGCGGGGCGATCGCGCTCGACGAGGACGGCAACGCGCTGCTCGACCCGTCGGCCACCCCGACCTCGCTCGGCGACGCGCTGCGGCCCGAGGGGGAGCGGCTGCTGGTGCAGAAGCACTGGGAGCGGGCCACCGAGTTCCCGATCCCCGACGGCATCGGCGGGCACGGCGGCGGCGACGCGATCCTGCTCAAGGACGTGTTCCGACGGCACCTGCGGGTGTCCGAGGACGCCCTGGGCCGCCCCGCGGGGTACCTCGACGGGCTGCGGGCCGTGTCGGTCGGCATCGCGGCCAACCAGTCGCTGGTCACGGGCCTGCCGGTGACGATCGGCGACCTGGACCTCGGCGTCTCGCTCGAGGCGGACCGGTGACCCTCTCCGCCCTGCACGACGTCGGCCGGGCGATCGACGTCGTCCTCGACGGGACCACCCTGGCGCAGTACATCTACGTCCCCACCGACGTGCAGCTGGAGAGCCCGCGCCCCTACCTGCACCCGGTCCGCACGCGCGGCGGCGACCTGGTCACCGCGTTCCGGCCGCACGACCACGTGTGGCACAAGGGCATCGCCTGGTCACTGCCGGTGGTCGGCGAGCACAACTTCTGGGGCGGCCCCACCTACGTGCACGGTCAGGGGTACGTGCAGCTGGAGAACGACGGGTCGATGGACCACGTCGCGCTCACCTCGCTGACGGTCGAGCAGGACCGGGTCGACCTCACGCACACCCTCGCCTGGCACACGCAGGCCGGAGCTCACGTGATCGACGAGCAGCGGACCCTCGGGTTCGTCGTCCCGGAGGGTCGCGACGACGCCTGGGTGCTGACGTTCGAGACGACGATGACCAACGTGTCCGCCGACGACCTGACCATCGGGTCGCCCACGACGCGCGGTCGCGAGAACGCCGGGTACGGCGGGCTGTTCTGGCGCGGTCCCCGGTCGTTCACCGGCGGCACCCTCCTCGCCCCCGACTTCTCCGGCGGCGAGGAGGCTCGCGGCACGCGCGGTCCCTGGATGGGGTTCGTCGGCCGGCACGACGACACCGGCGGGGAGTCGACCGTCGTCATCGTCGACGGCACCGACAACCCGTCGCACCCGCCGCAGTGGTTCGCCCGGACCGAGCAGTTCGGCTGCCTGAACCCGGCACCGTTCTTCTCCACCGAGGTCCCGTTCGTCCCCGGGGACACCCTGCGGTTCCGGTACGCGGTCGTGATCGCCGACGGTCCCAGCGACCCCACGTCCGCCGCGGCGCTGGCCGCGCTCGGCGCGGAGTCGGTCCCGGCATGAGACGACCGACCGGTCGGCCCCAGGTCGGGGGATCCTGATCCGATGAGCGGACTTCCCGGTGGTGTCTCGATCAGCCACCTGCGCGTGTACGACTGGCCCTCACCCGACGGCGTCGGCGTGGCGGGCAGCGGGTCGCCGCACCTGCACGTCGCCTCGTCCGAGGCGTACGTCGTCCTCGGCGGGACCGGGGCCGTCCACACGCTCGGGCCGTCGGGGTTCTTGGTGCACCCGCTGCGCCCCGGGTCGATCGTCTCGTTCGGCCCCGGGGTCGTGCACCGCGCCGTGAACGACGGCGACCTCGAGGTCCTGGTCCTCATGTCGAACGCGGGGCTGCCCGAGGCCGGCGACGCCGTCCTGACCTTCCCGGCGGCCGTCCTCGCCGACCCGGCCGCGTACCGCGAGGCGGCCACCCTCCCGGGTGAGGGGGCCTCCGACGACGAGATCGCCGCAGCCGCCCGCCGCCGCCGCGACCTCGCCCTGGAGGGGTACGCCGAGCTCGGCGCCGCCGTCGACCGCCTCGGCCCCGCCGCCCTCACACCGCTCCACGACGCCGCGACCCGCCTGGTCCGACCGTTCGCGCCGCGCTGGCAGGAGACGTGGACGCGCAACGTCTACCCGGAGACCGAGAGCACCGCGGCCGCGCTCGAAGGACTCTTCCGCGGTGTCGCGCCGCACCTCGCCCGCGGCACGGTCTCCGGTGTCGAGGCCGACCCGGCGCCGCGCCGGTACGGGATGTGCGGCCGGCTCCAGACCTGGCCGACGTCGTCCTGATCGGCGCCGAGGCGGTGGCCCGTCTCCGGATAGGTCACGATAGGGACCGTTGTCCGACCGCGGAGGGTTGAGGGAGAACGTGGACGATCGCGTCACGCGCGTAGGACGGTTCCTGCACAGCAAGGGGCCGGCGGAGATGCTCTACGGCGCCCTGGTGTCGAGCGTCGTCCTCGCCGCGACCAGCGCCGGCGCAGAGACGGGCGAGCTGGTGGTCGTCGCGACCGCCCTGGTCTCGGTGACCTACTGGCTCGCGCACGTCTACGCGGACGCGATCGGCGGGCGCTTCGAGGACACCGACCACAGTGCGCACCACCGGCTCCGCCACGCGCTGCGCAACAACACCGGCGTCCTGCTGGGCAGTTTGCCGGTGCTCGTCGTCTTCCTGATCGGTCGGATCCTCGGCATGAACGTGGCGAACGCCGCGTTCCTCTCGCTCTGGTTCACGGTCGCGATGCTCGCGGGCGTCGCCGCGTTCGCGGCACACCGAGCCGGGGTCCGTGGTGCTCCGCTGCTGGGCGAGACCGCCCTGGCGGCAGGCTTCGGGCTCCTCGTCATCGCGCTCAAGCTGATCCTGAGCCACTGACCGCTACTTCGCCTGGTCGTAGCTGTCCACCACGGTGACGTTCAGCGCGAAGTCCACGGGGGTGTCCCCGAACAGCAACCGTCCCGCCTCGACCGCCGACTCCCGCACGGCGACCGCGACCACGTCGGCGACGTCCGCCGGCGAGTGGACCATGACCTCGTCGTGCAGGAAGAACACCAGGTGCGGCCGGCCGTCGACCGCGAGCAGCCGGCGCCGCAGCGACGCCATCCAGCACAGCGCCCACTCGGCGGCGGTCCCCTGCACGATGAAGTTCCGCGTGAACCGCCCCCAGTCCCGCCCGCGTCGGCGTGCGGCCCGGACGTCCTCGGCACCCGCTCCCTCGGCCGACGCGGCGGCGAGCTCCGCCTGCCAGGCTGCGTCCGGACGCGGTGACGTGCGGCCGAGCCAGGTGGACACGACATCGCCGCGCTCTCCGGCCCGGGCGCCCGCCTCGACCAGCGCGACCGCCCGCGGGTAGGCCTTGGTCAGGCGGGGCATGAGGACCGCCGACGGGCCGGTGGTCGCGCCGTAGATCGCGCCGAGCATCGCGTACTTGGCCTCGGAGCGGGTCTCGACGATGCCCGCGTCCACCACCCCCTGGTACAGGTCGGCGTGCCGACCGGCCGCGGCCATCGCGCCGTCGCCCGACATCGCGGCCAGCACGCGCGGTTCCAGCTGGGCGGCATCGGCGACGACGAGCTTCCACCCCGGGTCGGCACGCACCGCCGCACGGACGCTCGCGGGCAGCTGGAGCGCACCCCCACCGCTGGTCGCCCACCGCCCGGTCACCACACCGCCCGGCACGTAGTCGGGACGGAACCGGCCGTCGTGGACCCAGGCCTCCATCCACGCCCAGCCGTTGGAGCTGAGGAGCCGGGCGAGCTTCTTGTACGCGAGCAGAGGCTCCTTCACCGGGTGGTCGAGCTGCTGGATCTCCCACTTCCCGGTCGACTCCACGTCGCAACCCGCCGACCGCAACCCGCGCAGCAGGTCCGGCTGCGAGTCCAGGTTCAGCGACGGCTGCCCGAGCGCCTCCCGGACCTCGTCGGCCAGCGCCTCCAGCTTGGCCGGCCGTCCGCTTCGCGGGCGCGGACCGAGCATCTCCGTCAGGAGGGCATCGTGCGCCTCGACGCTCCACGGCATCCCGTCGTGCTGCATCTCCGCGGCGATCAGCGCACCCGTGGACTCGGCGGCCAGCAGCAGCCGCAGGCGCCCGGGCTCGTCCGCACCCGCCACCGCCGCGAGCTGGTTCCGCAGCTCGTCGAGGGGATCCGCCGGGGTCGACGGTCCCGCGTCGTCGAACAGGCTGCCCTCGACCGGCGGCGGCGTGCGAGGCCCGTCCCACGGCCCCGCTTCCGCAATGGCCAGGGCCGATTCCTTCGAGTACACGCTCCGCCGCAGGATCGCGTGGCAGAGCCGCAGGTCGTGACACCGCTCGACCCGCACCCCTGCCGCCAGCAGCGCCGGGTAGCGGCGCGACGTGTCGTCCCAGACCCACCGCGGCCGGTCCGCCTCACGCTCGCGGACGACCTCGACGAGGTCCTCGGCAGCGACCGTGACCGAGCCGAGCGCCTCGCCCTGGTCAGTCAGCGACTGCAGCTCCACCACGCCAGCGCGCGACGGGTCGTCGAGGAGCAGCAGCAAGGACACGGCTCATGGTCGCAGCCGCGTCCGACAGCACAGGTCAGGCCGCGTACGTCCGCAACGCGTGGCGGAGATTTCCGCGGCGACCGCCCGCGTGGCGTCGAGATCGGTCCGTCGATACTCCAGCCAGGGCCGGTCGAGCAGCTCCACCGACACCAGCTAGCTCAGCACGGCGGGCATGGCGCCGGAACCCGTCTCCTGCGTGACCGCCTTGAGCGCGACGAGGTCGTCGATCGCGTCGCATTGCCCGGCCGTCAGAACCGTCTGCGCCGCCACATCGCCGAGCGTCATCGGCGGGAGCGCGGCGTCCGGGAGCTGGCCCAGCCAGCGCACCGCGAGCGCCGGCCGCACCGAGTGGAACAGCTTCTTCGGATCGTCCATCGTTGCGGGCGAACCGCCCCCACTGCTGCCGCCCTACGCCCACGTAGTGCCGACCGACCAGCGCGCAATCCCCGACCTTGTCGGCGAGCGCGAGGAACTCCCCGGCGAGCCCGGCTGCGACCGGTACACCATCGGCGAACCGAGCCGGCTCTTTAGCGCCTAAAGCACTAAACGGCGGCCTGGCGGCATGATAGCGCGCGCCGGTAGTGGGGGACACATGGGTTCAGGGGAGAACTATTCGCCAGAAAGATAGGACACGATCGCGGCAAGCGTCGGATACTGGGCGACGTGCTCGCGGGCGAACGTGCTGCGCACCAGCCTGCCAGCGTCATCGACGCGAATTCCGAGAGTCGCAAGTTGCTTTGTCAGGATCCGCATGCTGTCCTTCCCGTGGATAACGTCGCGTTCTGGAATCGTTTGAAGGTGAGCGGAAATGACTTCGATATCGAGCAACAGCTGGTCCAGCAGCCTCAGGGAGTGATCGGCGGCTTGAAGAAGAGCACTAACTGCCGGCCTCTTGCGAATATCAATGCACAAACCGTCAGCAGTGTCGACGTGTCGGATCCATTTGCCGTCCGAAACGGGTAGTCTAAGTCCTTGCTGGATAGAAGCAAGTCGCACAGCTGCAAAGAAGCGCGCGCACGTCACCATCGAATTAAAGATATCTAGTGCGGGTGGCTCGGAGATGCCGCAGCCTGCGCGCAGTACCGAATCGAGATTCGGCTCTGCGAGCACATAACTCTCAAGGTCCCGATGATCAGTGAGCCACGCCTTGGCTGGTAGTACTTCACCACCATCGTGCAGGCGGAAATGATCGGCGTCCACAAGTCCGCGAATATCAGCGTCGACATCGTCGGCGAGAGTGAGAAATCTCAAGAGACGGCCGCGATTTCCGCCGTCAGTGCCGGAGTCGATCTCGACAAAATCTATCCCGATGACTCGCGCATTGCTCGAAATTTGCGCCTGGGCGAGCCACTCAAGGAATATCTGGTCCGTCACCCCCTCGACGTACAACTCGCGTCGATCAGGATCCATTCGATGCGCCGCGAAGATTGCCTGGGGCTCACGTCTCAGCATCGAACATCACGGACCCGCTGAGTTCGATCAGGCTCTGCGGATATCCAGCAGCGACGTCGGGGGAATGTGTTGCAATCACGAACTGAGGAGCCGCCCGTGATGCACAGCGGATTAGGCTTGGAAGCAGTTTCCGTTGCCAGCCGACGTGCATCGAGAGCTCTGGCTCGTCGATAGCGATGATTGTCCCTCGTCGGCGCGTGGTTAGCGCGGAGACCATGAGGTAGAGCAGTTGGAACTCGCCCGATGAAAGTTGGCTCTCGGACAGGCTGGACACCTCGTCCGTACCGTTTATTGTCAAGCCTTGTCGAGCGTCGACGCGTACATACTTGTCGAAAAGGAATTCGTCCATTACGGATTCGAATGTGAGCAATCGCTCCGCAATAAGTTGGCGGGCGCCAGCTCGCGATTCCAGGAATTCTGTGTAGGTGCCGAGAACCGCTAGCACCCGCTCGTCTAGGTTCGATCCACTCGCACCGAGAATTCCCATTAGTCGCTCGAAGTCCCACTGATCGCGACCCAAACCGAGACGGAGATGCGTCGCCTCCATTTCGTGGACGCGGCTAAGCGTCTGAACAATCTCCTCTCTTTTCATGGGCGCCTTGCCCGGATTTGCAAGTTCGTCAATTACCCGAATAAACAGGTCGGGCTGATTGGATCGAAAATATGAAGGGGAGTCGAGTTGCGCTTCGCGAATGAAGCGCTTGACCTTCTCAGCCAAGCTAGTGCGAGGGCCGCGATCTCGATGTCGGTCGGCGGCCAGTGCCGCCTCAAGCGCAATGACATCCGACAACTCGCCGGAACCTGTGTGCACCAATCTATTCCGTGCAGCGCGCACAACTTGCGCGCGTTCGCCTGCTACGACTTCTTCCAAAGGGTCTCGACGTGTGCCGAGATACTCGAAGGAGAGCAGTTCCGTTGCTGTCTTGAAACGGTTGCGGAAGTTTTCGACGTCTTCCACATCCTGCTCGCGCCAAGGACCGGATTGGTCGGGGCTGAGTAGCGCGGATCCGCCGTCGAACTCGGCCACGAGCACACCGTCGGGCCGCCTTGCGACCGAAATGGCGGAACCAGTGTTAAAGACTAGTCGCGCTGTTCCAAATGGCACGGCCCGAAATGCGGAGAAGTCGAGCGCCATCATTCCATTGAGCATGCGAAGCACGGTTGTCTTCCCAATACCATTGCGCCCATGCAGGATGACGACGGATGGAACCGCGTCCTCCTCGGAAGCGGTGGGAAAAGGTACTCTATGATCATATTTTCCGAACAAACCTCTAACCGTAAGTTCAGCCAACTGCACGGCGCGCCCTCCTTGTGGAAATCGGTCGGGCTCGACGGCTGCCCTTGGCTAGGGTAGCGGCCGGCGAGGGGGGTTTGGCTTGATCGTGAAATTCACTCTTTCGCAGGACGAACATGGCGCCGGCGGTGTTGACGACTATCGAACGGCGGTTCGGCGATTCGCCAGGTGCGAGGTCCGAGAACTTGCCGACCACCGGACAGTTGGCGAGTTCGCGGTCCGTGATGGACTGACCGGACCGTCGGCGGCCAGATGTCACGTCACCGCCTCGAGCTCGGCAGCGCCGGCCGCACCGTCACCGCCGACCCGTCCAGCGGTCCCTGCCGCGAGCGCCTCGCACGCGTCCGACCCCGCTGCGGACACCGCCAGCCGCCAGTTGGCGTCGGCGTGGATGTCCCACCCGTACCGCTTGCTCAGGTAGCTGGACCGCGGCACGGGTGCGACCGGGAGTAGAAGGACGCCAACGCGTCAAGAGACGAAGGGTCGACCGCGTGCCGTGAGGGCCACACCTGAGAGATCACGTCGGAGCGCCGCAGCGCGTAGGGCGCGGACGCGATTAGGGAGAAGGTAGTGGCGGCGATGGTCGTCCCGGACGGTTCCACGCCGGCGACGGCAGAGGCGTCCGGCGCGACCGTGATGAAGGTGGACGCGAAGTCGACGTCCCCCCATGCGGGCTGACGCTACATGCCGCTAGCCACAGGCGAGCGGTGCATCGGGAAGATCCACGGTCCGTCGTCGGGGTGGCCGAGGGGCACGCGCGACTTCACCGGGTTGTAGCCGAGGGCGGTGTAGTAGCCGACGTTGTCGGGCTTGGTGGTCTCCAGGTAGGACGGTGCGCCGGCGCCGTCGATGAGCCCGAAGACGGTCGCCATGAGGCGCTTGCCGCGGCCGGCGCGCTGGAGGTCGGGACGGACGCCGAGGGCCTCGACGTACCAGGAGTCGCCCGGGACGCCGGCGGAGGTCACGTCGCCGAACTTGATGATGCCGAGGCTGTGCTCGCGGGTGTTGACGGCGATCCGCACGATGCGGAACGCCTGGCGCCACCAGCGGGCGGGGGTCATCGGGTAGGTGCCGGGCGGGTAGAGGGCGATGGCGCCGGTCACCTCGCCGTCGAGCCGGGTCACGAACGCGTGACCGTGCTGCACGGAGTCGGACAGGGTCATCCGGTACATCGCGCGGAGCTCACGTTCGCGACGCGCGCGGACGGGGAACAGGTGGACGAAGCCGGGGTCGTCGGCCAGGGCTGCTGCCAGCACCGTCGCCGCTTCCGCGATGCCGGACGGGTGCAACGGCTCGACGACATCGGGCGGCGGGGCGGCGGGCATGTCGCGCATCCTCTCTGGGACATGCGTCCAGATGCAACCCCCGAATGACTCTCGTGAACACCCACCTGACCTGCGCAAACACTTACGACGCTGTCAGTGCGTCCTTGAGCTTGATCCGCCCGCCGCTGCGCAGGACCGCGTTCGAGTAGATCCGGCCGGCCAGCCAGACGAGCACCGGGATCAGCGCCAGCGACAGCCCGAGCGACACGGCGACCTCCCACGGCGCGACCTCGCCGAGCGCGATCCGCATGGGCATCAGCATCGGGGCGCAGAACGGGACGAAGCTCAGCCACACGACGAGCGGGTTGGTCGGGTCCCACGGGGCGATGCTGACGCCGACGAGGTACGGGATCATCATCAGCGTCATGATCGGCGCGGTCACCGAGCCGACGTCCTCCTGGCGCGACACCAGGGCGGCCAGCGCGGCGAGCGCGAGCGCGTACATCGTGAAGCCGACGACGAACCAGATGATCACCCACAGCGCGGTGACGCCGAGGTTGATCGAGCTGGCGTCGACGAGCCCCAGGGCTGCAGCCGTCCCGGCCCCCGCACCGACGACGAGCACCACCTGGCTCAGCCCGATGACCCCGATGCCCAGCACCTTGCCGGCCATGAGCTGCCACGGCCGCACGGTCGCCAGCAGCAGCTCCACGACGCGCGACGACTTCTCCTCGACGACGCCCTGCGCGACCAGCTGGCCGGCGGTCATCAGCGAGATGAACAGCAGGATGCCCGCGACGAACCCCGCCACGATCTGCGCGCTGTCCTGCTCCGGCTCGGGCTCCAGCGCGGTGACGTCCGGCTCCGCCTGCGCGATCGCGCGACCGACCTCGCCCGGGTCGCCGCCCAGGTCGGTGACCTCGGACGTGAGCGCCTCCTGCTGCGCCAGCGACGCGAACACGGGGGTGAGGGCGTCGGGGAGCGACGTGTGCACGCTGACCGCCAGCGGGTCGGTGCCCGTCACGACCGCGGCGAGGGTGCCGTCCTTCAGGAGCGCCTCGCCCTCCTCGACGGAGTCGACGTCCTGCGTCTCGATCGTCGTGCCGGTCACCGCGCCGATGGCGACGATCTGCTCGGCGATGTCGGCCGCCTCAGGCGTGACGCCCACCTGCTGGGCGGTGTCGGCCTGCGAGCCGATGATGTTGAGCAGGACCCCGCCGAGCACCACGGCGGCGACGAGCGCGACGGTGGTCCAGACGAAGGCCTTGGACCGGACGCGCGTGCTGATCTCCCGCCCGGCGATGAGGCGGATGGCGGCGCCGTTCGAGATCTCGACGACGGTCGGGCGGGGGGTCATGCGGACACCGTCTCTCGGTCGGTCGCGGTGGCGTCGGTGGTCACGACGTGCCGGTACAGCTCGGTCAGGGAGGGGCGCAGCAGGCTGAACTCGTGCACGGGCCCGGCCGCCATCGCCGCGCGGAGGATCTCCTGGTCGACGCCGTCGGAAGACTGCCCGCGGACCTCGACCACCGACCGCGTGCCCTGCGCGGACACGACGTGGGCCGACGGGACCGCGCCGGCCCAGGTCGCCGCGGGCGGACCGTCGACCACCCAGCGCCGGTCGTCGGTCCGGCGCAGCTCCTCGATCCCGCCGAACTTCACCATGGACCCGCTCTTGATGATCCCGACGCGGTCGCACAGGGCCTCGACGAGCTCGAGCTGGTGCGACGAGAACAGCACGGGCACACCCGCGGCGGCCTGGTCGCGCAGCACGCCGCTCATCACGTCGACCGCGACGGGGTCGAGGCCGGAGAACGGCTCGTCGAGCACGAGGATGTCGGGGGAGTGCACGAGCGCCGCGGCCAGCTGGACGCGCTGCTGGTTGCCCAGCGACAGCTTGAGGATCTCGTCGCCGCGCCGCTCCGCGATGCCGAGCACCTCGGTCCAGTGCTCCATGGCGGCCTTGGCCGACGACGGGCTCAGCCCGTGCAGCCGCGCGAGGTAGACCAGCTGGTCGCTGACCTTCATCCGCGGGTAGAGGCCGCGCTCCTCGGGCATGTAGCCGATGCGCTGCCGCACCGCCAGGTCGACCGGCCGCCCGTCCCAGCTGACCTCGCCGGAGTCCGCCTCCAGCACGCCGAGCACGATCCGCATCGTCGTCGACTTGCCGGCGCCGTTGGAGCCGACGAAGCCGACGATCTCACCGGCCCGCACCTCCATCGACAGGTCGCGCAGCGCGCGGACCTCGCCATACGTCTTGTTGAGGGACTCCATCGTCAGTGCACCCATGGCGCCCATCGAAACATCTGTCGGAGGTCAGGCCTAGTCTGCCGAGCGTGCACCACCTCACCCGTGCCGACGCCCGCCGCATCGCCGTGCGTGCCCAGCGCCTCACGGCGGACCGGCCGACGGACGTGCACGACACGGTGCACGACCTGTGGCTCCTGCTGCTCAACCCGACCAGCGCCATCGCGCCGAGCGCGGACCTGGTCCTGTGGAGCCGGATCGGGTCGGCGTACGACCCGCGCGAGCTCGAGGACGCTCTCGACGCGCAGTCGATCCTGGAGTACCGCGGCACGCTGCGGGTCGCGCAGGACCTGGCTCTCTACCGCGCCGAGATGGCGGTCTGGCCGGAGGTCGGCGACCGCGCGACGGACTGGCAGCGCTCCAACCGGCGGTGGGTGGCGGACAACGAGGGGTGCCGGCAGGACATCCTCGACCTGCTGCGCTCCGACGGGCCGCTGCCGATAAGCGAGCTCCCGGACACGTGCGTGCGGCCGTGGAAGTCGTCGGGCTGGAACAACAACCGCAACGTCACCATGCTGCTGGGCCTGATGGTGCAGATGGGCGACGTCGCCGCCGCGGGGGGCACCGGCCG
This sequence comes from Cellulomonas sp. P5_C5, assembly GCF_054049655.1. Taxonomy (NCBI): domain Bacteria; kingdom Bacillati; phylum Actinomycetota; class Actinomycetes; order Micrococcales; family Cellulomonadaceae; genus Cellulomonas; species Cellulomonas sp. P5_C5. Next base: position 206,456 of record NZ_JBFULY010000001.1, on the reverse strand, counting down.
CGACCGGGTCTGGGACCTGGCCGAGCGGGTCTACCCGCAGGATCCCCCGGTTCCCCTGGAGGAGGCGTCCCGGACCCGCGCCGAGCGCCGGCTCGCCGCCCTGGGCATCGCCCGGCAGCGCGGGCCAGCGCACCCGGTCGAGCCGGTGGACGTCGGAGAGGTGGGCGAGGAGGCGGTCGTCGAGGGGGTGCGCGGGACGTGGCGGGTGGACCCGGCCCAGCTCGACGCGCCGTTCGAGGGCCGTGCCGCGCTGCTGTCCCCGTTCGACCTGCTCCTGCACGACCGCAAGCGCATGTCCGACATCTTCGAGTCCGACTACGTCCTCGAGATGTTCAAGCCCGTGGCCGAGCGTCGCTGGGGCTACTACGCGCTTCCGGTGCTCGTCGGCGACGAGCTCGTGGGCAAGCTCGACGCGACGGCCGACGTCAAGGCAGGGGTGCTGCGCGTCCACGCGGTGCACGAGGACCACGCGTGGAGCCCCGACGCACGCGCCGCCGTGGACGCCGAGATCGAGGACCTGGCGCAGTGGCTGGAGCTGGACCTGCTCCGGCCCTGACTCGTCGCCTCGGTGAGTAGCGGTCGGCAGGGTCGCCGGTCTGTGCGCAGCACAACGCCCGCCCGGTCATCGACCCGGCGGGCGTCGTCGTCGGATCAGCCCTCGCGGACGACCGCGACCGCGCCGGGCGCGACGACGACCGTCCCGGGTGCCGGCTCGTCGCGGAGCAGCTCGTGGCCGGTGGCCGGAACCTTGACCTCGTCGGTCGTGTGGTTGAGGACGAACAGCCACGAGCGGCCGTCGTCGGCGACCCGGCGGACGGCCTCGACGCCGTCCAGCTCCGGCGTCAGGCCCGCCTCCGCGATCAGCGCGTCCGTCACGTCCTGGAGCCCGTCGGCGTCGAGCCGCGTCCCCAGGTACCAGGCGGCACCCGCGCCGACGGGTCGCCGGGTCACGGCCGGCCAGCCGGCGAGGTCGCCGTCGGCGAACGTGCGGACCGCCGACGTGCCGGGTTCCAGGTGGGTCTGCTCCGACCAGACGTCGGCGGGCGTGCCGTCGTCGAGCGTCAGCGTCTCGCCGTCCTGCAGCGCCCAGAACTCCTCGGTGCGCACGCCCAGCAGCTCCCGGAACGCGCCCGGGTAGCCGCCGAGGCGGATGTGGTCGTTCTCGTCGGCGATGCCCGAGAAGTACGTGACCAGCACGGACGCACCACGCTCGGCGGCCCGGGCGATGTTCGACGCGTCGGCGTCGGTGACCAGGTACAGCCCTGGCACGACGACCAGCGAGTAGCCGGACAGGTCCGCCGACGGCCGCACGATGTCCACCGTGACGTTCCGCTGCCACAGCGCGCGGTAGTGCGCGAGGACGCGGTCCGGGTAGGTGACGGCGGCCGACGGGTGGCTGTCGAGCTCGGTGCCCCACCAGGCCGGGTAGTCGAAGACGATCGCGGCCTTGGCGTGCACGCGGCTGCCCTCGACCTCGCTCAGGGCCGTCAGCGCGTCGCCGAGCGCCACGGTGTTCCGCCACACGTCGGTGTCGGTCCCCGCGTGCGGCAGCATCGCCGAGTGGAACTTCTCCGCCCCCGCGGCGGACTGGCGCCACTGGAAGAACATCACCGCGTCCGCGCCACGGGCCACGTGCGCGAGCGAGTGCCGGAGCATCTCGCCCGGACGCTTGGTGCGGTTGCGCGGCTGCCAGTTCACCGCGCTCGTCGAGTGCTCCATGAGCAGCCACGGGTCACCGCCGGCCACCCCGCGCGTGAGGTCCGCGCTGAACGCGAGCTCGACGTGGGCCTCCGGGTCGTGGGCGCGCGTGTAGTGGTCGTTGGCGATGACGTCGAGGTCGTCGGCCCAGGAGAAGTAGTCCATCCACTTCGTGCCCGTGGAGAGCATGAGGTTCGTGGTCGTCGGCACGTCCGGCGTGACCTCGCGCAGCACGTCGCGCAGCGCCCGGTAGTGCACCAGCAGCTCGTCCGAGGAGAACCGCGCGAAGTCGAGCTGCTGCGTCGGGTTCGGGTACGTCGGGGCGCTGCGCGGCGGCAGCACCTCGTCGAAGTCGTCGTACCGCTGCGACCAGAACGCGGTGCCCCAGGCGTCGTTCAGCGCCTCGACCGTGCCGTACCGGTCCGCGAGCCAGCCTCGGAACGCGGCCGCGGCGTCGTCGGAGAAGTCGTGCGGGACGTGGCAGCCCAGCTCGTTGTCCACGTGCCAGAGCGCCAGCGCCGGGTGCTTCCCGTACCGCTCCGCCATCGTGCGGGTCATCCGCAGCACGTACGCGCGGTACTCCGGCGACGACACCCGGTACGCCTGCCGGCCGCCGGGGTGCAGCACGGTGCCGTCCGCCAGCACCGGCAGGAACTCCGGGTGCTTGCGCGTCAGCCACGGCGGCGGGCTCGCCGTCGCGGTGGCCAGCGCGACCTTGATGCCCGCCGCGTGGAGCCGGTCGAGGATGTCGTCCAGCCAGCCGAACTCGAACTCGCTCTCGCGGGGCTCCAGCTGGGCCCAGCTGAAGATCCCGACGCTGACCAGCGTGACGCCGGCCTGCTGCATGAGCTCGACGTCCTCGATGCGCGTGGCCAGGGGCCACTGCTCCGGGTTGTAGTCGCCGCCGTACTGGATCATCGGGTCCTCGCTGCTCGTCGTAGGTCTAGGTCAACAGGGTCGTGGGGGTCGCACACCAGGTGGCCGTCGACCACGCGGGCTCCTGCGACGCGCACGACGGCCCGCCGTGTCGCCGGGTCCTCGCCCGCGCCGGTCGCGCCGAACGGGGACACGTCGTGCGTGAAGTAGAAGATCCAGGCCTCGGTGGCGGTGGTGACGACGTCCGCGTGGTGCCCGCGCGGCTCCACCAGGATGCGCCCGTCGGCGGTCCAGCGCTCCAGGTCGTCGGACCGGTACACCGCCTGACCGCGCCACTCGTCGACGATCATCCAGTGCCACCCGCCGAGCGTGAACACGTTCGGGCCCTCGTGCGGGCGCCCCTCGATGACCGGTCGCGACGGGCCCCAGGTCTCCAGGTCGGCCGAGTCGGCGCACCAGGTGGTCGAGTCCGCCGCCTCGTCCTTGAACCACATGCGGTAGCCCGTCGGCGTCGGTGCCACGCACGCGTCGATCACGTAGTCCGAGCTCAGCGGCACGATCCCGCGGAACTCCCAGTGCACCAGGTCGTCGGACACGTGGTGCAGGATGTGCCGCTCGTGCCCCGCCCACTGCTCCGGGACCCCGGCGATGTAGCTGACGAACAGGTGGAACCGGCCCTCGGCGAACACGACCTCCGGAGCCCAGAGCGTGTTCCGCCCCTCTCCGGGGTCCAGCCCGTCCACCACGCCGCGGTGCGTCCACGTCAGCCCGCCGTCGTCGCTCGTCGCGACCGCGATGTCCGTCCCGTGCACCCAGCGGACCCCGGGCCCGTCGTCGTCCACCCGGCGCTGCGTGGCGAACAGCCACCAGGTCCCGTCGGGCCCTTCGACCACGGTGGGATCGGTGGGCGCCCCGAGCGGATCGGTGAACAGGGGATCGGGCGCGACGCCCGCAGATCCGGGAGCCGCAACGCGTACGTCCGAGGAACTGGCTGCTCCAGCGCTCACTTCCTCGGACGTCGCGGGGGTGGGCGTGGGTGCGTCCGAGCGTGTGGTCGCTCGGGCAGCCACTTCCTCGGACGTTGTGAGGGGGGTGGTTCGGGTGGGGTGCGTCATGTGGGGCGGAGGTCTTCGACGCCGTGCAGGAAGCCGTCGCGCAGGGTGCTTCCGGGGGCCAGGTTCGCCTTGGTGACCGGGCGGCCCAGGGTCGCCGACGCGTAGATCGCGGTGACCAGCTCGAGCGACCGGTGCGGGTCCGCGGCGACCGGCGGCAACGGGTCGCCGGAGCGCAGCGCCGCGTAGACCGCGCGGAGCAGCGGGGTGTGGCCGGAGGGCTCGTCGTCGACAGGGAGCGACCAGGCGGCCGGTGCCGGGTCCGGCTCTCCGCCGGTGCGGGACGGTGCGGGGGTGAGCCGCCACGAGCGGGCGTCGTGGCCGTAGAGGTGCTCGACCTCGACGGTGCCGAGCGTGGTGTCGACCCGGACGTAGCTGACCTGACGCGGCGACAGCGCGGTGGTCAGCACGGACACGATCGCGTCGTTGGCGAACCGGATGACCGCCGTCGACGTGTCCTCGGTCTCCAGGTCGCGGTCCAGCCGGAACGCGCGGGCGTCGACCTCGGCCCACTCGCCGAGCAGGAACGCGAGCAGGTCGAGCTGGTGGATGCCGAGCCCGAGCAGGGGTCCGCCGCCCTCGGTCGCCCACTTCCCGCGCCACGGCACCGCGTAGTAGTCCTCCTGCTTGCGGTACCAGAGCGTGTGGCAGACGCCGACGAGCGGGCGGCCGAGCGTGCCGTCGGCCAGCAGCCTCTGCACGTGACCGACGGCGGTGCCGGTGCGCTGCTGGAACACGACGGCGTACTCGCGGCCGACCTCGTGGGCGACCGCGAGCACCGCGTCCAGGTCCGCCAGCGACAGGACCGGCGGCTTCTCGCAGACCACGTGGGCGCCGCCGCGCAGCGCGGTGATCGCCTGGTCCTTGTGCAGACCGGGCGGGGTGCACAGGTGCACGACGTCCACGGTCTCGGCGGCGAGGAGGGCGTCGAGGCCGTCGTACCGGCCGGCCACGTCGAACTGATCGGCGAACACGTCACGGACCGCCGGGTTCGGGTCCGCGACCGCGACGACCGTCGCGAGCGGGTCGAGCGCGAGCACCTGGGCGTGGGCGTGGGCGATGGCGCCGGTCCCGACGATGGCGACTCTCAACGTGCCCTGCTCCGTCACGTACGGCTCCTTCGCCTGTATGAATCGACTCAACGCCACGGTAAGCGCTTGCCTACCGATCCGTCCACCGCCTCCGGACGAGGGCGGACAGGGACGGGGTGCGTGACGTGGTCGTCAGGCCGACGGGTCCGACGAGCCGCGGACCACGAGCTCGGGCTGGAACTGGATGCGCTGGTGCTGGAACGTGGCGCCCTCCGAGCGCTGGCGCAGCAGCAGGTCGGCGGCGGTCCAGCCCAGCTGGTGCGTCGGCTGGCGCACGGACGTCAGCGGCACGGTGAGCATCGACGCGAAGACGACGTCGTCGTAGCCGACCACCGCCATCTCGGCGGGGATGGCGACGCCGTGGGCCCGCAGCGCGCGCAGGGCGCCCAGCGCGGTGAGGTCGTTGACGCAGAACATCGCGGTGGGCCGGTCGCCGTCGGCCGCGAGCAGCCGGTTCACGCCGTCCTCGCCGCCCTCGGCGTTGAGCGAGCCGATCGTGATCTCGACGAGCGCCGCCGCGGGGTCCAGCCCGGCGGCGGAAAGCGCGGCGAGCACACCCTCGCGGCGGTCGACGCACTGCTTGATCGTCAGCGGCCCGTTGACGAACGCGATGCGGGTGTGCCCGAGGCTGACCAGGTGCTCGACGGCCAGGGCGCCGCCGCGGACGTCGTCGACGGCGACGGAGGAGATGTCGTCGACCGGGGACGTGGTGTCGAGCAGGACCACGTCGATGCCGCGGTCCCGCAGCGCCAGCAGGCCGTCGAGCGAGCCGGCGGACGGCGTGACCATGACGCCCTGCACGCCGTGCTCCTCGAACAGCCGCAGGTACCGCGCCTCGCGCTCGGGGTCCTCGTCGGAGGAGCTGAGCATGAGCGTGTACTCGTCGGCGGCCAGCCGGTCCTCGACGCCGCGGGCGACCTCGGTGAAGAACGGGTTGGCGATGTCGAGCACGATGGCGCCGACCGTCTGGATGGTCCCCGCGCGCAGCTGCCGCGCCGAGGCGTTGCGGACGAACTGCAGCTCCTCGATGGCCACGAGCACGCGGTCGCGGGTGTTCTCGCTGACCTGGTCGGGCCGGTTGAGCACGTTGGAGACGGTGCCGACCGACACCCCTGCCCGCTTGGCGACGTCCGTGATGGAGGGTCGGCGATCCGCGCGTCCCCGTGTCGTCGTCGACATCGACCGTCCTCTCCTCGAACCACCGAGCGTGCGCCCGATGCTAGTTGCCCGCTGGCGGCCGTCGTGGGTGCCTCGCTGCATCACGATGACGTCACGACCCTTGTCGTGCTCGGGGCGCGCGCGTACGGTGCAGGGTAGTGAATCGATTCACGAACCTCAAGGGAGAGGCCGCGCGGGAATCGTGACCGGGACGTGCTCGACAGGGATCGGATCGGCGACGCCGACTACTCCTCTGCTGCAGATAGGTCGCCACCCCGGCGCCCGGCTCTACCCTTGACACGGCGGTAAACGCTTACATAGAGTGCGTGAATCGTTTCAAAGACGATTCGAGAAAGGCGAGAGCCATGACCCGCGTGTGCTTCGTGTCCCGCGTCCGGCCGGACCGGCTGGACGAGTACCGGTCCCGGCACGCCGCCGTGTGGCCCGAGATGCTCGAGGCCCTCCGGGACACCGGCTGGCGGGACTACTCGCTCTTCCTGTCCACCGACGGGCTGCTCGTCGGCTACCTCGAGACCGACGACTACGCCGCCGCCCAGGAGGCCATGACCCGCACCGCGGTCAACCCGCGCTGGCAGGCCGAGATGAGCGAGTTCTTCGTCGACGACGGCAACCCGGACGAGGGCTTCCAGGTCCTCGACGAGGTGTTCCACCTGGAGGACCAGCTGCGTGCGGCCGGCCTCGCCACCCACCCCCAGGAGCTCCGCGCATGACCATCCAGGACGTTCTCCGACAGCAGACGATCGAGCTCCCCTCCTGGGCGTTCGGCAACTCCGGCACCCGGTTCAAGGTGTTCGCGCAGCAGGGCGTCCCACGCGACCCGTACGAGAAGATTGCGGACGCCGCGCAGGTGCACCGGTACACGGGCGTCGCGCCGCGCGTCAGCCTGCACATCCCGTGGGACCTGGTCGACGACTACGACGACCTCGCGCGGCACGCCAAGGAGCAGGGCGTCGCCATCGGGGCGATCAACTCGAACCTGTTCCAGGACGACGACTACATGCTCGGCTCGCTGACGCACCCGTCGGCGACCGTCCGGGCGAAGGCGGTCGCGCACCACCTGCAGTGCATCGACGTCATGCGCGCCACCGGGTCCACGGACCTCAAGCTCTGGCTGCCGGATGGTCTCAACTACCCCGGCCAGGACTCGCTGCGCGCCCGCCAGGACCGGCTCGCGGACTCCCTCGCGGAGATCTACGCGGCCCTCGACCCGAACCACCGGCTGATCCTCGAGTACAAGTTCTTCGAGCCCGCGTTCTACTCGATGGACATCCCCGACTGGGGCACGTCGCTGCTGCACTGCCTCGCGCTGGGGGACCGTGCGTTCGTCGTGCTGGACACCGGGCACCACGCGCCGGGGACCAACATCGAGTTCATCGTCGCCCAGCTGCTGCGCGCCGGCCGGCTCGGCGCGTTCGACTTCAACTCGCGGTTCTACGCCGACGACGACCTCATGGTCGGCTCCGCGGACCCGTTCCAGCTGTTCCGGATCATGCACGAGATCGTGCAGTCGGGAGCCCTGGCGCCGGACTCGGGGGTCAACTTCATGCTCGACCAGTGCCACAACATCGAGCCGAAGATCCCCGGGCAGATCCGCTCGGTGATGAACGTGCAGGAGGCCACGGCGAAGGCGTTGCTGGTCGACGCCGACGCGCTGCTCGCGGCGCAGACGGCCGGTGACGTGCTGGGCGCCAACGGCCTGGTCATGGACGCCTACAACACGGACGTCCGGCCGCTGCTCGCGCAGCTGCGGGAGTCGCAGGGCCTCGACCCCGACCCGATCGGGGCGTACAAGGCGTCGGGGTACGCGGAGAAGATCGTCGCCGAGCGGGTCGGCGGCAACCAGGCGGGATGGGGAGCATGAGCGTCGCAGAAGAGCTGGTCGCACGGTCCAACAGGCTCGGGGCGGACCCGCGGACCACGAACTACGCGGGCGGGAACACCTCCGCGAAGGGCACGGCGACGGACCCGGTGACGGGTTCGGACGTGGAGCTGCTGTGGGTGAAGGGGTCCGGGGGTGACCTGGGGACGTTGACGGAGAAGAACCTGGCGGTGCTGCGCCTGGATCGGCTGCGTGCGCTGGTCGAGGTCTACCCGGGCGTCGAGCGCGAGGACGAGATGGTCGCCGCGTTCGACTACTGCCTGCACGGCAAGGGGGGTGCGGCGCCGTCGATCGACACGGCGATGCATGCGCTGGTCGACGCGGTGCACGTGGACCATCTGCACCCGGACTCGGGGATCGCGTTCGCGACGGCCGCTGACGGGGAGGCGCTGACCCAGGAGGTCTTCGGCGACTCGGTGGTGTGGGTGCCGTGGCGTCGGCCGGGGTTCCAGCTGGGGCTGGACATCGCGGAGATCAAGGAGAAGAACCCGCAGGCCATCGGCTGCATCCTGGGTGGGCACGGCATCACCGCCTGGGGGGACACCTCCGAGGAGGCTGAGGAGCGGTCGCTGGAGATCGTCCGCACGGCGGAGGCGTTCATCGTCGAGAAGCTGGCCGCAGGCCCGCACCCGTTCGGTGAGGTGGTCGTGAGCCCGTTGCCCGACGAGGAGCGCCGAGCCCGTGCGGCGGCGCTGGCGCCGGTGATCCGGGGGCTGGCCTCCACGGACAGGCCGCAGGTCGGTCACTACACGTCCTCCGAGGTGGTGCTGGACTTCGTGTCCCGCGCTGCGCTGCCGCGGCTGGCTGAGCTCGGGACGTCGTGCCCGGACCATTTCCTGCGCACGAAGGTCAAGCCGCTGGTGGTGGACCTGCCCGCGGATGCGCCGGTCGAGGAGGTCGTGGGCCGGCTCAAGGAGCTGCACGCCCTGTATCGGGCGGACTACCAGGGTTACTACGACCGCAACGCCACCGCGGACAGCCCGGCGATCCGGGGTGCGGACCCGGCGATCGTGCTGGTCCCGGGGGTGGGGATGTTCTCGTTCGGCAAGGACAAGCAGACCGCGCGGGTGGCGGGGGAGTTCTACGTCAACGCGATCAACGTGATGCGCGGCGCCGAGGCGATCAGCACGTATGTGCCGATCGGTGAGGCGGAGAAGTTCCGCATCGAGTACTGGGCGTTGGAGGAGGCCAAGCTCGCGCGGATGCCCAAGCCCAAGCCGTTGGCCACCCGGGTCGCATTGGTGACCGGGGCCGGGTCGGGCATCGGGCGGGCGATCGCCGAGCGGCTCGCCGCCGAGGGCGCGTGCGTCGTGATCGCGGACCTGAATCTCGAGGGTGCGTCCGAGGTTGCGGCCGCACTGGGTGGTCCCGATGTGGCCATCGCGGTGCAGGCCGACGTGACCTCCGAGGACGACATCGCCCGCCTGATCGCTGAGACGTCGCTGGCGTTCGGGGGTGTGGACCTCGTCGTGAACAACGCGGGGCTGTCGATCTCCAAGCCGCTGCTGGACACCACGGTCAAGGACTGGGACCTGCAGCACGACGTGATGGCGCGCGGCTCGTTCCTGGTGGCCCGCGAGGCGGCCCGCGCGATGATCGCCCAGGACATGGGCGGCGACATCGTGTACATCGCCTCGAAGAACTCCCTGTTCGCCGGGCCGAACAACATCGCGTACTCGGCGACCAAGGCCGACCAGGCCCACCAGGTCCGCCTGCTCGCCGCCGAGCTCGGCGTGCACGGGATCCGGGTCAACGGGGTCAACCCCGACGGCGTCGTGCGCGGGTCCGGGATCTTCGCGGGCGGCTGGGGCGCCCAGCGCGCGGCGACCTACGGGGTGCCCGAGGAGGAGCTGGGCGCCTACTACGCCCAGCGCACCCTGCTGAAGAAGGAGGTCCTGCCGGAGCATGTGGCGGCGGCGGTGTTCGCCCTGACCGGCCCCGACCTGGTCCAGACCACGGGCCTGCACGTCCCGGTCGACTCCGGCGTGGCAGCAGCCTTCCTGCGATGACGACCGAGAACGTCACGTTCCCGCGAGAACGGCAGTGTGAAGTGCCGTTCTCGCGGGGAACTGCCGGTCTCGTCGGACGACGCCACGACCTGGGTGATGTCGGGGAGAGGGGCGGTGGGGGGTGAGCGCGTTCGCTGCCGTCGACCTCGGCGCCTCGTCGGGGCGCGTCATCGTCGGGACCGTCGGTGACGGGCGGGTGTCGCTGCACGAGGTCAACCGGTTCCCCAACGGCCCCGTGCGGGTGGCGGGTGCGCTGCACTGGGACGTCCTCGGGCTGTACCGCGGCGTGCTCGACGGGCTGCGCGCCGCGGGCCGCGAGGCGGGCGCGCTCAGCGGCGTCGGGATCGACTCGTGGGCCGTGGACTACGGGCTCCTCGACGGCGACGGCGCCCTGCTGGGCAACCCGTTCCACTACCGCGACGGGCGCACCGACGGCGTGCCGGAGAAGGTCTTCGCGACGGTCCCGGCGGCCGAGCTCTACGCCCGCACGGGCCTGCAGGTGCAGCCCTTCAACACGGTGTTCCAGCTGGTCGCCGCGCAGGGCACCGCGGCGCTGGGCGCGGCCCGCACGGCCTTGCTGATCCCCGACCTGCTGGGCTGCTGGCTGACGGGCGCCCACGTCGCGGAGGTCACCAACGCGTCGACCACCGGCCTGCTCGACGCGACCACGCGGACGTGGGCGGCGGACCTTGCGGAGCGGCTGGGCATCGACGCCACGATGCTCCCGCCGCTGCTCGACCCCGGTGCGCTGCTGGGCCACGTGCGCGCGGACGTCGGGCTGCACGGGCAGGTGCCGGTGTGGACGGTGGGCTCGCACGACACCGCCTCGGCCGTGGTCGCGGTGCCGGCCGTCGGGGACGACTTCGCGTACATCTCCTGCGGCACCTGGTCACTCGTCGGTCTCGAGCTCGACCAGCCCGTCCTCACCGAGGCCAGCCGCGCCGCCAACTTCACCAACGAGGCGGGGGTCGACGGGACCGTCCGCTATCTGCGCAACGTCATGGGGCTGTGGGTGCTCCAGGAGTCCCTCCGGACCTGGAACGAGGCCGGGCTCCCCGCCGACCTGCCCGACCTGCTCGCGGCGGCCGCCCGTGTCCCGGCGCTGACCACCGTGGTCGACCTCGACGGCCCCACGTTCCTGCCGCCGGGGGACATGCCCGCGCGTATCGCCGCCGAGGCCGAACGGACCGGGCAGACGCCGCCGCAGTCGCAGGCCGAGACGGTGCGCTGCATCCTCGACTCGCTCGCGCTCGCGTACCGCCGGGCGGTCCGGCAGGCGTCGACGCTCGCGGACAAGGACGTCCGCGTCGTGCACGTGGTGGGTGGCGGAGTGCGCAACGAGCTGCTGTGCCAGCTCACCGCCGACGCGACCGGCCTGCCCGTCGTCGCCGGACCCGTCGAGGGCGCCGCGCTGGGCAACGTCCTGGTGCAGGCGCGCGCGGCCGGGGTGCTGTCCGGCGGGCTGGCCGAGCTGCGGGCCGTCGGTGCCCGCGGGCTGGACCTCCGGCGCTACACCCCCCGAGCGACCGGTGGACCCCTGCCACGTGCCTGGGACGCCGCTGAACGTCGGCTTCACGGCGAGATTTTGGGACAGGGTTGACGGCCTGTCAGGGGTCAAGATAACGCCGCACAAAACGGACATCACTCACTTGTCAGACACTCGTCCGGTCCCCTATGGTCTGCGCCGGGGGCATTCCATGCACGTGCGGTAATAGCCCCCTGTCCACAGGGTGCTGCCAATGGTGTCGCGTACTCGTCGTTCCGTTCGTGAGTACGCATAGGGGTAATCCTGATGTCATCAGCCGCAGTTCTGACTCGTTCGTGGAAGATCGAGACGACGCTTCCCGTGTCGTACGCGGTCACGGAATCGCACGACATCCTCGACCCGCTCAATGCCGAGCTCGCGTCGACCTGTCACCCGCTCCGTGGCGAGCCCACGACGGTCATCGTGGACGACCGGATCGACGCGCTCGTCGGTACCCGGCTGCGCGCCTACTTCGCGGAGCGCTCGATCGCGGCGCGGTTCCTCGTCATGGAGTCCGCCGAGGAGATGAAGACCCTGACGTCGGTCCAGGCCGTCGCCCGGGACCTCAACGTCGCCGGCACCCTGCGGGCGACGAACCCGCCGATCGCGATCGGCGGCGGCGCGATGCTCGACGTCGTCGGCCTGGCCGCCAGCCTGTACCGCCGCGGTGTGCCGTACGTGCGGGTGCCCACGACCCTGCTCGGCCAGGTCGACGTGAGCGTCGCCGCCAAGACGGGGATCAACTTCGACGGCTACCGCAACCGGCTGGGCTCGTACACGCCTCCACTCAAGACGGTCATCGACCGCAGCTTTCTCGCGACGCTGCCTCGCCGGCAGCTGGTCAACGGGATGGGCGAGATCCTCAAGATGGCCCTGGTCAAGGACGCGCGGCTGTTCGAGGTCCTCGAGGCCCGAGGGCGTGACCTGGTCGACACGTCGTTCGACCTCGGGGACGTGGCGGACGAGGTGATCCGGCGCGCCATCACGGGGATGGTCGAAGAGCTGGCGCCGAACCTGTGGGAGAAGGACCTGCGTCGGTGCGTCGACTACGGGCACTCGTTCGGGCCCCTCGTGGAGATGCGGGCCCTCCCGGAGCTCCTGCACGGCGAGGCCGTCGCGCTCGACTGCCTGTTCTCGGCGTGCCTGGCGGTGGAGCGAGGTCTGCTCGACCACGCGGAGGTGCTGCGGATCGCGCGCGTCGCCCAGGACATCGGCCTCCCCGTCCGGCACGCGCTGTTCGAGGATCGCGCCCTCCTGTGGGAGGCGCTCGAGGACACGGTCAGGCACCGGGACGGGAACCAGCACCTCCCGGTGCTGACGTCCATCGGCCGGCACACCTTCCTCGAGGACGTCACGCCCGCGCAGGTCGGCGCCGCGTCGGCGCTCATGGTCGACGTGGCCGACGCGGTCGCGCTCACGTCCGTCGGCGCCGTCGCGTGAGCGTGCAGGTCGCGACGGCACCGCAGCCCGGGTTCCGGGCCGACGACCTCGCAGGCAAGGTCGCCGTCGTGACGGGCGCGACGTCCGGCATCGGCGCGGCGACCGCCGAGGTGCTCGCCGCCCGGGGCGTGCGCCTGCTGCTCGTCGGCCGGGACGAGGAACGCGGGGAGCAGGTCCGCCGACGCGTCGTGGAGGCCGGGGCGGAGGCGGTGTTCGTGCCGCTCGACCTGCGCGAGGCCGGTGCCGTCGACGCGGGCATCCAGCGCGCGGTCGACTCCTGGGGGCGGCTCGACTGCGCGTTCAACAACGCCGGCGTGCTCGGGCCGGGCACTGTCGCGGACGCCGACGTCGACGTGTACGACGAGGCGTTCGCGGTGAACACCCGGGGTCTGTGGCTGTGCATGCGGAGCCAGGTCGCGCTGATGGGGCAGGGCGGGGGCGGCTCGATCGTCAACAACCTCTCGGTGCACGCGGTGCGCACCGTGTTCCCCGGCATCGCCCCCTACGTCGCGTCGAAGGCGGCCGCGCTGGCGCTGACGCGGTCGGCGGCGGTCGAGCTGGCCGACCAGGGGATCCGGGTGAATGGCGTCGCACCCGGTCCGGTCGACACGGAGCTGTTCGCCCGCTCCCGGGCGCTCTGGGCGGGCGCCGACCCGTGGACACCTCTGCTGCCGATGGGGCGGATCGGGACGCCGCAGGAGGTGGCCGACGTCGTCGCGTGGCTCTTCAGCGACGACTCCCGCTACGTCACCGGAAACGTCGTCGCGGTCGACGGCGGATTCCTCGCGTCCTGACGTCCGCCGACATTTCCCGCCATTCTTGAGAGGTTCCTCCATGGAATTCGACTATGTCGTCGTCGGGGCCGGTCTGGCTGGCTCCCTGGTGGCTTCCGAACTCGCATTGAAGACGCATTCGACGGTTCTCGTCCTGGAATCCGGTCCGCCCGCGACGGATTCGCGCATCGGCATTCCTGCGCGCTGGGTCGACCTCTGCGGCAGCGCGCTGGACTGGTCCCGGACATCGACCCCGCAGGACGGCCTCGACGGGCGCGAGCTCGCACTGCCGCGCGGCCGGGTGGTGGGGGGCAGCGGGGCGATCAACGCGATGGTCTACATCCGTGGCCACATCAGCGACTACCGGTCGTGGGCCGCCGCCGCAGGCCCGCTCTGGGGACCCGAGCGGGTCCTCGGGGCGATGGTTGCGCTCGAGGCGGGGGAGACGGCCGGTGGGGACCCCGTGCCGCGCGAACCCACCCACGACCTGCACCCGTTCTGTGCGGCGTTCCTCGCGGCGGCCGACGAGGCCGGGCACCGTCGCAACCCCGGCTTCACGGCCCTCGACATGGAAGGCGTCGGCGTCTACGACATCACCCGGCGTGACGGGCGACGGTGGAACACCGCCTCCGCCGGCCACGACGCCGCCGGCGGCCCCACGGTCCTCACCGGCGCGCATGTGACCCGTCTGACCATCGAGAACCGTCAGGTGACCGGGGTCGAGGCGCTGGTCGACGGTGCCCCCCGGACGATCCGTGCACGCCGCGAGGTCATCCTGTGCGCGGGGGCGTTCGAGTCACCGGCTCTGCTGCTGCGCTCCGGGGTGGGTCCCGCCGAGCACCTGCGCGAGGTCGGGGTGCCGGTCACCCACGACCTGCCGGGCGTCGGCTCCGGCCTGCACGACCACGTGCAGGTCTCGCTGGGCTTCCGGACCCGGGAGACGCGACCCGTCCTGCCGACCTCGAACCTGGGGGAGGTGGGTGGGTTCGTCTCGACGGCCCCCGGCCTGCCCGCTCCGGACGTCCAGCTGTCGTTCGCGCCGATGCTCGGGCTCAACGGCGCCGCGTCCGCCGGTGCAGGCTTCACCATCGGTCCGGCCGTGACCAGACCCACGAGCCGCGGGCGGCTCCGGCTGCACGACGCCCGACCACTGAGCGCACCGCGGATCGACCCCGGCTACCTGTCGACCGAGCAGGACGTCGAGACGCTCGTCCGTGGCGTCGACGTCGCCCTCGACATCGCCCTCGCCGGCCCGCTGCGCACGCTCATGGACGACCCGCGGGAGCTCCCGGACCGTCTGCGCACCCGGTCGGCGCGGACGGCGTTCGTGCGCGCGAACGCGCAGACGCAGTACCACCCGGTGGGCAGCACGGCGATGGGCGACGGTGACGACGCGGTGGTCGACCCCCGGCTGCGCGTCCGCGGCATCGGCGGCCTGCGGGTGGTCGACGCGGGCGCGATACCCGTCATGCCGACCGGCAACATCCAGGCCGCGGTCCTCGCGGTCGCCTACCTGGGCTCCGCCCTGATCCTCGAGGAGAACCATGCCTGAGCGTCCTGTCCGGTGGGGGGTCCTCGGCTCCTCCGCCTACATCAGCGGACTCGTCGTCCCGGCGATCGTCTCGTCGCCGACCGGGGCCCTGGCCGCGGTGGCCACCCGCGGCGACGGGACGGACGCGACGTCCCGGCTCGCCGTCGAGCACGGCGCTGCGCTGCTGCCCGACTACGCGGCGGTCGTCGACTCGCCCGACGTCGACGCCGTCTACGTCCCGCTGCCCAACACCCTGCACGTCGAGTGGGTGCTGCGGGCCGTCGAGGCGGGCAAGCACGTGCTCGTCGAGAAGCCCCTCGCGATGACCGAGGCCCAGGTGGACAAGGTGCTCACCGCCGCCGCCGACCGCGGCGTCGTGGTGATGGAGGCCTTCATGTACCGCTTCCACCCGCAGCACGCCCTCGTGCACGACCTGATCGCCGAGGGTCGCATCGGTGAGGTGCGCGGCGTGCGGGCGTCGTTCGCGTTCCGGATCGACGACCCGCGCAACATCCGCCTCTCTCCCGAGCTCGGCGGCGGCGCGACCTGGGACGTCGGCTGCTACGCGACGGACGTGGCGCACTGGTACCTGCAGGACGCACCGACCACGGTCCGGGCGACCGCTCGCCGTCGACCGGGCACCGACCTCGACTCGACCGTCGCGGCCGTCCTGGAGTTCCCCGGTGACCGGTTCGCGGTGCTCGACTACAGCATCGACTTCGGGCAGCAGGCGTCGTACGAGGTGCAGGGCACCGCCGGGTCGATCTCGGTCCCGAACGCGTGGGCGATGCGCGAGGACCAGGCGACGGTCGTGGTCCGCGACCAGCACGGTGTGCGCACCGAGACCGTCGTCGCCCCGGCCGACCACTACCGGGCCGAGGTGGTCGCGTTCGAGCGTGCGGTGCTCGACGGTGCGGCGTCGCCGTACAGCGCCACGGACTCGCTCCGGAACGCGCAGACCCTCGAGCGGATCCTCGCGGAGGTGGCACCGTGACCGACCTGACCGATGCCCCCGTGTTCGTCTTCCCGTGCTTCCTGCGCTCCGCGGACGACGCCCGCCACCTCGAGCTCGCCCTCGCCGGGCTGCGCGCCCAGACCGACCAGCGCTGGCGGGCGGTCCTCGTCGACGACGCGTCGCCCGACACCGGTGCCGTGGACGTCCTCACGGCGCTCGCGGCCGGTGACCCCCGCTTCCACGTGATCCGCTCCGCGGTCAACGAAGGACCCGGCACCTGCCGGAACGTCGGCGTCCGCTGGGCGGCGCAGGCCGGCGCGCCGTTCGTCCTCTTCCACGACGCCGACGACGTCTCGCACCCGATGCGCCTCGAGGTGACCCGCCAGGTGTTCGACACCCGCGAGGACGTCGACTTCGTGTACTCGACGTTCATCCCGATCGACGAGCACGGGCGCGCCGTGGACCCGGCCCGGCTGACGCCGTCGGTGCGGGAGGTGCTTGACGCGCACATCGAGCATCCCGTGCACGGCCTCGACGCCTGGGTGACGATCGGCACGGTCACCGGCTACGTGAGCCAGACGTCGACGGTCGCCGTCCGCACACCGCTCGCGGTCGCGCAGCCCTTCCCCCCGATCCGCGGTTCGGAGGACACGCACACCTGGTACCGGATGTCCGCAGCGGGTGGCAGCGTCGCGTTCCTGCCGGGGATCGCAGGGCTCTACCGGGTGCCGTCGGCCGGCGGGGGGAGCAGCGACCGCGACCGCCTCGGGGCCGGCCTCTACTACCGGACGCTCATCGAGATGAACTGCGCGGGCTTCGACGAGGCGTTCACGATCGCGACCGCGCGCGGACGTGTCGACGCCGGGCAACGGTCGGTGCTGCGGTCGCGGCTGCTGCGGCGCATCGCGGTGACCGTCGGCAAGGAAGGGCACGACCAGCTGGCCGACGAGCTCCGTGCGCAGGCGGCCGAGCTCGAGCTGAGCGACGCGTGAGCCTTCGGGTACGCCCACGCGCCGCCGTGACCGTGCTCTTCCTCGTGCACGCCGCGGTGCTCGGCGCGTGGACCCCGGCGATCCCCGGGATCACCGGTGCGCTGCACCTGAGCACCGCCCAGCTGGGGCTGGCGCTGGCGGCGGAGCCCGTCGGTGCCGGCCTCGTGATGGTGCCCGCCGGAGCGTTGATCTCGCGGTTCGGCAGCCGTCGCGTGCTGGCGTGGTCCGTGGTCCCGTACGCGCTCACGACCGCGGCGATCGGGATGGCTCCGTCGCTCGCGGTGCTCGCCGGCGCCCTGTTCCTCTGGGGCGCGTCCCAGGGCGTGATGAACATCGCGATCAACGCCCAGGGGATCGTCGTCGAGGAGCACCTCGGGCGGCACGTCCTCGCAGGGCTGCACGGATGGTGGAGCCTCGGCGCGTTCGGTGGGGCGCTCGTCGGCTCGCTCGCGGTCGCGCGCGGGGTGTCGCCCGCGGTGCAGCTCGGCGCCGCCGGTGGGCTCGCGCTGCTCGCCATCGCGGCGGTGCTCCCGAGCCTGCTCCCGGACACCCCTCGGGCCGACGCGGGCGAGGGGCGGCGACGGCTCGTCGTGCGTCCGAGCCCACGGCTCGTGGCGCTCGCGGCGATCGCCTTCTGCTGTCTCCTCTGCGAGGGAGCCGTCCTGACGTGGAGTGCGCTCTTCCTCACCGGGGCCGTCGGTGCGGCGGCAGGTCTGGCGGGTCTCGCCTACGCGGCGTACGCCCTGATGATGGCGGTGGCGCGCATGACCGGCGACCGGGTGATGGCCCGGTGGGGCGCGCGCACGGTCCTCTGCGGCGCGGCCGTCGCAGGGGCGGTGGCGATGTCGGTGGCTCTGCTGGTGCGTGACGTGCCCACGGCGCTGCTCGGGTTCGCCGCGCTGGGGGTCGGGCTGGCCCTCGTCATGCCGTTCGTGACGCGGTCGGCGGCGCAGGCGTCGCCGCAGGCCGTGGCGCCCGCGATCGCGCTCGTGTCGAGCAGCGGGTGGTTGGGTGTCGTCGCAGGTCCGCCCGTCGTCGGCGCTCTCGCGGTCGCGGTCACGCTGGGGAACGCGCTGTGGTTGCTCGTCGCCCTGCCCGTGGTGATCGCCGTCGCGGGGCTGTTCCTGTTCCGCGCCGACGCCTCGGCCGCGCCCGTCGAGGACGAGGTCCTAGACGCGGTGGGTCGGTCGTAGGGGACGGACGTCGATCGCGTCGATCCCGGCGGCGCGGGCGGCCTCGAGGCCCTCGTCGCTGTCCTCGAGCACCAGGCACTGCGCGGGGTGCAGCGAGAGCCTGTCCGCGGCGACGAGGAAGATCTCCGGGGACGGCTTGCCTGCGCTGACGTCGTCACGGGTGACGACGGCGTCGAGGAACGGGAGCAGGTCGAGGGCCTCGAGCGTGGGGACGACGGTCTCGCGCTGCCCACCGGTCGCGAGCGCGGCCAGGTGGGTCCCGCGGGTGGCGCGCAGCAGGTCGACGACCGGGGTGAACGGTCGGACCTCCGTGACGCGACGCAGGTACTCGTCGTTGCGGACGGCCGTGAGGTGCTCGGCGTCGATGTCACGTCCGGCGAGCTGGGCGAGCATCAGCACCATCTCGGTCGTGGACACCCCGGTGCGCGCGTCGTACCAGGTCTCGTCGAGCGTGAGGTCGACGGTGGCGACGGCGTCGCGCAGAGCCCGGTAGTTCACCGCCTGGCTGTCGACCAGCGTCCCGTCGTGGTCGACGAGGAAGCCGCGGTGGTGCGGCGCCGGCGCAAGGTCGGCGGTGGTGCGGGCTGCTGAGACGGTCATGGATCCCCCCAAGGCGGTCGATGTGCGGGCCGAGCCTAGGGCCTTCCCGGGTCAGCCCAGCGCCGCGGCCACGACGAGGAGCACGGGCACGCACAGCACCGTCGTCACCAGCCCCGCGTCGCGCGCGAGCGCCTCGCCGTGCCGGTACTGCATCGCGTAGACGAGGACGTTCTGCGCGGTCGGCAGCGCCGCCATCGCGACGACCGCGAGGAGCGCGTGCGGCGGCAGGCCCAGCGCCGTGCCCAGCCCCCACGCGAGGAGCGGGTGCACCACCGCGCGCAGGCTCACCGCGAGCGTGAGGTCGGCGCGCGGTGCCGCACTGTCGACCGTCCGTGGCACGGCGAGCGCCATGCCGAAGGTGAGCAGCGCGAGCGGCGCGGCCGCGGCACCGACCAGGCGGAACGGCTCGTACACGACCTCGGGCAGCGACCAGGGCAGGGCAGCCAGGACGAGACCGAGCAGCGTCCCGACGATGATCGGGTTGCTGAGGGTGCGCCGCAGCACGGACCCGCCGCGCGAGCCCCTGTCCAGCACGGCGAAGGCGATCGGCGCGAGGACGAGGAGCTGGAACAGCAGGGTCGGCACGACGGCGACCGCGTCGTCGAGCAGGTAGACGGCGAGCGGGAGGCCGACGTTGCCGGCGTTGACGTACGACGACGCGAGCGTGCCGACGGTGACCTCGGCGGCCGGTCGGCGCAGGGCGAACCGCAGGACGAGGACCGCGACGAGCGCGACGACGATCGTCGACGACCAGGTGACGAGGGCCTGGCGGGACAGCAGCAGGTGCAGGTCGGCGTGCGCGACCGTGGTGAGCAGCAGCGCCGGGGTGGCCACCGCGAACACCACCCGGGCGAGCACCGGCGCGGCCCGCTCGCCCAGCACGCGGCGGCTGGCCAGGAACCAGCCGAGCGCGACGACCGCGCCCATCGTGCCGAGTGCGGTGACGACTGCGCCCATCAGGTCGGGGTCTCGTCGGTCACCCCCCGATCCTCGCAGGATCAGCGTCGCGCGATGTCACGCCCCAGGTGGGCGGGCTGCAGGCCGGACGCGCGCAGGCGTCGGCGGTCCGCGGCTGTGTCGTACATGAGCTGGGTGTGGAAGTAGTTGACCTGCTCCAGGACCGCGAGCACCCAGAACGCGAGTCCGGCGACGACCTCGTCGAGCGGGCCGGTCAGCAGGGCCACGACGAGCACCGGCAACGCGAGCGCGAGCAGCACGGGGTTGAGCCACCGAAGGACCGCGTAGACGCGCATGCCCGCCGGGTCCGCCGGGCGGCGGAGCTTGAGCAGCCAGTACACGGCCCCCTGCAGCAGGATGAACAGCGCGAGCGCGGTGCCGAGCACGTTCGCCGGAGACAGCGGCAGACCGACGAGGCCGTAGGCGACCCAGGGCAGGACGACGACGCTGACGAGCTCGCCCGTCGCCAGCGACCAGAGGCGGCGGCGGACCAGGTGCATCCGTCGAGGCTAGGTGCGCGCGCTCAGGGTCGCTGCTCGGAGGACCGGGCTCGGGCGGCCAGGATCCCGTCGCGCACGGCGAGCCGGATCACCCAGTACAGGGCGGCGAGCACCAGGAGCGGGATCGCGACGTAGAGGAGGAGGTGGGACCCGAGCATGGCGCACGCTAGCGCCTTAGTTGACCGGCCGGACGTCGGAAAGCGCTTGCCCTCACGACCGTCGGCATGGCACGATCGGTTCCGACGCGCAGGTCAGACGTGCGTCCCGCACACGGAGGTAGGGCAACGATGCCAGCAGTCGCACTGGTCACCGGGGGCAATCGGGGGATCGGCCTCGGAATCACGCAGCGGCTGCTCGCCGACGGCTTCGCGGTCTCGATCCTCGCCACGCGCGAGGAGCCGACCGAGCTGCTGGAGTCGCTCGACGCCCCGGGCAGGGTCCGGTACGTGCGCGGTTCGGTGGCCGACCTCGAGGACCACACCCGGTTCGTCGACGACGCGGTCGAGGCATGGGGTCGCCTCGACCTGCTGGTGAACAACGCCGGGGTCGCTCCCAGCGTGCGGGCGGATCTCCTCGAGGCCGGCCCCGAGAGCTTCGACCGGGTGCTCGGCATCAACCTGCGCGGGCCGTACTTCCTGACGCAGACGTTCGCGAACCGGGTGATCTCCCTGGGGGCGGACCGCCTTCCCCGAGCCACGGTCGTCAACGTGTCGTCCATCTCCGCGACGACCGTCTCCACCAACCGCGGTGACTACTGCATCTCGAAGGCCGGCGTCGCGATGGCCACCCAGCTGTTCGCGGTGCGCCTGGCGCCCGAGGGGATCGTCGTCTACGAGGTGCGGCCCGGCGTGATCGCCACCGACATGACGGCCGGCGTCACCGAGAAGTACGACGCACTCATCGCCGAGGGCCTCGCGCCCATCAACCGGTGGGGCCGACCGTCCGACGTCGCCGGCGCGGTGTCGATCCTCGCGTCCGGTCAGACCCCGTACTCCACCGGCGAGGTGTTCCACGTCGACGGCGGCATGCACATCCCGGTGCTGTGATGACGACTCTCCAGGGTGTCCCCGTCGTCACCGTCAACACCGTCGTCGTCGGCACCGGCTCCGCCGGCTTCTGCGCGGCCGACCGCCTGTGGGAGCTCGGTCAGACCGACCTCGTCATGGTCGCCGACAAGGTCAACGCGGGCTCGTCGCGCAACGCCGGCTCCGACAAGCAGACCTACTACAAGCTCACGCTCTCGGGCGGCGACGGCGACTCCGTGCGGGAGATGGCCGAGACGCTGTACTCCGGCGGGGCGATGGACGGCGACAACGCGTTGGCGGAAGCCGCCCTCTCTGCTCGTGGATTTCTGCGCCTGTGCGACCTGGGCGTGCCGTTCCCGCAGAACCGGTACGGCGAGTTCATCGGCTACAAGACCGACCATGACCCGCGCCGTCGCGCCACGTCGGTCGGGCCGTACACCAGCCGGTCGATGGTCGAGCAGTTGGAGAAGAAGGTCCACCGCAACGGCACGCGCATCTACGACGAGTGCCGGGTGGTCGACGTGATCGTCGACGACGGTGCGGTCGCGGGGTTGCTGGTGCTGCGCACCGACGTGCCGCACGACGGCGTCGAGTCCCCGTTCCTGCTGTTCCGGTGCACCAACATCGTCTACGCGACCGGCGGTCCCGCCGGGATGTACGCGACGCGCGTCTTCCCCAACGGCCAGTGGGGTGCGTCCGGGGCGGCCTACCGTGCGGGCGTGCACGGCAAGAACCTCACCGAGTGGCAGTTCGGGCTGGCCTCGACGCACCCGCGCTGGAACGTGTCCGGCACGTACATGCAGGTCATCCCGACGTTCGTCTCGACGGACGCTGACGGTGGCGACGAGCGCGAGTTCCTGACCGAGGCCATCCCTTCGTATGGACAGCTGATGTCGCTCGTGTTCCTCAAGGGGTACCAGTGGCCGTTCGACATCCGGAAGGCGCTCGACGGCTCGTCGCTGATCGACCTCCTGGTCTACCGGGAGACGGTCCTGCGCGGGCGGCGGGTGTTCCTCGACTTCCGTCGGAACCCTGTCCAGGCGGAGTTCGACCCGTCCGCGCTGAGTCCCGAGGCGTACGAGTACCTCGACCGCGCGGGCGTCCTGTTCGGCACGCCGATCGAGCGGCTGCGGCGGATGAACGAGCCCGCCTACCAGTTCTACCTGGGCAAGAACCCGTACGTGGACCTCGAGACGACCATGCTCGAGGTCGACGTCTGCGCGCAGCACAACAACGGCGGGCTCGTGGTCGACTCCTGGTGGCAGTCGAACATCGAGGGCTTCTTCCCGGTCGGCGAGGCCGGCGGCGCGCACGGGGTCTACCGACCCGGCGGCGCGGCGCTGAACAGCGGGCAGGTCGGCGCGACCAGGGCGGCGCAGTTCATCGCGGCCCGTCGCACCGCCGACCCCGCGCCGTTCGACGAGGCCGCTACCTCGGTGCTCGACGCTGCTGTCTCCTTGGTCGCCGCCGCGTCGGAGCGAGCAGCCTCCGGGATCCCCGACAACACCGGCGACCTGCTGCGCGAGGTCCAGGTGCTCATGAGCGCCAAGGCCGGCCCGGTGCGTTCCGCCGAGTCGATCCAGGAGGCGCTGGTCCAGGTCCACGCGTGGCTGTCGGCGTACGAGTCGACCGTGTCCGCGGATGCCTCGTCGCGCCGCTCGATCAACCGCACGTTCCTCGTCCGCGACATCCTGACCAGCGCGTACGTGTACCTGTCCGCGATGGCCGACTACGTCGCGCACGGTGGTCGGTCCCGCGGGTCGGTCCTCTACACCGACCCCGACGGCGCGATCCCGCACGGCCTGACCGAGCTCCCTGACGTCTTCAGGTTCACGCTCGACGGCGGTGCGCTCGACGACGAGGTGCAGGAGACGTCCTGGGTGCCGGCCGAGGGGTTCGTCCCCGTGGTCCCCCGTTCCGAGGGCGACCCGGCCGGAGAGCCGGTGTTCCGGTGGCGTCCCCGCCGGCCGATCCCCGAGGACGACGACTTCTTCGAGAACGTCTGGCGGGAGTTCCGCGAGCACGGGAACATCCACTGATGCGCGTCGCCCTGCCGGATCCTCGGGTCGAGCTCCGCGGGGCGTCGTGGGTGGAGGACGGACCTGGGGGGGTGCTGCCGCACCGGCTCCCCGCCTGGGCTCGCCCGCAGTTTCCCGACGACTTCCTGGCGATGGTCGAGGCGCAGGCGTCCGGTGTCCGGCTGCGGTTCCGGTCCGCGGCGCGGCATGCCTCGCTCGACGTGGCTGTGCTTCGCGTCGCCGTCGATCCCGCACCGCCCGGTGAGCCGCAGCCCTATGACGTCGTCGTCGACGGGGAGGTCGTGCCGCAGCCCTCGGGGACCGCGTCCAGGGGCGGCGTCATCGCGCTCGAACCGCTCGCCCGGACGACCGTCGAGCGACCCGGGCCCGCGGGGGTCGTGGAGCTCGTGCTCGGCGGCGACGGCACCGTCGAGCGTGACGTCGAGATCTGGCTTCCGCCGGGCGAGACCACCCGGCTCGTCGCGCTGACCACCGATGCGCCCGTGGCCGCACCGTCCGCCGTGACCGCCCCGCGCTGGGTTCATCACGGCTCGTCGATCAGCCACGGCGCCGGAGCCGCGTCGGCGCTCGGCGCCTGGCCGATGGTGGCCGCCCGGATCGCCGGGCTGGACCTGGTCAACCTCGGGTTCTCCGGCAACGCCGTGCTCGACCCGTTCGTCGCCCGCGCCATCCGCGACCAGCCCGCCGACGTCATCACCCTCAAGCTCGGCATCAACGTGGTGAATCACGACGCGATCCACCTGCGCGCCTTCACCCCCGCGGTGCACGGCTTTCTCGACACCGTCCGCGACGGCCACCCGACCACGCCGCTGGTGGTCGTCTCACCGCTCCTGTGCCCGCTCGTCGAGACCATCCCGGGGCCGACGTCGCTCGACCCGGCCGACCCGTCGGTCTTCCGCACCACCGGCACCCCGTCCGAGATCGCCGACGGCAAGCTGACCCTGACGGTCATCCGGTCCGTGCTGCGGTCGGTGGTCGACGCGCGCGCGGACAGCGCACTGACCTACGTCGACGGCACGTCCCTCTACGGCTGGCCCGACTGGGACGACCTGCCGATGCGCGACCTCATGCACCCGGACGCCGAGGCGCACCGGCTGATCGGGACCCGTTTCGCGGCGGTGCTACGGACCCTCCAGCGCACCTCGAGCCTCTCCGGGAGTGCCACCTAGCGTTCGCTGGGTGTCGAGCAGGGCCCACGGCCAGCGGCCTGGTGCGGGCCTTCGCTCGTGCCGGTCTACGACGTGGCTGCCGCGGGAGCCCTCCCCAGGGCGAGCGCGACGAGCCCCGCGCCCGAGAACGCGACGGCCACGAGCAGGATCACGATCCCGTTCGACCCCGTGGTGTTCAACCACGAGGCATCGTCGAGGACCGGCCGAATCTGGGCCGCTGTGGAGTGGGCGGAGAACCGTCCCGCCCCCACGACGGCAAGTGCGAAGCCCGCTGCACTCAGCACGACCGCCGCCGTCCGGTACATCGACCTCGCCGGGGCCGTCACCGGCCGACGACCGATGGTCACGCTGCCCGCGATCGACAAGCCGACGAACACGACTGGGAACAGCGCCAGGGTCGCCTCTCGGAGGAGGTTGTTGTCCGCACCGGGCAGCTCGACGAACGCCCACCCGATGGCACCGAGTGCCGCCGAGACGGCGAACAGGGCAAGGCCGGTCGCGCCCGTCACGACGACGTAGAGCCACGCACTCGCGTCGGCGGTGACCAGGACACGTCGGTCGAGGTCCGGCGCCTCAGCGAGCCTCGCCTCGGCTGACCGCCCCGCCCGGGCGAGGACCCGCGCGTCGACGTCCAGCGGGTCGCGACGGGCGTCGCGCAGCACCGTGATCATCCGTGCCGCGACGACGACCGACCAGGCGGCGCCCGCCAGGAGCAGCAGAGACACCAGGACGAACAGGACGGTGGCGACCGCGTCGCCGACGGTGGGCAACAACGGGTTCGGGTCCATGTCGTCCTCCAGGGCGAGTCAGTTCGCTGGCGGTGACGCTAGCGGTCCCGACCGCGACCCGTCCTGGAGGACGAGGGAGGCGCTCAGAGGTGCGGGAGAACGAGCCGCACGTACCGGTCCGCCAGCGTCGCGACGGTCTCGTCGCCGGGGGTGTCCCAGATGGACTGGTTGAAGATCTCCACCTCGACGTCCCCGGTGTAGCCGGTCTCGGCGACCCACCGCGTGATCGTCGCGAAGTCGATGTACCCGTCGCCCACGTGCCCGCGCGACAGCAGCGCATCGGCCGCCAGCGGCAGGGTCCAGTCGCACACCTGGTAGCTCGCGATGCGCCCGGCCGCGCCGGCCCGGGCGATCTGCCGCTGCAGGTCCGGGTCCCACCACACGTGGTACGTGTCGACGACGACGCCCACCACGTCCGCCGGGTACGGCTCCGCGATGTCGAGCGCCTGGCCGAGCGTCGAGATGACGGCGCGGTCCGCCGCGAAGATCGGGTGCAGCGGCTCCAGCACCAGCCGGACGCCGTGCTCGGCCGCGAACGGCGCGAGCTCCCCGATCCGGTCGGCAACCCGCTGGCGCGCGCCGACGATGTCCCGACCACCCGTCCCGGGCAGCGCGGGACCGCCGGGCGCGCTCGCGGCAGGCAGGCCGCCCACGACCATGATCAGCTCGCGCGTCCCGAGGGTCGCCGCCTCGACGATCGCCCGGCGGTTGTCGTCGAGCGCCGCGGTCGTCGCCGCCTCGTCGTCCGCGGTCAGGAACCCGCCGCGGCACAGCGAGGAGACCCGCAGTCCGGCGTCGGCGATGATCTTCGCGGACTCGCCGACCCCCGCCTCCTGCACCCGGTCACGCCACACGCCGATCGCCGGGAGGCCCGCGCGCACCGCGCCGTCGACGGCCTCGCGCAGGGTCCAGCTCTTGGTGGTCGCCGTGTTCAGCGACAAGCGGCTGAGGTCGCTCACAGCGTGATCGTCGGGACGTCGAGACGACGACCCTCCGCCGACGACTGCAGACCCAGCTCGGCCAGCTGCACGCCGCGCGCGGCCGAGAGCAGGTCGAACCGGTGGGTGCGCCCGGCGACGACGTCGCGCAGGAACTCCTCCCACTGCAGCTTGAAGCCGTTGTCCAGGTCACCGTTGGCCGGCACCTCGAGCCACTGGTCGCGGAACGACTCCGTGACAGGCAGGTCCGGGTTCCACACCGGCTTCGGGGTGTGCGCACGCTGCTGGGCGACGCACTTGTTCAGCCCTGCGACCGCCGAACCGTGCGTGCCGTCGATCTGGAACTCGACCAGCTCGTCGCGGTACACCCGCACCGCCCAGGACGAGTTGATCTGCGCGACCACCGGGTCGCCGCCGGGCGTCTCGATCTCGAAGATGCCGTACGCGGCGTCGTCGGCGGTGGCGTCGTACGCGTTGCCGCGCTCGTCCCAGCGCGTCGGGATGTGCGTCGCGGTCTGCGCGCTCACCGTCTTGACCGTGCCGAGGATGCCCTCCAGCACGTAGTTCCAGTGGCAGAACATGTCGACGACGATGCCGCCGCCGTCCTCCTTGCGGTAGTTCCAGCTGGGGCGCTGCGCCTCCTGGCCGTCGCCCTCGAACACCCAGTAGCCGAACTCGCCGCGCAGCGACAGGATCCGTCCGAAGAAGCCCTCGTCCACCAGCCGGCGGAGCTTGACCAGGCCCGGCAGGTACAGCTTGTCGTGCACCACACCCGCCGTGACGCCCGTGCTCTCGCGCAGCCGGGCGAGGTCGATCGCCTCCGCCAGCGTCTCGGCCGTCGGCTTCTCCGTGAAGATGTGCTTGCCGGCCTTCATCGCGGCGGTGAGCGCCGAGTACCGGCGGCTGGTCACCTGGGCGTCGAAGTAGATGTCGACCGTCGGGTCGTTGATGACGGAGTCCGCGTCCGTCGTCCAGTGCTCCACCCCGTGCAGCTCCGCCAGCTCACGGACCTTGTCGGCGTTGCGGCCGACGAGGATCGGCTCCACCTGCACGCGGGTGCCGTCCTCGAGCGTGACGCCGCCCTGGTCGCGGATCGACAGGATCGAGCGGACGAGGTGCTGGCGGTAGCCCATCCGGCCGGTGATGCCGTTCATCCCGATGCGCAGGGTGCGGGTCGTCATGAGTGCTCCGAGTGTTCTGGACCGCGATGTCGGTCGGAGTGTGGAATGCGCTTTCCAGCGTAGCCTACCGGTCTGCTGTCTCGTCAAGAGCCCGACGCCGAATGCTGGTCGTCCACGGTCGCCCGCGAACAGATCCCGAGCGTCACCCCGCCGTGCCCGCCGTGCTGGCGTACCGGCGCGCTCGGCGCGACGCGCGTGCCTGACGCACCCCACGAGGCTCGCTTCGCGCGAGCGCATGTGCCGTCCCTCGCGTCCAGCGGCGCACCCGTGTCGACCGATCGACGAGACCAGTCGTGCCCGGTGCCCCTCGGCATCGGGCGGACGTAACAGGTCCGGCTTGTCCGCCGGCTACGCCCGGATGCTCACCAGATCCGCGACCGCACTGCGGACCGCCGACCGGAACGTGTCGGAGCCGGCAAGGTCCTCCCCGAACACGGCTCGCACGTCCAGCATCCTGTCGGCCAGCGAGTCGAGCGGTCCCTCGGCGGCGGCGGCGAGGGTCGATGCCAGCGGGTCGTCGAGACCGACCTGCCGCCCGCCGACCTCGAGCTCACCCTGTGAGGTCGCCCGGACGTAGGCGATCCAGGCGGCGACAGCCGCTGCGGCTGCAGTGGGCACGGCGCCGCTGCTGAGCCGGTCGCGGACCGTGCCCAGCAGGCGCTGCGGCAGCTTCTGCGACCCGTCCATGGCGACCTGGACGGTGGTGTGGCCGGTGTTCGGGTTGGCGAACCGCGACAGGACGTCGTCCCGGTACTGCACCAGGTCCAGACCGTCCGGCGCGACGAGCGTGGGCAGGACGTCGTCGTCGACGAGCGCCCGGACGGTCGCCTCCAGGGCCGGGTCCGCGACCGCCTGCGCGATCGTCGCGTGACCCCGCAGCGCGCCGAGGTAGGCCAGGGTCGAGTGGCTGGCGTTCAGGACGCGAAGCTTGGCGCGCTCGTACGGTGCGACGTCTCCGGTGAGCGTCGCGCCGACGCGCTCCCATGCCGGTCGTGGTCCTGCGAACGAGTCCTGGATGACCCACTGCGTGAACGGTTCGCCGATCACCAGCCCGGCGTCGGTCAGGCCGAGGAGCGACTGCGCCTCGGCCCGGTGCGCGTCCGTCGTGGCAGGCACGATCCGGTCCACCATCGTGCCCGGGAAGCGCACCGAGGTCCCGATCCACTCCCGGAGCCGGTCGCCGTGCGGCACGGTGTCGAGCGTGGCGGCGACGAGCGCAGCGAGGACCGCTCCGTTGTCGGCGAGGTTGTCGCAGCAGACCACGGTGAGGTTCCCGGCGTCGTGCCTCGCGCGCAGCGCCAGTCCTCGCAGCAGCAGCCCGAGCGGAGAGCGGGCAGGCGTGTCGGCCGTGCCGCCGCGCAGCTCGGAGGCGAGTGCGTCGAGGTCGGCCGCCAGGTCGGGGTCGGCCAGGTCCGGCCCACCGTCGGCCGCCCGCCGGTATCCCTTCTCCGTCACGGTCAGGGTCACGACGTGGGTGGTCGGCGCCGCGATCGTCGTGAGCACCCGGGGGGTGTCGGTCCCGGGGAACGCCACGTCGCGCAAGGATCCGACGAGCCGCAGCGAGGTCTGCGTGGTGCCCTTGGTCAGGACGCCGTAGAGGCCGTCCTGCGGTGCGAGCTGCTGCACGACGCGGGCGCTTCGCTGGGTGACGCCGAGGATGCCCCACCCGTTCTCGCCCGTCGCCGCGGCGGCGTCCTCGGTGAAGACGGCCTGGTGCGCCCGGTGGAACGCCCCGAGCCCGAGGTGGACCAGCCCCACGCTCACGTCGGCGGGGTCGACCGACAGTGGCTGCACCCCGGACGGGAGCACCGTGCTGCTGAGCGTCGCGCGCGAGAGGCGGGGCGTGCTTGCTGTGGTGGTCATCCGCCGGCCACCGACGACTGTGCGGGCGCCACGCCCGTCGAAGCGCGGACCACCAGCTCGACCCCGATGAGGACCGATGGGGGCGTGGCGGCCGCACCGAGGGTCCCGACCGTGATCGAGGGTGTCGCGTGCGGCGTCCGCTCGGCGGCCGTCAGTGCGGCGGCGATCGCCGACTCCGCTGCGGTCGGGACGGAACCGGCCTCGATGAGCAGGTCGACCGCCGCCCGACCCAGCCGGGCCAGCGGGACGGTGACGGTGGTGAGGGTGGGCGAGACGAGGGTCGCCGCCGGGATGTCGTCGTACCCCACGACCGAGACGTCCTCGGGGACGTGTACGCCCCGGGCGCGCAGCCTGCTCAGGATGCCGAGCGCGAGCAGGTCGTTGTGTGCGAGGACCGCGGTGACGCCGCTCGCGGCGACGAGGTCGCCCGCCGCCACACCGCCTCCGAACAGGGGAGGGAAGTGTCCGAGGTCGACCACGTCGATGCTGCGCAGGCCGTGCGACGCGTGCTCGAGCCCGCGCCGCCGCTGGGCGTCGGACCACGAGCCGACCGGGCCGCCCGCGTAGCCGATGCGACGGTGCCCGAGTGCGTAGAGGTGGGTCACGGCCTGGCGGATGCCGTCGGTGTTGTCGATCACGACGGACGGCAGACCGGCGTGCAGCCGGTTGACGAGCAGCAGGGGGACGTCGTCGTCGAGCACGTCCCGGCCGAGCCGGTCGAGCTCGAGGTCCGTCATCCGGGGCGAGCAGAGGATCACGCCGTCGACCTGGGCGCCGAGGTGTCCGACCAGCTCGCTCTCGAGGCGCGGGTCCTCCTCGGCGTCCGCCACGAGGAGCGCGAAGCCGAGGGCGCGGGCGCGGGCCTGGACGCCTTTGGCGACGGCGGCGAAGAACGGGTTCTCGAGGTCCGGCACCACGAGGCAGAGGTTCCCCGTGCGACCGGTGATCAGCTCCCGAGCGGCTCGGTTGGGCCGGTACCCGAGCTCGCGGGCGACCTGCTGGACGTGCTCGCGGCGGGCGGGCGCTACCAGGTCGGGTGCGCTGAGCGCGCGGGAGGCCGTCGCCGGTGAGACACCCGCAGCTCGCGCGACATCGCGCAACGTGACCACCACAGTCCCTCCTCGTCTCGACCCCTCGATGGAATGAATGCGATTTCAGCACGCGAGGTCGACGCGTCGCAAGTGTCGTCCCGACATGCGGGATGTCTCGGCTTCGGGGCTTGTGGTCGACCCCGTCCACCTGGTTGGGTGCCATGAATGCGTTTGCACTGTGCGTCATCGAGGACCCTCGGCGGCGGGACGACAGCTGCTCGACTGCTGCTCGAAGGAGGATCCCGATGGTGAGCGAGACCGGGTGGTCGTTGCACCCCGACCGGGCGCTGCCCAGCGACCCGGTGGTCCGGCCGATCGCCCGGGAGATCCTCGCGGCGACCGCGGCGCTGCCGATCGTCTCGATGCACGGCCACGTCGACGCCGGCCTCCTGGCGCGTGACGAGCCCTTCGCGGACCCGGCCTCGTTGCTGGTCACACCTGACCACTACCTGGTGCGGATGCTCGTGTCCCAGGGTGTGCCGCACGACGCCCTCGGGGTGCCGCGCCGGGACCGGCCCGACGTCGTGGCGGATCCGCGGGAGGTCTGGCGGACGTTCGCGACGCACTGGCCGCTGTTCCGCGGGACGCCCACGCGCTACTGGCTCGAGCACGTCTTCGTCGAGGTGTTCGGCCTGGACGAGCGGCCGTCGGCCGACTCCGCCGACCGCCTGTTCGACCTGCTCTCCGAGAGGCTGGAGAAGCCGGCGTTCCGGCCGCTCGCCCTCTTCGACGAGTTCGGGATCGAGATCCTGGCCACCACCGACGCGGCGACGGCGACGCTCGCGGACCACGCCGACCTGGCGGACCGCGGCTGGGGCGACCGCATCGTGCCGACGTTCCGGCCCGACGCTCTGCTGCACGTCGACCGTCCCGGCTGGCGGGCGGACGTCGCACTGCTCGAGGAGCGTTCCGGGGTCGCGATCCATGGGTATCGCGACCTCGTGCACGCGCTCGAGGAGCGCCGGCGGGCGTTCGTCGCCGCCGGGGCGCGCGCGACGGACCACGGGCACCTCTCCGCGGACACGACCCCGCTGAGCGACGCCGAGGCCGAGCGGATCGTGTCCGCGGCGCTGCGTGGCGACGTCGGCGCGGCGGACGCGCAGGCGTTCTCGGGTCACATGCTGTTCGAGATGGCACGCATGTCGGCCGAGGACGGCCTCGTCATGCAGCTGCACCCCGGCGTCCTGCGTGACCACGACCGCGCCGTCTTCGACCTGCGCGGCCCGGACGTCGGCTACGACATCCCCGTGACGACCGAGTACGTGCACGCCCTGCGGCCCGTCCTGGAGGCGTTCGGGCACCACCCCGGTCTGCGACTGGTCCTGTTCACGGTGGACGAGGACACGTTCAGCCGCGAGCTGGCACCGATCGCCGGTGTCTACCCCGCGGTCCGACTGGGTGCGCCGTGGTGGTTCCTCGACACCCCGGACGGCATGCGGCGCTTCCGCGAGGCCGTGACCGACTCGGCAGGCTTCGCCAACACGACCGGGTTCGTCGACGACACGCGCGCGTTCTGCTCGATCCCCGCGCGCCACGACCTGGCCCGGCGCATCGATGCCGGCTTCCTCGCCCGGCTGGTCGCGGAGCACCGGCTCGACGCCGACGAGGCGATCGAGACCGCGGTCGATCTCGCGTACCGGATCCCGCGCCAGGCGTATGCTCCACCGAGGACGGCAAACGCTTTCCCGCGATCGAGCGGGTCTGAGCACGGTGCGAAGGAGCACAAGTGAGCGACATCCTGGAGCGCCTGGCGGCGCACCGCCTGGTCCCCGTCGTCGTGATCGACGACGCCTCCCACGCCGACGCGCTGGCGCAGGCCCTCGTCGACGGGGGACTGCCCGTCGCGGAGGTCACGTTCCGCACGGCGGCCGCAGCCGACGCCATCCGCGCCATCGCCGCGCGCGGTGACGTCCTGGTGGGTGCCGGCACGGTGCTCACGCCCGCGCAGGTCGACGCCGCGGTCGCCGCCGGTGCGTCCTACGTCGTGTCGCCCGGCACCAGCCGCGCCGTCGTCGAGCGCTGCCAGGAGCACGGCATCCTCGCGCTGCCCGGCGCCGTCACGGCCACCGAGGTGCAGGCCGCGCTCGAGCTGGGCCTGACCACCGTGAAGTTCTTCCCCGCCGGCACCTCCGGCGGCGCCAAGGCGGTCGCCGCGCTCGCCGCGCCGTTCGGCGACGTCGGGTTCGTGCCGACCGGCGGCATCGGACCCGGCAACCTCGCCGAGTACCTCGCCCTGCCGTCCGTCCGCGCCGTCGGCGGCTCCTGGATGGTTCCCCGGGACCTCATCCGCGGCGGCGACCTCGACGCCGTCCGGGACCTCACGGCCGAGGCCGTGAGCCTCGTCGCCCACCCCTGACCTCGATCGCGAAGGAACACCGCACATGTCCGACCTGGTCATCCGCCCCGCGGGCGAGACGCGCTACGACGCCGTCTCCCTCGGCGAGGTCATGCTCCGTCTCGACCCCGGCGAGGGTCGGATCCGCACCGCCCGGTCGTTCCGCGCCTGGGAGGGTGGCGGCGAGTACAACGTGTCCCGCGGGCTGCGCCGCGCGTTCGGGCTGCGCACCGCGATCGTGACCGCGCTCGCGGACAACGAGGTCGGGCGGCTGGTCGAGGACCTCATCCTCACCGGCGGGCTGGACACCTCGTTCATCCAGTGGGTGCCCTACGACGGCATCGGGCGCCAGGTCCGCAACGGACTCAACTTCACCGAGCGCGGCTTCGGGGTCCGCGGCGCGGTCGGCGTGAGCGACCGCGGGCACACCGCAGCCGCGCAGCTGGCGCCGGGGGACGTCGACTGGGAGCACCTCTTCGGCGAGCTCGGGGTGCGCTGGTTCCACACGGGAGGCATCTTCGCGGCCCTGTCGGACAGCGCCGCCGAGACCGTGATCGAGGCCGTGACCGTCGCGCGGAAGCACGGCACGATCGTCAGCTACGACCTGAACTACCGGCCCAGCCTCTGGAAGGCGGTCGGCGGCCAGGCGCGCGCGCAGGAGGTCAACCGGGCGATCGCGCCGCACATCGACGTGATGATCGGCAACGAGGAGGACTTCACCGCCTCGCTCGGCTTCGAGGTGGAAGGGGTCGACGAGAACCTGTCCGCCCTCGAGCTCTCGTCGTTCGCCGCCATGATCGACCGCGTGGCCGAGGCCTACCCGAACTTCCAGGTCATCGCCACGACGCTGCGCACCGTGCACTCCGCGACCGTCAACGACTGGGGCGCGATCGCCTGGTCGAAGGGCACCGGACTCGTCAGCGCCACGCACCGGGAGCGCCTGGAGATCCTGGACCGCGTGGGCGGCGGAGACTCGTTCGCGTCCGGTCTCGCGTACGGCCTGCTCGCGGGAGAGGACCTGCAGACCGCTGTGGAGTACGGCGCCGCCCACGGAGCCCTCGCGATGACGACGCCGGGCGACACCACCATGGTCAGCAAGGCCGAGGTGCTCAAGCTCGCGGGCGGCGGCGGAGCCCGCGTCGACCGCTGATCCCCGACCCCGGCCGCCACGAGTGCTGGACCGCAGACGCAGCGGCGACTGCACCGCGGCGGCGGGGTCCGGACGGACAGGCCGCACCGGCGCAGACGAGCCATCGGTGCGGACCGTCCGGACGGGCGGCCCGCACCGGTGCGGACGATCCACTGATGCACGACCCACCGATGACGACGACCCGCCGATGTGGACGATCCATAGAGGTGGAGCGTCAGTCCGCCGATGACCCGATGTGGACCGACAGGCGCGTCCCCGTGCCGTCGTGGTGCACTGGGGCCAGCGTCCGCACCCTCAGCACGACCTCCGGAGGTACCCCATGAGCCACTCGAGCCTGCCGTCTGCGATGCCCGGAGCGTCGCTCGAGCTGGACCCTGAGGGGCAGCTGCTCTGCCCGAGGTGTCGGGCGTTGACGCTCGACGTCGCGGGGATCGACCAGGTGGGTGGCATGCCGTGGGTGAACCACGTTCTCGTGTGCCGGTCGTGCGGTGTCACGTCCCGACTCGCCCTCGTGGGCGCCTTCGGCCGCACGGTCCTGCGCTGGCTCGACGACTGAGCCGTCTCGACCACCGAGCCGCCTCGAACGCCCCGAGTCGCCTCGTCAGTCCACCGACTCCGGCGCGGCGATGATCGTCCAGGAGCCGACGGGCGCGTAGGTCGAGTCGGAGATCGTCTCGCCCGACCCGGGTTGGAGCGGGTAGTGCTTCACGTTCCCCGCCCAGTAGCGCAGGATCCGGCCGAGCTCTTCGAGCGGGGCATCGGCGACTGCGCCGGCGGACAGGTCGACCTCGAGCACGAACTTCATCGCGGTACCTCCTGACGGTGAACCTCCGACCGTAGCGCTGAGGTCGGCGAGATCGTCAACAGGGGCACGGTGGATGCGCCGCCGGTCAGGACCGGGTCAGGTGACGGCGCCGAGCTGCCAGGGGACGAACTCGTCGGACCCGAGGTCGAGCTCCTCGGAGACGGTCTGCCGGCCGGACGCGACGGCGATGATCAGCTCGAACAGCTCGTCGCCGACGGACGCGACGGTCGCGGTGCCGTCGACGATGCGCCCGGCGTTGAGGTCCATGTCCTCGGTCATCCGCAGGTAGGTGGCGGTGTTCGTCGCGACCTTGATGGACGGTGTCGGCTTGCAGCCGAGGACGGAGCCGCGCCCGGTGGTGAACACGACGACGGTGGCGCCGCCGGCGACGAGGCCGGTGACGGAGACGGGGTCGTACCCGGGGGTGTCCATGAAGGTGAAGCCACGGGCGGTGACGGGTTCGGCGTACTCGTAGACCTCGACCAGCTCCGCGGTGCCGCCCTTGGCGACGGCGCCGAGCGACTTCTCGAGGATGGTGGTCAGGCCACCGGCCTTGTTGCCGGGGGAGGGGTTGTTGTCCATGGTGCCGCCGCCGGCCGCGGTGTAGCCCTTCCACCAGTCGAGCCGGTCGAGGAGCTTCTGGCCTACGGAACGGGAGACGGCGCGGCGCAGGAGGAGGTGCTCGGCGCCGAACACCTCGGGGGTCTCGGCGAGGATCGAGGTGCCCCCGCGGGCGACGAGCTGGTCGGACGCGTGGCCGAGCGCGGGGTTGGCGGTGATGCCGGAGTACCCGTCGGAGCCGCCGCAGTTGAGGCCGAGCACGAGCTCGGAGACGGGTGCGGGGGTGCGGCGCTGGGCGTCGATGGCGGGGAGCATCTTCTCGATGGCCTCGACCCCGGCGCGGACGGTGCGGCGGATGCCACCGGTCTCCTGGATGACGAGGGTGGTGACGGGCTTGCCGGCGGGCAGGTCGAGGCCGTCGAGGAGCGACTCGGCGGGGATCATCTCGCAGCCGAGGCCGAGGACGAGCAGGCCGGCGATGTTCGGGTGGTCGGCGTACCCGCGCAGGGTGCGACGGGTGATCTGGGCGCCCTCGCTGGTGGGCACGAGGCCGCAGCCGGTGTCGTGGGTGAGGGCGACGACGCCGTCGACGTGCGGGTAGGCGTCCAGGACGCGACCGCGGAACTGGTCGGCGATGAGCCGGGCGGTCGACGCGGAGCAGTTCACGGAGGTGACGATGCCGACGTAGTTGCGGGTGCCCCAGCGGCCGTCGCTGCGGGCGTACCCGTCGAACGTGCGGACGGGTCCGGGGGGCGTCGGGAGGGTGACGCGTGCGGTGCCGAACTCGTAGGCGCGCTCGTCGTCGTCCATGCCCAGGTTGTGCGAGTGCACGTGGTCGCCGACGGCGATGTCCCGGGTGGCGCGCCCGATGGACTGCCCGTACTTGTGCACGGGTGACCCGGCAGCGACGGCCCGGACGGCGAGCTTGTGACCGCGTGGGACGCTCTGGATGACGACGAGCGTGTCCAGCTGCGTGCCTGACTGGAGGTCCCGGGTCGCGACACCGACGTCGTCGTCGGGACGCAGCACGAGAACGCAGTCGGCCAGCCTGAGCGTCGTCGTCACCGCGTCAGGATACCGCTTTCCCGAGCATTGCACCGGCGTGCCCACCCCCGAACGGGCCACCGACCTCCGGCAAGCGCCTACCCTCCTGACCATGGCCGCTTCCGTGACCCTCAGCGACGTCGCACGCGAGGCCGGCGTCTCGCTCGCCACCGCCTCCCGCGCGATCAACGGCAGCGCCAACCGCACCGTGCGTGCCGACCTGCGCGACCGGGTGCTCGCCGCGGCGACCCTCCTGCGGTACACCCCGGACGCGAACGCGCAGGCGATGGCGCGGGGCCGCACGACGTCGTTGGGCCTCGTGGTGCACGACATCGCGGACCCGTACTTCTCCTCGATCGCGGCGGGGGTCGCCCGTGCGGCGGACCGCGCCGGCCTGCAGGTGACGCTCGCGAGCACCCAGCACGACCCGAGCCGGGAGAGCGGGCTGGTCGACCTGCTCAAGCGGCAGCGGGCGCGCGCGATCGTCATCGCGGGTGGCCGCCTGGACGACGAGGCCACGAACGACGAGCTCCGCGCGGCGCTGGCCGACTACCGGTCGGTCGGGGGGTCGGTGGCCCTGATCGGTCAGCCGATCCTCGGTGTCGACAGCATCGTGGTCGGCAACGCGCAGGGTGCCGGCGACCTGGCGAAGGCCTTGCACGGCCGCGGGTACCGACGGTTCGCCATCCTGGCCGGTCCGGCCGACCACCTGACGGCGTGCGAGCGGCGGGACGCGTTCCGTGGGGCGCTCGCCGAGCTGGGCAGCCCGGTGCCGGACGACGCGGTGATCACGAGCGCGTTCACGCACGAGGGCGGCGAGGACGCGATGCGCACCCTGCTGCGTCGCGGCGACCTGCCCGAGCTCGTGTTCGCGGTGAACGACGTCATGGCGCTCGGTGCGCTCGCCGCAGGCCGCGAGGCGGGGATCCAGGTGCCGCAGGACGTGGCGCTCGCGGGCTTCGACGACATCTCGACGCTGCGCGACGTCGTCCCTGCCCTCACGACCGTGCGGATCCCGCTCGTCGACGTCGGCATCGCCGCCACCGAGCTCGCCCTCGCGGAGGCGTCCGACGAGCCGCGGCTGACGCACGTCCCGACGCAGGTGGTCCTGCGCGACTCGACCCCGGGTCGCTAGCGCGCCGTCGTCGGACCGCGACACCCGCGCCAACGACGTCGTCGGACCGCGACCGCCCGCGGTGACGACTCGCCGCGCAGGCTCGTCGTGACCGGTCAGGACTGTGCGGCGTGGGCGGGCGCCCAGACGCCGGTCGCCGAGTCCTCCAGGGAGAGCAGGTGCGTCGCCATCCGCAGGCGCGCCCGGTCGGGGTCGTGGGCGGCGACGGCCGCGAGGATCGCCTCGTGCTCGACGAACGCGCGGTCCTCGGCGCCCTCGTCGGAGAGCCCTCGCCACAGCCGGGTCCGGGACGCCCGGCCCGCCAGGCCCACGACGAGCGCTGCCAGCACGGGGTTGCCGGACGCCCGGGCGACCTCCTCGTGGAACGCCAGGTCCGCGTCGACGAGCCGGTCGTGGTCGAGGGGGTGCTCGACGAGCGCGCGTGCGGTCTCGTCGAGGACGGCGCGCAGGCGGGCGAGGCAGGCGTCGTCGACGTGCAGCGCGGCGAGGCCGGCGGCCTCGGTCTCCAGGAGCCGCCGGACGGTGTGGAATGCGGAGGCGTCGTCCTGGAGCTCGGCGACGAAGCCGACGGGGGCGAGCAGCAGCGCGGGGTCGAGCGTGGTCACGTAGGTGCCGTCGCCGTGCCGCGACTCGAGGATGCCGAGCGTCCCGAGCGCGTGGACGCCCTCGCGCAGGGAGCCGCGCGAGACGCCGAGGGTGGCGGCGAGCTCTTTCTCGGCAGGGAGGCGTTGCCCTGCCTGGAGGCGTCCGTCGAGGATCATCTCCTTGACCCCGTCGACGACGTCATCGGAACGTGACACAGAGTGAACTTACGCGGTCGCGCGGTCAGAACGAGTCGAACGGGAGGCCGTACACCTGCGTGGCCGTGCCGCCGAGCACCGCTGCGCGGTCGTCGTCGCCCAGCTGGTCCACCGTCGAGCGCAGCCCGTGCCAGACCTGGGCGTAGGAGTCGCCCTCCAGGAGCGCGTACGGCCAGTCGCTGCCGAGCATGAGCCGGTCGGGGCCGAAGACCTCCAGCGCACGGTCGACGGCGGGCCGCAGGTGGTCCGGGGTCCAGCCGGCGCCGGCGGCGGTGGCCAGCCCGGACACCTTGGCGACGACGTTGGGCAGCTGGGCGACGGCGCCGAGCAGGGCGGACCAGCGCGTCCAGCCGTCCCGGTCGCCGGCTCGCAGGGCGGCCAGCGGGGGAGCGCCCAGGTGGTCGAGGACGACCGTGAGCTTGGGGTGGTTCTCGGCGAGGGTCGCCACGTGGGCCAGGGCCGTCGGGGTGTGTGCGGTGAGGTCCAGGGTCAGCCGCCGCTCGGTCAGGAGCGTCAGGCTGTCGTCGACGGCGGCGTCGAGCAGCCAGTCGGGGTCACGACCGTCGTGCCCGCGGTGCCCGATCCCGACGATCGGCTCGCGCCGCCACTTGTCGAGCTGGTTGGCGGCGTCGTCGGGGGCGTCGAGGGGGACCCACGCCACGACGCCGGCGACCCGGGAGGAGGAGAGGGCCTGGAAGAGCATGAGCTCGGAGTCCGCGCGGTTGTCCGCGGCCTGCACGAGAACCACCCAGGCGACGTCCTCGTCGGCCAGCTGGTCCTCGATGTCCGGCACCCGGTACGTGCGATGCACTCCCGCGTTCTCCGCGGTCATCCAGGGGTAGTGCACGGAGTCCGGGTTCCACACCTGGAGGTGGGCATCCACGACATTGGGCATGACCCGGACGCTAGCAGTGGTCCGATGTCTGAGCGCCGGTGGGGCCGGTTCCCTCATCGAACCCTCATCGATTCCTCAAGTCATCGGAGGACTTGGGTCATCGACCGACGGCGTAGCCCTGCATGCCCCGAGGGTTGGCGGCCGCGACCAGCATCCCGTCCCGCCGCACCCCGGCCGCGCTGAGACGTCCGAGCTCCCACGGTCCGACAGTCTCCACCTGGTGCCCGCGGTCCGCGAGCGCGTCCAGCACCTGGGCCCCGAGGCGCGACTCGGCGACCAGTCCGCGCGGTTCGTGGGTACGCGGGTAGAACGATCCGGGCACGTGCGACGAGTGCCATGCCGGCGCGTCGATCGAGGCCTGCAGGCCCGCGCCGCCCAGGAGGTGCCGCAGCAGGAACGGCACGGTCCACTGGTCCTGCTGGTCGCCGCCGGGGGTGCCGAAGGCGACGCCCGAGCCGTCGTCGTCGAGCAGCAGCGCGGGGCTCAGCGTGGTCCGCGGGCGCTTGCCCGGCGCCAGGCTGTTGGGCAGCCCCGGCTCGAGCCAGAACATCTGCGCGCGCGTCGGCAGCGCGAACCCGAGGCCGGGGACGACCGGGCTCGACTGCAGCCAGCCGCCCGACGGCGTCGCCGACACGCGGTTCCCCCACCGGTCGACGACGTCCACGTGGCAGGTGTCGCCGGGGCTCAGGCCGATCGGGGAGACGGTCGGTTCGCCGACGCCGGGCGCGGACTGCTCGCGAGCCGCCCACAGGGCTGCGGCGACGTGGGGGACGCGCCCGTCGGGAGAGCCGGGCAGGAGGCCTTCGGAGGCGTCGGCGCCGACGAGCCGCGCGCGCTCCGCCGCGTACGCCCCGGAGAGCAGGGTGGCGAGCGGGACGTCGGCCACGTCGCCGTACCAGGCCTCCCGGTCGGCGAACGCGAGCTTGGCCACCTCGACCACGGTGTGCACCAGCTCGACGGTGTCGTTGGTGCGCACGAGGTCCCCGACGCCGAGCGCCTCGAGCATCGCGAGCTGCTGCAGGAGCACCGGCCCCTGCCCCCAGGCGCCGGTCTTGTGCACGGTCCGGCCGGCGAACCGCAGCGACGCCGTGGGCTCCTCGGTCGCGCGCCAGCCGGCCAGGTCGGAGGCCCGCAGCAGCCCGGTGTGGGGCCGGCCGGTGGAGTCCTGCACGGCCACGCCCGACTGGAA
Organism: Cellulomonas sp. P5_C5; assembly: GCF_054049655.1. Lineage (NCBI taxonomy): Bacteria > Bacillati > Actinomycetota > Actinomycetes > Micrococcales > Cellulomonadaceae > Cellulomonas > Cellulomonas sp. P5_C5. Next base: position 166,138 of record NZ_JBFULY010000001.1, on the reverse strand, counting down.
CGCGTCGACGGCCTCGGCGACGAAGCCCTCGTAGAACGCGTGCCGCGCGGCCTCGATCTGCGCCTCGCGCGAGCCGCCGCTCACCAGGAGCCGCTCGAACGTGTCGGCCAGCGCGGGGTTGCTGAACCGTGTGCCTGCAGCGGGGACCTCGCCGTGCGGGAGGTAGACCGCGGCGGACGTGGGCCAGTGCTCGGTGAACATCGGCGCGACCGTCGCGATCGTCCGGGACGCGGCGCGAACCAGCGGGTAGCCGTCGCGCGCGTAGCCGATGGCCGGCGCGAGCACGTCGGCGAGCGGGAGGGTGCCGTACCGCGCGAGCAGGTCGAGCCACGCGCCGAACGCTCCGGGGACCACGGCGGCCAGGTGCCCGGTGCCGGGGACGAGGTCCAGGCCCAGGTCACGGTAGGCGTCGATGGTCGCGGCGGCGGGCGCGGTGCCCTGCCCGCAGATCACGAAGGTGTGCCCGTCGTCGGCGCGGTGGCCGAGGATCGGGGCGTCGCCGCCGGGACCGTTGAGGTGCGGCTCGACGACGCTCAGCGTGAAGCCCGCAGCGGCCGCGGCGTCGAACGCGTTGCCGCCGGCCTCCAGCGTGCGCATCCCGACGGCCGACGCGAGCCAGTGCGTGGAGGCGACCATGCCGAAGGTTCCGAGCAGCTCGGGGCGGGTGGTGAACACGTCTCGATCTTGCCCCACGGCACCGACGACCACCGGAGGGCCGACGTTGTTGCGTTTCCGTCCACAGAAGTCATAGTGTCCTGCGACTGGTGTTGATACGTGTCAACACGGGTGGGGCATGCCGGCACATGATGAAGGAGCGGGTCAATGACGACCAGCAGACGGGTGATCGGTGCGCTCAGCGCGCTCGCGGTCGCCATGACGACGATGGTGGCTGCGGCCGCAGGAGCGCAGGCGGTGGGGCCCGACCGGCTCCCGCTGACCATCACGAACTCGAGCGGCCGGGGTGAGGCCGTGCACGTGTACGTGCTGGGCACCAACCTGAGCACGGGCAGGCTCGGCTACGTCAACGCGGCGGGCACGTTCACGGCGTGGCCGGCGGGCTCCAACCCGCCGTCGGCCGCCCCCGACGTGTCGATCGCAGGACCGGGCAACGGCGGCAGCACGACGATCCAGGTCCCGCGCGGCATCTCCGGCCGCGTCTACTTCTCGCTCGGGGAGAAGCTGAAGTTCTTCCTCACCCCGGACGGCCTGGTCCAGCCGGCGCCGTGGGCGAGCGGGGACGCCAACCACCAGATCCTGTTCGACTGGAGCGAGTTCACCTACAACGACGCCGGGCTGTGGCTGAACAGCTCGCAGGTCGACATGTTCGCGGTGCCGCACACCGTCACGGTCACCGGTGCGCAGGGCACCCGACGGTCCGGTGACCTCGTCGCCAACGGCCGTGACAGCACGATCAACCAGATCGCCGCGCAGTCCGGCTGGGCGAACACGGTGGTGAAGCGCTCGGACGGGACGGTCCTGCGGGTGCTCGCCCCCGGCAAGGCGGCGGGCGCCGGACTGATGAGCGCGACCTACCTCGACCCGTACATCGCGTCGGCGTGGAACGCGTACACCGGCAAGACGCTCACGGTCGTGCCGTTCGGCGACCAGCCGAACCTGAAGTACTACGGCCGGACCTCGGGCACGACGATGACGTTCACCAACGGCTCCGGCGGGCAGGTGGCGTCGTTCGCCCGGCCCAGCAGCGCGGACGTGTGGGGCTGCGACGGTGCCCTGCACGCACCGAACGACCTGGTCGTCGGCCCGATCGCCCGCACCCTGTGCGCTGCCCTCAACCGCGGCACCCTCGGCACGGTCGACACCCAGCCGAGCACGGACGCGTCGGCGTTCTACAAGAGCAACCCCACCAACCAGTACGCGCGGATCATCCACGCCAACATGGCCGACGGGAAGGCGTACGCGTTCGCGTTCGACGACGTCGGCAACTTCGAGTCCCTGGTGCACGACGGCTCCCCGTCCGCGGCGGGCCTGATCATCCAGCCGTTCACCGGCGGTGGCACGACGAACCCGCCGCCCACCGGCAGCGGCAGCGCCCTGGTGAACGCCAACGGCATGTGCCTGGACAACAGCTCGCAGAACACCGCCAACGGCAACAAGATCCAGATCTGGGGCTGCAACGGCACGGTCGCCCAGAAGTGGACCTTCGTGCAGGCCGGCACGACGCTGCGCGTCCAGGGCAAGTGCCTCGACGTCACCGGCGGCGGCACGGCCAACGGCACCAAGGTGCAGCTCTACGACTGCAACGGCACGGGCGCGCAGGTCTGGCTCCCGCAGAACGGTGGCTACTACAACCCCGCGTCGAACCGGTGCCTGGACAACCCCGCGCACTCGACGACGCCGGGCACCCAGGCCCAGATCTGGGACTGCAACGGCGCCAACGCCCAGAAGTGGAAGCTGGGCTAGACCCCGCCCTCGAAGCCCAGCTGTCGCCATGCCTCGTACGTGGCGACAGCTGCGGCGTTCGAGAGGTTCATGGACCGCCGGTCGGGGAGCATCGGGATGCGGACCTGGCCGGTGATCCGGGGGTGTTCGAGCACCTCCGCCGGCAGCCCCGTGGGCTCCGGGCCGAACAGCAGGACGTCGTCCGCGCGGTACGCGAGGTCGGTGTGGTGCTGGGTCGCGTGCGTGGTGAACGCGTAGACCCGGCCCGGCACCGCGGCGAGCAGGGCCTCCAGGGACGGGTGCACCACGACGTGCGCCAGGTCATGGTAGTCCAGCCCCGCCCGGCGCAGCTTGGCCTCCGACAGGTCGAACCCGAGCGGCTCCACCAGGTGCAGCGTCGAGCCGGTTCCGGCCGCCAGCCGGATGGCGCTGCCGGTGTTGCCGGGGATGCGGGGCTCGAAGAACGCGACGTGCAGCACGGGCTGATCCTACGGATAGCGTTGTCTCATGCCTTTCCTTGCCGACGACTCCCGGTACGACTCGATGACCTACCGCCGGACCGGCCGGAGCGGGCTGGACCTTCCGGCACTCTCGCTCGGCCTCTGGCACAACTTCGGCGACACCACCCCGCTGGACACCCAGCGTGCGGTCCTGCGTCGGGCGTTCGACCTCGGCATCACGCACATCGACCTGGCCAACAACTACGGCCCGCCGTACGGCTCCGCGGAGGAGAACTTCGGCCGCATCCTCGCGTCCGACCTGCGCCCGTACCGCGACGAGCTGGTCATCTCCTCCAAGGCCGGCTACGACATGTGGCCCGGCCCGTACGGCGACGGCGGGTCGCGCAAGTACCTGCTCTCCTCGCTCGACCAGTCCCTGACGCGCATCGGCGTGGACTACGTCGACATCTTCTACTCCCACCGCCCCGACCCGTCGGTGCCGGTCGAGGAGACGATGGGCGCCCTGCACACGGCGGTGACCAGCGGCAAGGCCCTGTACGCCGGCATCTCCAACTACACGCCCGCGCAGACCCGGGTCGCGCAGCAGGTGCTCGCGGACCTGGGCACCCCGCTGCTCATCCACCAGCCCAGCTACTCGATGTTCAACCGGCACATCGAGAACGTGGCCGACGGGCAGACCGAGAGCCTGCTCGACGTGGTCGGCGAGCTGGGCATCGGCACCATCGTGTTCTCCCCGCTGGCGCAGGGTCTGCTCACCGGGCGGTACCTGTCCGGGGACGTCCCCGCCGACTCGCGCGCGGCCGTCGGCCACTTCCTCAAGCCGTCTGCCCTGTCCGAGACCTACCTGTCGCGGGCACGGGCGCTGAACGAGATCGCGGCGGGCCGCGGGCAGTCGCTCGCGCAGCTGGCCCTGTCCTGGGTCCTGCGCGACGACCGCATCACCTCCGCGCTCGTCGGCGCCAGCTCGGTCGCCCAGCTGGAGGACAACGTCCAGGCCCTGAGCGCCCCCGCGCTGACCCCCGAGGAGATCGCCGCGATCGACCCGCACGCGGTCGACGGCACCGGCCGCTAGCCCACGCCCGCGGACTCCGGGCTCGAGAACGTCAGTTCGCCGCGAGAACGGCAGTTCGAAGTGCCGGTCTCGCGGCGAAGTGACGCTCTCGGCGACCTCGGTCGGGGGCGAGGGTCAGGTGAGCCGGCCCGCCAGCCACGTCAGCTGGCGGGCCGTGTGGTGCGCCTCGCCGCCCTCGTGGTGGTTGTACGGGTAGACGGCCATCTCCCGCTCGGCCGCGTAGGCGTTGTGCGCCGCGAACACGCCCGACGGGGGACAGACCGTGTCGCGCAGCCCCGTCGCGAACAGTGCCGGGGCGATCGCGCGGCGGGCGTGGTGCACGCCGTCGACGTACGACAGGGTCCGGAGCACCTGGTCCGCGGCGCCGCGGTGCACCGCGAGGTACCGCACGATCTCGCCGTACGGGTCGGCGTCGGTGATCGAGAGCGCCCGGGGGATGTCGCACAGGAACGGTGCGCTGACCATGACTGCGGCCAGGTCGGGCACCAGGCCGGCGACAGCCAGGGCGATCCCGCCGCCCTGGCTGTTCCCGACCACCGCGACCCGGTCGACCCCGGGCAGGGCGCGCACGGCTTCGACGGCCCGGACGGCGTCGGTCAGGACGCGGCGGTAGTAGTACGTGGCGGGGTCGAGGATGCCGCGGGTGACGAACCCGGGGGCGGCGGGGCCGGAGCCGACAGGGTCCGGGGTGTCGCCACCCGAGCCGTACTGGCCGCCCTGGCCGCGGGTGTCCATGAGCAGGTGGGCGTACCCGGCGGCGACCCAGGTCAGCCGCTCCTGCGGCAGCCCGCGGCCCCGTCCGTAGCCGAGGTACTCGACGACCGCCGGCAGGTCCGCGGTGACACCGGCTGGGCGGGAGTACCAGGCCCGCACCGGCTGCCCGTCGAACCCGGCGAACGTCACGTCCCACGTCTCGACGAGGGTGAGCCCGGTCGGTACGGGGACGACGTCGAGCAGCACGTCGTGCCGACGGGCGTCCGCCACGGACGAGGCCCAGAACACGTCGAAGTCGGCGGGCTCGGGGGCGTCGGACAGGTAGCGCTCGAGCTGGTCGAGCGGAAGGTCGAAGAGCGCCACGGTCAGGACACCGTCGCCGGGGGTGCGGTGCTCTCGCGGATCACCAGCTCGGTGCCCAGCTCGATGCGCGGGTTGGACGGGGCCTCACCACGGGCCATGCCCAGCACCATCCGGGTCGCCGTGGCGGCCATCTCGTAGAGGGGCTGGTGGATGGTGGTGAGCGGGGGGCCGATCCACTCGGTCACGGGCAGGTCGTCGTAGCCGACGACGGACAGGTCCTGGGGCACCCGCAGGCCCAGCTCGCGGGCGGCGCGGAGCACGCCCAGGGCCTGGAAGTCGGAGCCGGCGAAGATCGCGGTCGGGCGGTCGGGCCGGTCGAGCAGGTCCATGCCGTGGGTGTAGCCGCCGCCGACGAAGAAGTCCCCGTACCGGACCAGCCCTGCGTCCACCGCGACGCCGGCCTCGTCGAGCGCGGTGCGGTACCCGTCGATCCGGGCGCGGCTGCAGAGCACGTCCACCGGGCCGGAGACCACGGCGATCTTGCGGTGACCGAGGCCGAGGAGGTGCCGGGTGGCCGCCAGCCCGCCTGCCCAGTTGGCGGAGCCGACGGTCGGGACGCCCGCGGGCTGCTCGCCCGCGGTGTCGACGACGACGAACGGGATCGACCGGGTCTCCAGCTGGCGCCGCTGCGCCGGGTCGAGGTCGGACAGGACGAGGATGACGCCGCGCGGACGGCGGGCCAGCACGTCGTCGAGCCACTCCTGGCGTGGCCGGTGCGCGCCGCCCAGCTCGGACAGCACGACGCCGAGGCGTTCGGGCCCGGCGACGGACTCGACGCCCTTGATGATCTGCACGGACCAGCCGGCGTCGAGCTCGTGGAAGACGAGGTCGAGCAGGCCCGGCCCGGTCTGGGCGCGGCCCCGGCGGCGGCGGTACTGGTGGCGGTCGATGACCTCCTCGACGCGTGCGCGGGTGACCGCGGCGACGTCGGTGCGGCCGTTGAGGACCTTGGAGACGGTCGGGATGGAGACGCCGGCCTCTGCGGCGATCATCGCGATCGTCGCGGTGCTCCCGGGGACCTCGGCGCCGGCCACGTCCTCGTCGGAGGCGGCGGCGGCGCTGTCGGCGCTGTCGGCGCTGGTGGTCGTCATGTGGGTGGTCCCGGTCTGCTCGTCGCAACTATCGGGCCGAACGTAGCACTGACCAGGGCGTCGGCCCAGCATCGCCCGGCGATCTCATCCGCTGTCCAGCAGGGGACCGAATGAGAAACGTTTGCCAAAGTTCCCGTCCGGATTGCCAGTTTGCGCGCGGACGCCTAACGTCCGTCAGCGGCAGATATCGACAACGCGGTCGATACTTTCGGCGCTCACAAGGCTGTGAGACGGGGAGGTGGACAGGTCACATGACGGGGTACGGACCCACGCACGAGCACGCACACCAGACCCGGGTCGAGGACCTGGTCGCCCGGATGACCCTGGAGGAGAAGCTCTCGCAGCTGGTCGGCCTGTGGGTCGGGGCCGACGCGAGCGGTGCGGGCGTCGCGCCGCACCAGTCCGAGATGACGAGCGACGGCCTCGGCTGGTCCGAGGTCATCCGCGACGGGCTCGGCCAGCTCACCCGCCCGTACGGCTCCGCGCCGGTGGACCCCGCCGCGGGCGCGCGGTCGCTGGCCGCGTCGCAGGCCGAGATCGTCGGCGCGAACCGCTGGGGCATCCCCGCCCTCGTGCACGAGGAGTGCCTCACCGGGTTCGCCGCGTGGGGCGCCACCGCCTACCCGGTGCCGCTGTCCTGGGGTGCGAGCTTCGACCCCGAGCTGGTCGAGGAGATGGCCGCCCGGATCGGCGCGTCGATGCGAGCGGCGGGCGTGCACCAGGGGCTCGCCCCCGTGCTGGACGTGACGCGCGACTACCGCTGGGGCCGCACCGAGGAGACGATCGGTGAGGACCCGTACCTCGTCGGCACCGTCGGCACCGCCTACGTCCGCGGGCTCGAGGGTGCGGGCGTCGTCGCCACCCTGAAGCACTTCGCCGGCTACTCCGCCAGCCGCGCCGGACGCAACCTGGCGCCCGTCTCGATCGGCGCGCGCGAGCTCGCCGACGTGATCCTCCCGCCGTTCGAGATGGCGGTCCGCGACGGCGGCGCGCGCTCGGTCATGCACTCCTACGCCGAGCTCGACGGTGTCCCGTCGGCGGCGGACAGCACGTTGCTCACCAACCTCCTGCGGGACCGGTGGGGGTTCACCGGGACGGTCGTCGCGGACTACTTCGGCATCCGGTTCCTGCAGACCCTGCACGGCATCGCGGGGTCCGAGAGCGAGGCGGCCGTCCTGGCGCTGACCGCGGGGGTCGACGTGGAGCTGCCCAGCGTGCACTGCTACGGCGAGCCGCTGCAGCAGGCGCTGGCCCGGGGCGAGGTCGACGAGGCGCTGGTGGACCGGGCGCTCCGGCGCGTCCTGACGCAGAAGGCCGAGCTCGGCCTGCTCGACGCCGACTGGTCGCCCGTCGCGGACCCGGACCTGGACCTGGACGACGAGGGCAGCCGGGACGTGGCGCTCCGCCTCGCCCGCGAGGCGGTCGTCCTGCTGACCAACCGGGGACCGGTCCTCCCGCTGCGGCCCGAGGCGCGGGTCGCCCTCGTCGGACCGCTCGCGGACGACCCGATGGCCATGCTCGGCTGCTACTCCTTCCCCGCGCACGTCGGCGTGCACCACCCGGAGCACGGGCTCGGCATCGAGATCCCGACGCTTCTGGACGCACTGCGAGGCGCCCACGAGAACGTCACCTACGCCCGTGGCTGCGACGTCACCGACACCGACCGCACCGGGTTCGACGCGGCGGTGGCCGCCGCCCGGGACGCGGACGTGTGCATCGTCGCGGTCGGCGACCGGGCCGGGCTGTTCGGGCGGGGCACGTCGGGCGAGGGCTGCGACGCCACCGACCTGCACCTGCCGGGCGTCCAGGCGGACCTGGTCCGGGCGCTGCTGGACACGGGGACCCCGGTCGTCCTCGTGCTGCTCACGGGGCGGCCGTACGCGATCGGCGCGCTCGCCGACGACGCCGCCGCGGTCGTGCAGGCGTTCTTCCCCGGGCAGCTCGGCGGGCTGGCGCTCGCGGACGTGCTCACCGGTGCGGTGTCCCCGTCGGGCCGCCTGCCGGTCAGCATCCCCGCGGACGCCTCCGGGCAGCCGGGCACCTACCTGTCCGCACCGCTGGGCCGGCGCTCCGGTGTCTCGTCGGTGGACCCGACGGCCGCGTTCCCGTTCGGCCACGGGCTCTCCTACACGGCGTTCTCCTGGTCGGCCCGCGCCACCAGCGACGAGTGGGCGGTCGACGGTGACGCCGAGGTCGAGGTCCTCGTCACCAACACCGGGGACCGCGCCGGCGCCGACGTGGTGCAGCTCTACCTGCACGACCCGGTGGCCCAGGTGACCCGGCCCGTCGTGCGCCTCGTCGGCTACGCCCGCGTGGAGCTGGCGCCGGAGGAGTCGGCGCTCGTCACCTTCACCGTCCCCGCCGACGTCACCGCGTTCACCGGGCGGTTCGGCTCGCGGATCGTCGAGCCGGGCGACGTCGAGCTGCGGGTCGCGCGGTCGAGCGCCGACGACAGCGACGCGCTCGCGCTGCGCCTCACCGGCGAGCTCCGGGCGGTCGACCACACGCGCCGGCTGACGACCGCGGTGTCCGTGACGCCGCTGCACGCGTTGGAGGCGACGAACGCATGAGCCTCAAGGAACCCGCCGTGGCCGAGCCGCTGGCGCCCATCGCGCCGGCCCTCGACCCGAAGAAGAAGAAGTCGCGCAACCCGCGCAAGGAGACCTGGGTCGCGCACGACGGCTCGATCATCCCCGCCGCGCACCAGACCTGGCGGACGGCGCTGCGCAAGGACTGGCGGCTCTACTCGTTCCTGGTCCTGCCGCTGCTCTTCCTGCTGATCTTCCGGTACGTGCCGATCCTCGGGAACGTCGTCGCGTTCCGCCGGTTCCGCCCGGGCGGCAGCATGTTCGGCGACGAGTGGGTGGGCCTCTACTACGTCCGGATGTTCATCAACGACCAGCAGTTCTGGCACGCGTTCACCAACACGGTGATCCTCGGGGTCCTCACGCTCGTGGTCGTGTTCCCGCTGCCGATCATCCTGGCGCTGATGCTCAACGAGGTCCGGTCGCGCCGGTTCAAGCGCAGCGTCCAGACCATCTCCTACCTGCCGCACTTCATGTCCGTCGTCATCGTCGCGGGCATCGTCTTCCAGCTGACCAGCGTCAACGGCACGGTCAACCAGATCATCGAGGCGGCCGGCGGGCAGGCGATCACGTTCATGCAGGAGCCGTCGTGGTTCCGCACGATCTACCTGACCTCCGAGGTCTGGCAGACGGTGGGCTGGGGCACGATCCTCTACCTCGCGGCGCTCACGACGATCGACGAGCAGCTCTACGAGGCGGCCCGGATCGACGGCGCCAACCGGTGGCAGCAGACGTGGCACATCACCCTGCCGGGCATCCGCCCGACCATGATCGTGCTGCTCATCCTCAACATCGGGACGTTCATGGCGGTGGGCTTCGAGAAGATCCTGCTGCTGTCCAACCCGCTGATCTACTCGACGGCCGACGTCATCTCCACGTACCTGTACCGCGTCGGGATCGTGTCCAACTCCATCAGCTACGCCACGGCGATCGGCCTGTTCGAGGCGATCATCGGCGTGACGCTGATCCTGTCGGCCAACGCGATCTCCCGGAAGACCGTGGGGGCGAGCCTGTGGTGACCACCGATCTCACCCGTACCCCGTCGACCGGGGTCAAGGACGGCGCCGGCTACCGCACCTTCCGCTGGGTCAACGCGGCGGTCCTCATCATCATCGCCGCCCTCGTCCTGTACCCGTTCGTCAACATCGTCGCCCAGGCGTTCAGCTCCGAGGGCTACATCAACTCGGGACAGGTCAACCTGATCCCGCGCGGGTTCAACCTCACCACGTTCCAGGTGGTGTTCGGGGACTCGATGTTCTGGCGCAACTACCGCAACACCCTCGAGTACACGGTGGTCGCCACGGCCATCGCGATGGCCCTGACCACCACGTACGCGTACGCCCTGTCCAAGCACCACCTCAAGGGCCGCAAGTTCTTCATCGGCGTCGCCGTCGCCACCATGTTCTTCAACGGTGGTCTGATCCCGAACTACATCCTCATCAGCCAGCTCGGGTTCCGGAACACCCTCTGGGCGATCGTCCTGCCCAACGCCATCAGCATCTTCAACCTGCTGGTCATGAAGTCGTTCTTCGAGAACTTCCCGAGCGAGCTCGAGGAGGCCGCCTCGATCGACGGCATGAGCACCTACGGCGTGTTCTTCAAGGTGGTGCTCCCGCTGAGCAAGGCCGTGGTGGCGACGATGCTGCTGTTCTACGCGGTCTCGTTCTGGAACGGCTGGTTCGGCGCGTTCCTCTACCTGGACGACCCGAACCTCTACCCGGTGACCGTCTACCTGCGCAACCTCATGGCGGGCGTCACCGGCGGCACCTCGATCCAGGGCGGCGGCACGGACAACCTCACCCAGATCGGCGCCAACGTGCAGTCCGTGACGATGCTCCTCACGGTCCTGCCCATCATCTGCCTCTACCCGTTCCTCCAGAGGTACTTCGTGTCGGGCGTGATGCTCGGCGCGGTGAAGCAGTAAGCCCACCCCTCCCCAGCTCCACTCACGCACTCTCAACGAGGAGAACCATGAGGACCACCAGGAAGCGCGTCGGGGCGGCGGCGTCCGTCGCCGTGCTCGCGCTCACGCTCACCGCGGCGTGCTCGTCGGGCGGCGACCCGGCCGACGAGCCGTCGGCCAGCAGCAGCGGCATCCCCGACGCGCAGCGCGTCGGAGCGATGGACGACTTCGCGGTCGGGACCGAGTTCGTCGCGACGGAGCCGATCGAGCTCGGCGTGCTGTACCGCGACCACCCGAACTACCCGCTGAACGAGGACTGGCTGTTCTTCTCGGACCTCGCGGAGAACACCAAGGTCAGCTTCGACCTGACCAGCGCGCCGCTGTCGGACTGGGACGCCAAGAAGTCCCTGATCATCAGCGCGGGCGACGCCCCGGACCTCATCCCCGTGACCTACCCGGGCCAGGAGACGCAGTTCGTGTCCGGCGGCGCGCTGCTGCCCATCAGCGACTACGTGCAGTACATGCCGAACTTCCAGCAGCGGATCGAGGACTGGGAGCTCCAGCCGTACATCGACAACCTCAAGCAGGCCGACGGCAAGTACTACATGCTGCCCGGCCTGTACGAGTCGCCGCAGCCGCAGTACTCCATCGCGATCCGCCAGGACGCGTGGGAGAAGGCCGGGATCACCGAGGACCCGCAGACGTGGGACGACCTGCGTGACGACCTGGAGACGATCAAGGACGCGAACCCCGGCGTCTGGCCGATGTCGGACCGCTGGTCCACGACGAACAACAGCCCGCTGGGCGCCACCCTGAACCTGGCGGCACCGAACTTCGGCACGGTCGCCGGTTGGGGCTTCGGCAACGGCCTGGTGTTCGACGAGGACTCCGAGACGTTCTCCTACGCGGCGTCGGGCGACGGCTACAAGGAGCTCGTCTCGTACTTCGCCTCGCTCGTGGAGGACGGCCTGCTCGACCCCGAGTCGGTCACGCAGGACGACGACACCGCCAAGCAGAAGTTCGGCAGCGGCAAGTCCCTGGCGATCTCGGGCAACACCCAGGAGATCACCAGCTACGCCAAGACGTTCACCGACGCGGGCAACACCGAGGCCCAGGTGCACCTCATCCGGGTGCCCGAGGGCCCCGCGGGTGACAACGTCGCGTCCGGCAGCCGGGTCGCGTCGGGCTTCATGCTCTCGTCGGAGGCGGCCGAGAAGCCGTACTTCCTCGCGCTGCTGCAGTTCGTGGACTGGCTGTACTACTCCGACAGCGGTCTCGAGTACGCCAAGTACGGCGTCGAGGGCACCACGTTCACCAAGGACGGCGACACGCGCGCGCTGGCCGCCGACGTCGACTGGAACGGCGTCAACCCCGCCGGGACCAAGAAGCTGAACGCCGACTTCGGGTTCAGCAACGGCGTCTGGATGCTGGCCAACGGCACGACGGACGACCTGATCCGCGGCCTGAACACCGAGGCCACGAACGAGTTCATCGACGTCATGGCGGACAAGACCGAGCTGCCGCTGGTCCCGTCCGCACCCCTGGACGAGATGCAGCAGGAGCAGATCACGCTCTGGCAGGCCGCGCTCAACGACTCGGTCACGCAGAACACGGCCGCGTTCATCCTCGGCCAGCGCCCGATGTCCGAGTGGGAGGACTGGCAGACCGAGCTCAAGGGTCTCAACGTCGACCAGTACGTCGACACGTTCAACCAGGCGCTCGCCGCCAAGGGCTGAGCACCACCGGCCGGCCCCGCGTATAGCGCGGGGCCGGCCCTTGCCATGGAGAGTCATGACGAACCAGATCCTGTACGGCGGCGACTACAACCCCGAGCAGTGGGCCCCCGAGGTGTGGGACGAGGACTACGCCGCGTTCGACCTCGCCGGGATCACCACGGTCACGCTCGGGGTGTTCGCGTGGGCGCACCTGCAGCCCGCCGAGGACCGGTACGACTTCTCCCGGCTCGACGCGATCGTCGAGCGCGCGACCGCGGAGGGCCGCTCGATCGTGCTGGCCACGCCGAGCGGGGCGATGCCGCCGTGGCTCGCGCGCGCGTACCCCGACGCGTGCCGGGTCGACTTCGAGGGCCGTCGCCACGTGTACGGCCAGCGCCACAACCACTGCCCGTCGTCGACGGCGTTCGCGCGGCTGTCGGTCGCGCTCGCCGGCCGGCTGGCCGAGCGCTACGGCGACAACCCGGCGGTCGTCGCGTGGCACGTCGGCAACGAGTACGGCGGCGCCTGCTACTGCGAGGAGTGCGGGGCGGCGTTCCGCGTCTGGCTCCGCGAGCGGTACTCCACGCTGGACCGGCTGAACGACGCGTGGAACACGACGTTCTGGTCGCACATCTTCACCGACTGGGACGAGGTCCAGCCGCCGACGGCGCTGTCCGAGCACTGGCGCGGACCGAACCACACCGCGTTCCAGGGCATCACGCTGGACTACCGCCGGTTCCTGTCCGACGCGCTGCTCGGCGGGTTCCTCGCGGAGAAGTCCGCGATCCGCGCGCACGTCCCGCACACCCCCGTGACCACCAACCTCAGGGCCTGTACCAGCCGGTCGACTACCACCGGTGGGCCGAGCACCTGGACCTGGCGACGTGGGACAACTACCCGCCCGAGGACCCGTCGCCGCTGCGCACGGCCGCGCGGATGGCCCTGGCGCACGGCGCGATGCGCGGGCTGCGCGGGGGAGCGCCGTTCTGGGTGATGGAGCAGACCCCGTCGACCACGGCCAGCCGGGACGTGAACGCGGTGAAGCGCCCGGGCGTCCTCGGGCTGTGGACCTGGCAGTCGGTGGCGCACGGCGCCGACGCGACCCTGTTCTTCCAGCTGCGCCAGTCGCGCGGCGCGTGCGAGAAGTACCACGGGGCCGTCCTCGACCACGGGGGCCGCACGGACACCCGGGTCTTCCGCGAGGTCGCGACGCTCGGCACGCAGCTGGCCGGTCTCGGGGACGCGACGCTCGGCGCCCGGACGCCCGCGCGCGTCGCGCTGCTGCTCGACTGGGACTCCTGGTGGGCGGTCGAGCTGTCCGACGGGCCCAACCGGAACGTCCGCTACCTCGACGTGCTCACCGGCTACCACCGGGCGCTGTGGAACCTGAACGCGCTGGTCGACGTCGTCCCGGTCACCGCCGACCTCGACGGGTACGACGTCGTCGTCGCGCCCCTGCTGCACCTGGTCAAGGGCGACCTGCCGTCGCGGCTGCGGGCCGTTGTCGAGCGCGGCGGCACGCTCCTGACGACGTTCCTGTCCGGCCGGGTGGACGAGGACGACAACGCGTTCCGCGCGGACGCACCCGGTCCGCTGCGCGACCTGCTCGGGCTGCGGGTCGAGGAGACCGACGCGCAGCAGCCGACGGTGGTGAACCCGGTGACGCTCGACGGGGTGCTGCACGAGGCGCGGCACGTGTTCGAGGTCGTCGTCCCCGACCCCGCCACGGAGGTCGTCGCGACGTACGGCGCCGACTTCTACGCGGGCTCTCCGGCTGTGACCCGGGCCCTTCGGGGTGGGGGCGAGGCCTGGTACGTCGCGACCGCGCTCGACGACGCTGGGGTGACGGACGTCGTCCGGCGTGTGGTCGACCGGCACGGCCTCGTCGGCCCGCACGGCGACACCGACGGGATCGAGGTGGTCGACCGCGTCTCGCCCGAGGGCGTCCTGCACCGCTTCGTCCTGCACCACGGCACCGACCCGGTGACCGTGACGTCCGAGGTCTCCGGCACCGACCTGCTCACCGGCCGCCGCATCGAGGCCGGCCAGCCCCTGACCCTGTCCCCGACGGAGGTGCTCGTCCTCTCATGAACCGTGTCCTGATCCCGTCCGAGCCGTCAGGCCCGATGCCCGACGCCTGGCGCGAGTGCGTCGGCACCGGCCGCCTCAACCTCGCCCTGCGCGCCGACTACCAGGAGTCCGCCGCGCTGGTGCAGCGCGAGATCGGGTTCCGCTACATCCGGGGCCACGGCCTCCTGTCCGACGACATGGGCGTGCTGCGCGAGTCGCAGGGCGTGACCCGGTACACGTTCACCTACGTCGACCAGGTCGTCGACTCCTGGCTGCGGGTCGGCCTCAAGCCCTTCCTCGAGCTCGGTTTCATGCCGTCGGCGCTCGCGTCGGGGGACCAGACGGTGTTCTGGTGGAAGGGCAACGTGACGCCGCCGCGCTCGCACGACGACTGGGCCGCCCTGGTCCGCGCGGTGCTGCGGCACCTGATCGACCGGTACGGCCTGGAGGAGGTCCGCACCTGGCCGATCGAGGTGTGGAACGAGCCGAACCTGACCGTGTTCTGGGAGGGCGCCGACCAGGCCGCCTACCACCGGCTCTACGAGGTGACGGCCCGCGCGGTCAAGGACGTCGACGCGTCCCTGCAGGTGGGCGGCCCGGTCCTGTCTCCGGGGTCCGACGAGTGGTGGGCGCCGTTCGCCGACTTCGTCGCCGCGCGGGACGTGCCCATCGACTTCGTCAGCCGGCACGCGTACTCGTCGGGACCCGTCCAGCAGGTGCCGTTCGGGGTCTACCAGACGTTCGAACGGCCGCAGGCGCTGCTCGACCAGTTCGACGCACCCCGCCGCTACCTGGAGGGCACCGCGCTCGCGGGCCTGCCGGTCCACATCAGCGAGTTCAACACCTCCTACCGTCCCGACAACCCGGTGCACGACACCGCCTGGAACGCCGCCTACCTGGCGCCCGTGCTGGCCGGTGGCGGGGAGCTGGTCGACTCCTTCTCGTACTGGACGTTCTGCGACGTGTTCGAGGAGGCCGACGTCCCGACGTCGCTGTTCCACGGGGGCTTCGGGCTGTTGACCCACCGCCAGGTCCGCAAGCCGACATACCACCTGTACGCGTTCATGGCCCGGCTCGGGACGTCCGTCCTGGCGCGCGGCGACGACCACCTCGTGTGCCGGGACGGCGACGGCCGCGTGACGGTGCTCGCGTGGCAGCCGGTCGGGGGTTCCGACGACGGCCCCTACGGCTCCGCGCCCTCCACCCACGACGTCCGGCTGCGGGTGCCCGTCCCGTCGGACGTGGCGGTCGTGCGGCGTTCCGTGAACGAGACCGAGGGCAACGCCTGGGCTGCCTGGCGCGAGCTCGGCCGCCCGCGGAACCCGTCCGAGCGGGTGCTCGACCTGCTCCGCGACGCCTCCGCGCCCGTCGTCCGGCACTCCGCCCTGTCCGCGGCCGACGGTCACGTCGACCTCGACCTCGTCCTCGGGCAGCACGAGGTGACCCTGGTCGAGCTGGTGCCGGTGACGCCCGACGAGCACGACGGGCTGGACGACAGGCGGTTGCTCGGGCAGGACGTGGTGGGATGACGGCCATGACGACGAAGCCCGACGACGAGATCGGCACCGGCCCCCTGCCGCGCTGGTCGGCGGTCGTCTACTGGTTCGTCGTCGTCGAGGGGATGCTCCTGCTGACCTCCGCGCCGGGGCTGGTGCTGCTGGCGCTGCTCGACCGGGACGCCAGCAACCTCCCGCTCGTCGCGCTCGCGTGCGTGCCGTTCGGCCCGTCGGTGGCCGCCGCGCTGTTCGCGTGGCGGGTGTTCGGCCGGGACCGTGACCTGTCCCCGGCGCGGCACTTCTGGAGGGGCTACCGGCTCGACGTCCTCGATGTGCTGCGGTGGTGGGTCCCGACCCTCGGCGTCCTCGGCATCGTCGCCGTCAACCTCACGCACCTGGGCGTCGCCGGCATCCCGCCGGTCCTCGGGGTCGCGCTCGGCGCGGTCGCGGTGCTCGTCGTGCTCTGGTCCGGGCACGCCCTGGTGCTCAGCGCGCTGTTCTCGTTCCGCACCCGCGACGTCGCCCGGCTCGGCGCGTACTTCGTGGCCGGCAAGCCCCTGGTCACGCTCGGGTTCGTGTCCGTCCTGGTGCTCACCGGCGCGCTGGCCTACGTCTCGGACTGGCTCCTCGTCCTGCTCGCCGCGCCCCTGACCTACCTGTACGCGCGCACGGCCGCGCCGATGGTCGCCGCGGCCGAGGCCCAGTTCACAGCCTGACCACCGTCTTGCCGGTCGTCTCGCCGCGCATCATCGCCAGGAACGCGTCGACCGTGTGGTCCAGCCCGTCGACCACGGTCTCGTCGTACGCGATCTGCCCGCTCGTGAGCCACCCCGTCATGTCCGCGAGGAACGCCGGGTAGTGCTGCAGGTGGTACGGGACGGTGAACCCGCGCAGCATCAGCCCCTGCTGGATGATCCGTGCGAGGTTGCGCGGGCCGGGCTGCGGGTGCTCGTCGTTGTACCCGGAGATCGCCCCGCACAGCGCGACCCGGCCGTCACGACGCAGGGCGCCGACGGCCGCCTCGAGGTGCGCGCCGCCGACGTTGTCGAAGTACACGTCGATCCCGTCCGGTGCGGCCGCGCGCAGCTGCCGGTAGAGGTGACCGTCCTTGTAGTCGAAGGCCGCGTCGAACCCGTACCGCTCCTGCACCAGCGCGACCTTCTCGGGCGACCCCGCGGAGCCGACCACGCGGGACGCGCCCTTCAGCCTCGCGATCTGCCCGACGACCGACCCCACGGCACCGGCCGCGCCCGACACGAACACGACGTCACCGGGCTGCATCTGCGCGATCTGCAGCAGCCCGAGGTGCGCGGTGAACCCGGTCAGGCCGAGCACCCCGAGGTACGCCGACAGCGGGACGGAGTCGTCGACCACCCGGAACTGACCGGCGTCCCCCTGCGCGACGTCGCGCCAGCCGAGGTCGTGCGTGACGACCGCGCCGACGGGCACGTCCGCCGACGTCGACTCCACGACGCGACCGACCGCGCCGCCGGTCATCGTCGCGTCGAGGGCGAACGGCGCGACGTACGACTCGGCGTCGTTCATCCGGCCCCGCATGTACGGGTCCACGGAGAGGAACGCGTTGGCGACCCGCACCTGCTCCGGCCCGAGGTCGGGCACGTCGACGCTCACGGTGCGGAAGTCCTCGGGCACGGGCCACCCCTGCGGCCGGCGGACGAGCTGGACCTGGGTGCTGGTGGTGTGAGGCATCCGGCGAGTCTGCTCCCGATGTCCGCCTCAGGCACGCGGGCCGCCGAGCTGCCGGCATCCGTGAAAGGCGTCACGACACCCTCGCCGATGGCCTAGGGTCGGCTCCGCCGGCGCCGTCGAAGGAGCAGATCGTGAGCCTCACCACTGTGACCGTCCGACGCCGGTCGGTGCGGCGCCTCCTGGCGGTCGCGGGCATCGCCGCGGTCGCCGTCGCCGGCATGGTGCAGCCGGCCGTCGCTGCGGGCGGCGCAGCCCTCGTCGCGACGACCACGACGACGACCCTCCCGGACGCGGTGCTCGTCGGGGACCCGGTGACGGTCAGCGTGACGGTCGCGGCAGCCGAGGGCGTCCCGACAGGGAGCGTCAACATCTACCTGGACGACGACACGATGACTGCCGTCCCCCTCGTGGGCGGCATCGCGACACTGGCGCTCGACGACGTCGCCGTCGGGCAGCACCACATCTGGGCCGACTATCCCGGTGACGGCAGCTTCGCCCCCTCCTTCCAGCGGTTCGGGCAGGACTTCTGGGTGATCGAGCGCACGGCTCCGGTCGTCACCGACGTCCTGCCCGCCGTCCTGCCGTCCGACCACGACGTCCGCGTCTCCCTCATCGGCGCGCACCTCGGGGGCGCCACGAGCGTGACGTTCGGCGGCGTGCCCGGTACCGGCCTCGAGGTGTACTCGACCGGCAGGATCTACGTCGACATCCCCCGACACCCCGCGGGCACGGTCGACGTCGTGGTGACCACGCCGGCCGGCACGTCGAAGGCCGTCCCGGTGCAGTTCGTCGACACGCACGCCGGCATCGTGTCCCGGGTCCCGGTGCGGATCCACGACTCCTGGGCCTACCCGTCGTCGCCGAGCTGCCTGCAGGTGGCGGAGACGAACGGCATCCCCGCCGGCGCGACCGGCGTGATCGTGAACGTCACCGTCGTCGCGCCGTACGGGGCGGGCAACCTCGTCCTCTACCCCGACCGGGGCCCGCTCACACCGGTCCCGACGGCCTCCACCGTGAACTTCGAGTACAACCGCGAGGTCGCGAACGCCGCCTTCGTCGCCCTGCCCGACAACGGCAGGATCTGCTACGACGCCCGAGGGTTCGGGGGCGCCCGGGTGCTCATCGACCTGACGGGCTTCGTCATGGGTGACTCCGGCATGGAGCTGCAGGACCCGGTCCGGCTCCTCGACACGCGGCCCGGCACGGATCACGTCGGAGACGTGTCGGGGCCGGTGCCCTCAGGTGTCGTGCAGACGGTCCAGGTCCGCGGCAAGGCCGGGGTGCCCGCCGACGCCACGGCCGTGATCGTCAACGCCACCGTCACCGGCACCATCGCCCCGGGGAACCTGCGGATCTTCCCCGCCGGGGTTGCCGTCCCGAACGCCTCGGTCGTCAACTACGCCCCCGGGAACGACAAGGCGAACCAGTCGATCGTGCAGCTGTCGTCGTCCGGGAAGCTCTCGTTCCTGTCCGACGCCGGCGGGTCCACGGCGCACGTCATCCTGGACGTCGTCGGCTACGTCACCGCCGGCCCGTACCGCGGCCAGACCCCGACCCGCGTCCTCGACACACGTGGGGGGACATGGCAGGTCGGCCCGATCAGGGGGGCGCTGAAGGCGGGCAGGCCGTACACCGTCACGCTGCCCAGCGCGATGGTCCCGGACGGGGCGACCTCGGTGGTCCTGAACGTCACGGCGATGGCGCCCAGCGACCTGGGCAACCTGCGGGTGTACCCGAGCGGGTCGGAGGTCCCCGACGCGTCGACGGTGAACTACATCCCGTTCCGTGACATCCCCAACCTCGTCGTCGTGGACCTGCCGGACAGCGGGCCGGCGACGCTGCAGCTGTACTCCGACATGGTGGCGTACGGCTCGATGTGGGTGGCCGCCGACGTCGCCGGGTTCGTGGTGGCACCTTGACATGCACGGCACGGGAAAGACGGATCCACCGGCATCCAGGGAACGGCCACAGGGTGCCGAGCGTGTCGGTCGCCGCGGGCGTGCCGTCGGACAGCGTCCAGATCACCGACCCTGCGTGCGTTCGCGCCGGTTGATCGCCCACGCCACACCCCAGGCGAGCAAGAGCGCGAGGATCAGCTTGACCAGCAGCTCGACGACGTCGAACCCGCTGACGAGCTGCTGGACAACGACTCCGGCGACCAGCCACACGGAGACACCGGTTCCGATACGCCGCGCGCGCAGACTCATGCGGGGCATCGTCGCACCTGGATGACCTGAGTCCCGGCCAGCGCGGGCGAGCACGAGCATCCGCGGGACCATGGAGGCGTGACCGCTGACCGTGACCTGGAACCCACGAGGCACCACCGCTGGTTGGTCGCGCACGAGTCGGGGGTGAAGGTGACGATCGTGGGCGTGGTCGTCTTCTTCGTCGCCGTGGCCATCGTGGTCACCGTGCTCGACGGAAGCTGGACGGCGTGGCTGTCCGCCGTCGCCATGGCGTCGGTCGGGTCGTCGATCTGGCTCAGCATCGGGGCCAACCGTCGCCACATCGAGCAGTACGACCGGCGGCACCCCGCCGGGTCTGGAGACGGCCCAAGTCAGTAGATCCTGCGCCCCGTCGCGTCCGGGACGCCCGAGCGCCGGTGGAACGCGCTGCGCAGCTGGTCGCGCCACTCGCGGGCGCTGCGCTCCTGCTCGACCAAGCGGTCGGTGACCCGGTCGAAGAACGGCTCGGGCACCCGCCCCCGGACCGACTCCCACGCCGCGGCCATCCGCACGACCTCGTCGTACCCGTCCGCGTGCGTGTCGTAGAGGTGCTGGATCACGGTCGATCCGCTGTGCAGCACGTGGGTGTACGGGACGTGGTGGAAGAACAGGAGCAGCTCGTCCGGGCACGTCTCCACCGACTCGTAGACGTCCCGCCACGGCGCCGGGTACTGGCCGGTGAAGCCCGTGCCGGTCGCGCGGGTGCGGTCGACGCCGATGCCGTCGCGGTCCGCGAAGTGGTAGGTGCCCCACGCGGTGTACTCGTAGCCGTCGACGTCGGGGCCGTAGTGGTGACCGGGCCGCACCATGAAGCCGACGCCGAGCGGCGCGGTGTACCGCTCGTAGGTGCGCCAGGAGTCGTCGAGCACGGCGTGCACCGCCGGCGCCACAGACGGGTCCTGGAAGGTGAGCGCGATCCACTCGTCGAGGATCGCGACCGGGTCCTCCTCACCCCAGGCCAGCCGCGCGAACGCGTAGAGGTTCGCCTGCGCGAGGGGGTGGCCGGTCCAGAACTCGTCGTCGCCGACGTTGGAGACCGCGACGAGCCCGGCAGGGCGCCCGTCGGGCAGCCCGGCGGCGAGGAGCCCGACCGTGCGCCCGTCCTCCGCCAGCGGGAACCCCAGGATCTGCGCCCACTGCGGGCCGAGGTACACCGCGTGCTTCTGCTGGCCCGTGTACTCCTGCGTCACCTGGAGCTCGACGGCGAGCCGGGTCTGCGGCATCGCGGCGATCACGGGGGAGACGGGCTCCCGCGTCTGGAAGTCCATCGGGCCGTACTTGACCTGGAGCACGACGTTGTCGTCGAAGCGGCCGTCCAGCGGCGTGAAGTGGTCGTAGGCCGCCCGCGCGCGGTCCGTGGAGCGGTCGCGCCAGTCCTGGTGGTGGTCGTAGACGAACGCACGCCAGAACACCGTGCCACCGAACGGCGCCAGGGCCCGGGCCAGCAGGTTCGCCCCGTCGGCGTGGTCGCGCCCGTAGGCGAACGGGCCGGGTTGCCCCTCCGAGTCCGCCTTGACGACGAAGCCGCCGAAGTCCGGGATGGTCTCGTAGACGCGGCGGACGGTGTCCGCCCACCAGTCCTGCACGCTCGGGTCCAGCGGGTCCGCCGTCGGGAGCCCTCCGACGGTCAGTGGCGCCGCGAAGCTCACCGACAGGTACACGCGGATGCCGTGCGGCCGGAAGGTGTCGGCCAGCCGGGCGACGTCGCCGAGGTGGTCGGTGAGGAGCCGGGCCTCGGCCGCGTGCACGTTGACGTTGTTCAGCCCGACCGCGTTGATCCCGACGGACCCGAGCAGCCGCGCGTACTGCGCGACGCGGGACAGGTCGTCGCGGACCCGGCCGTCGGCGTAGAAGATCGAGCCGCCCGCGTACCCGCGCTCCACCTGGCCCATGACGGGGTGGACGACGGTGTTGTCCCAGTGGTCGAGCATGCGGACCGGGTGCACGGGGCCGTCCCACCACATCTCGCCCTGGGGGGCGGTGAACGCCGACTCCCCGCGTCGGACCAGGGCGTGCATCCCGTAGAGCAGCCCGGCCGCACCGTCCGCCAGCACGACCGTGGTCCGGCCGACCCGCCCGGTCGTGAACGAGTCGGCGCCGATCGTCGGCCACCGCAGGGTCGTGAAGCGCTCACCGAGCACCGCCGCGATCGCCGGAAGGTAGGGGTCGTGCCGTTCGGGTGTGCCGGGCCGGGGCACCATGCGGGTGACGGCGCTGCCCGCCGGCGCGACGCCGGGCACGATCGCGAGCACCACGTCGCAGTCCAGGGCCTCGTCGGCGGTGACGGGACGCTCGACGGACGTGGTCACGAGGGACCCGCCGAACCGTTCCGTGGCGGCCGCGACCTCGGCGACGAGGGTGTCGGCGACCGGCCCGTCGTCCGGGCCCACCGCGACGAGCACGCGCCGCGAGCCGAGCGCCCGGAAGGCCTCGTCGGGCAGCCAGAGGGGGTGCACGGCCGTCACCAGTCGTGCACCGTGCCGTCCTTGAGCCGGTTGAACGGCAGGTACGCCTGCTCGTACGGGTACCGCGCGGCAGCCTCGTCGTCGTACTCGACCCCCAGCCCGACCGACGAGCCCGGGTGCAGGTAGCCGTCCTCGAACGTGAACGACTGCCGGAACACCTCGTCGGTCCGGGAACCGTGCTGCATGTACTCCTGGATGCCGAAGTTGTGGATCGCCAGGTCCAGGTGCAGGGCGGCGGCCATGCCGACGGGGGAGATGTCCGTCGGCCCGTGGATGCCGGACTTGATCTGGTACTGCGCGGCGAAGTCGAGGATCTTGCGCAGCGCGCTGATGCCGCCGGTGTGCGTGACGGCGGACCGGACGTAGTCGATGAGCTGCTCCCGGACCAGCGTCTGGTAGTCCCACACGGTGTTGAACACCTCGCCGATCGCCAGCGGCGTGGTGGTGTGCTGCCGGACCAGGCGCAGCGCGTCCTGGTTCTCCGCGGGCGTGCAGTCCTCGAGCCAGAACAGGTCGTACGGCTCCAGGTCCTTGCCCAGCCGCGCCGCCTGGATCGGGGTCATCCGGTGGTGCCCGTCGTGCAGCAGCGGAACCTCGGGACCGAACTCGCTGCGGACCGCCTCGAACACCGACGGGATGTGCCGCAAGTAGGCGCGGGTGTCCCAGTCCTCCTCGGCCGGCAGGGGAGCGCGCTGCGCGGGCTCGTAGTCGTAGCGTCCCGACGACGACGGCTGCGCAGCCACCCCGTAGACGGCGTCGATGCCCGGGACCGAGGTCTGCACGCGGATCGAGCGGAAGCCCTGCTCCTGGTGGTGCCGGATCGAGTCGAACAGCTCGGGCAGGTCCCGGCCGCTCGCGTGCCCGTACGCCATGATCCCGGTCCGGCTGGCGCCGCCGAGCAGTTGGTACAGCGGCAGCCCCGCGACCTTCGCCTTGATGTCCCACAGCGCCACGTCGACGGCGGCGATCGCGGCCATGGTCACCGGACCGCGTCGCCAGTACGCGGAGCGGTAGAGGAACTGCCAGGTGTCCTCGATGCGGTGCGCGTCGCGTCCGAGCAGCAACGGCACCACGTGGTCGGACAGGTACGACGCCACCGACAGCTCGCGGCCGTTCAGGGTGGCGTCCCCGAGGCCGACGACCCCGTCCTCCGTCGTGATCCGCAGCGTGACGAAGTTGCGGTCCGGACTGGTGATCAGCACCTCGGCGGACCGGATCGCGCTCCCGCGGGCCGCGGGGGCGAGGTCGCTCGGTGCGGTGTCGGGGTGGTCCGTCGGCATGCCTGCTCCGTCCCGCCGACGACGCCGTCGGCGCTGCTCTGCTGACTCTCGCACCTCCGCCCGTGCGGGGTGCGGGTCCACCGTAGGCGTGCTGCCCTCCGCCGGGCAAACGTTTGCCTACGGTTGCCATCTGGCGGCTTCACCGTCACGATGGGACCCGCGCCGGGCCGGTCGGCCCGTCGCTGCCGATCGTTCGACGAGGACCGATGACCAGGCCACCCACCCTCCGCGACGTCGCGGCCGCCAGCGGCGTGGCCATCTCCACCGCCTCCCGCGCGCTCACCAAGCCGGGACGGGTCAACGAGCGCACCGCCACGCGCGTCCGCGAGGCCGCGCGGGAGCTCGGCTACGCGCCGAGCCCCACCGGTCGCGCGCTGAGCTCGGGCCGCACCCGTATGGTCGCGCTCCTCGTTCCCGACGTCACCAACCCCTACTTCTTCGGGATCGTGCGCGGCACCGCCGCCCGGCTGCGTGCCGACGGCTACGTGCACGTGCTGGTCGACGCCGAGGAGTCGGTCGAGGCGGAGGAGCGGGCCCTGCGCGCGCTGCGCCCGACCGTCGACGGCGCCGTCCTGGCGGCCTCCCGGCTCGACGACGACCGGCTGACGTCCTGGTCGCACGAGTTCCCCATGGTCACGGTGAACCGCCCGGTGCCCGACCAGTCGGGCGTCCTCGTCGACACCGCGGGCGGCACCGGCCAGGCTCTCGCCCACCTCGCGTCCCTCGGGCACCGCCGCGTCGCCTACGCGGGCGGCCCGCGCGCGTCCTGGTCGGACCGTCGCCGGCGCGCGGTCCTGCGCACGGCCGCCAAGCGGCTCGGTGTCGAGGTCGTCTTCCTCGGTCCGTTCGTGCCGCGCCGCGAGGACGGGGCAGCCGCGGCCGACGCCGTCCTGCACGCCGACGTCACCGCCGTCCTGGCGTTCGACGACCTGCTGGCCTTCGGCATCCTCGACCGGCTGGCCGAGCGCGGGGTCGACGTGCCCGGTGCCATGAGCGTCGTCGGCTGCGACGACGTCTTCGGCGCCGACCTGGTGCGCCCCGGCCTGACCACCATCGCGGCGCCGCTGGAGCGCGCGGGCCACGCGGCCGCCGACCTCCTGCTGGCGCGCCTGGACCCCAGCCACCCGGGCGGCACCGTGACCGTCGAGCTGCCCACCCACCTCGTCATCCGCGGTTCCACCGGCACGGCCCCCCTGCGCGTCGTCCGCTGACGGGCGGGGAGACCCGCTCGGGCGTTGTGCCGGGGCGACCGATTGCGTCAGGGTGGCGCGATGGCGATCACCGCGACCGACCTCCTTCACCTGCGCCGGGCCGTGGACCTCGCGCGCGAGGCACTCGACGACGGCGACGAGCCGTACGGCTCCGTGCTGGTCGACGCCGCCGGTCGGGTCCGGTTCGAGGACCGCAACCGCATCAAGGACGGCGACGAGACCCGGCACCCCGAGTTCGAGATCGCCCGCTGGTCGGCCAACCACCTGACGCCCGAGGAGCGCGCGGCGTCGACCGTCTACACCTCCGGCGAGCACTGCCCGATGTGCGCCGCGGCCCACGCCTGGGTCGGCCTGGGCCGGATCGTCTACGCGACCTCGTCCGCGCAGACCGGCGCCTGGCTGGCGGAGTGGGGCGTCCCCGCCGCCCCGGTGGCGCCCCTCCCGATCACCGCGGTCGCACCGGGGATCGCGGTCGAAGGGCCGGTCCCGGCGCTGGCCGACGAGGTCCGCGACCTGCAGCGCCGCCGCTCCGGGCGCTGATCAGGAGTTGACCAGGTCGTCGGACCAGCCGAGCGAGTCGGTCTGGGTCACCTCGACGACCTCCAGGCCGGGCGCCGCGAGCAGGTCGTCGACCAGCGCCCGGGTTCCGCCCACCACCGTCGAGTCGAGGTCGACCTCGGTGGCCAGGCACCACGCCTCGTCGACGGGCCAGAGCAGGTTCGGCGTGCGCCCATCTGGGCGGAACGGGTCGACGTCGGCGCGGGCGCGGCCGTCTGCGAGGTCGACCAGATCGTCCGGGCCGGCCCGGAACAGCACGTACGTGCGGTGCGGGAGCTCCAGCTTCGGGCCGTGCAGGACCTCAGGGTCCAGGTCGTCCGGTGCGGGGACCGAGGACGGCAGCTCACCGGCGGCCCCGGACCACAGGCACAGCATCGCGCCGCCCGTCCAGCCGGTGCCCTCCCAGAACGCCGCGACGAGGTCGCTGCCGGTGTGCCGAGCGAGCACGCGGGCGATCACGCGGAGCTCCCGACCGTCCACGGACCCCGCGGCCGGCTCGAGGCCACGCCACTCGTCGACCTCCGCCACCCGGTTCCCGAGCGGCTCCGCCTGGGGTGCATGGACGCCCGGCCTTCCCGCCACCCGCCACGACTGCGCGGTCGGGTGCACCACTCGGCCGGTCACCGCAGCGACCGACGCCCACGTCACCGGGGCGTACGCCTCGTCGAACATCGGGTGCAGGACGCGCGCGTACGCCTCGTAGCCCTGGGGGACGAGCGAGCCGACGACCGCGCCGAACGGGCCGAGCCGTGGCCGGAGCCAGTCCCCGACGCTCGGGTCGGCCTCGTAGCGGAACATGTCGCGATCGAAGCACGTCGGGTCCACCTCATTGCCGGGCCGCCCGGGCCGCCCGGTCCGTGCGCGGACGTCTCGCGTCGGCTCAGACCGGCTCGGTCACCCCGTTGAGCGCGGCAAGCAGTCCCGGACCGTGCCGCTCCAACTTCGTCGCACCGACGCCGCTGATCCCGCCGAGCGCCTCCAGCGAGGCCGGCCTCTGCGTCACGATCTCGCGCAGGGTCGCGTCGTGGAACACGACGTAGGCGGGGACGCCCTGCTCCTTGGCGACTCCCGCGCGCCACGCCCGCAGCACCTCGAAGAGCGCGACGTCGTCGCCCGTGAGGTCCGCTGCCGCGGTGGCCCGGGCGCCGCGCGAGCCGCGCGACCGGACGACCTTCTCGGTCTCCCGCCGCAGCCGGACCTCGCGCGCCCCGCGCAGCACGTCGGCGCTGTCGGGCGCGAGCCGCAGGGTGCCGTAGCCGTCGGAGTCGACGCCGAGCAGCTCCATGGCCAGCAGCTGCCGCACGACCCCGCGCCACTCCCCGTCGGACAGGTCCTTGCCGACGCCGAACGTGCTGAGGTCCCGATGACCGAGCTGCGTGACCCGCGGCGTCTCCTTGCCGAGCAGGATGTCGACCAGGTGGCCCGCGCCGTACCGCTGCCCGCGCTGCTCCAGCCGGACGACCGTCGACAGCAGCTTCTGCGCCGCGACCGTGCCGTCCCACGACTCGGGCGGCGTCAGGCACGTGTCGCAGTTGCCGCACGCCTGCGACGGCTGGCCGAAGTAGTTGAGCAGCTGCACCCGACGGCACGACACCGTCTCGCACAGCGCGAGCATCGCGTCCAGGTGCGCGGTGAGCCGGCGCTTGTGGGCGGCGTCGCCCTCGGACGTGTCGATCATCCGCCGCTGCTGCACCACGTCGGCGAGGCCGTACGCCAGCCACGCCGTCGACGGCAGCCCGTCACGGCCGGCGCGGCCGGTCTCCTGGTAGTAGCCCTCGACGGACTTCGGCAGGTCCAGGTGCGCGACGAACCGCACGTCGGGCTTGTCGATGCCCATCCCGAACGCGATGGTCGCGACCATCACGATCCCGTCCTCGCGCAGGAACCTGCTCTGGTTCCGTGCGCGCACCTGCCGGTCGAGGCCCGCGTGGTACGGCAGCGCCGGCACGCCCCGCTCCACCAGGAACTGCGCCGTCTGCTCGACCGAGTTCCGGGACAGGCAGTACACGATGCCCGCGTCGCCCTCGTGCTCGGTGCGCAGGAGGTTGAGCAGCTGGTCGCGCGGCTTGTCCTTCGGGGCGATCCGGTACTGGATGTTGGGCCGGTCGAAGCTGGCGACGAAGTGCTTGGCGTCCCCGAGCTGCAGCCGCTGCGCGATCTCCGCATGGGTCTGCTCGGTCGCGGTGGCCGTCAGGGCGATCCGGGGGACCTCGGGCCAGCGCTCGTGCAGCATCGACAGCTGCAGGTAGTCGGGCCGGAAGTCGTGCCCCCACTGGGACACGCAGTGCGCCTCGTCGATGGCGAACAGGGCGACCGTGCCGCGGTCCAGCAGCTCGATCGTCTCCGGCACCCGCAGGCGCTCGGGCGCAAGGTAGAGCAGGTCCAGCTCACCGGCGAGGTAGGCGTCCTCGACCTTGCGCCGCTCGAACGACTGCTGCGTCGAGTTGAGGAACCCCGCCCGCACGCCCAGCGCGGACAGGGCGTCGACCTGGTCCTGCATCAGGGCGATCAGGGGGGAGACGACGACCCCGGTGCCCTGCCGGACCAGCGCCGGGACCTGGTAGCACAGCGACTTGCCGCCGCCGGTCGGCATGAGCACCAGCGCGTCGCCGCCCCGCACGACGGTGTCGATGATCTCGGCCTGCTCACCCCGGAAGCTGTCGTACCCCCAGACGCTGTGCAGCACCTCCGCCGCGGCAGCCAGCGCCGCCTCCGGGTCGAGGGTCTGCGCGACCTGGCGCGGGATGTCGGGGCGCGCGGCCGGTGCGCGCCGCGGGATGCCGGACCGGTCGCGTCGCTCCGCCGCCGGGAGCGCGCGCGGGTCGTCCTGCTCGGGCGGCGGGGCGTCGTAGAACGGGTCGAACGGCGGCTCCTCGTCGAGAGGCCAGTCCGGCACGTCGCTACCCCACCCGTCAGTCACGCGGCACACCCTACGTCCGACCGCCGACGGTCCCGGTCGCACCGTCCACAGCCCGACCCTGCCGGTCGGCGCCCGGGGCCCACCATGCCATCGGTGTCGTCCGGGCGGGCCGTGGCGTGCCTCAGGGCACGGTCGCCGTGCGCTCCCGACCCGGACCGGGCACAGACCCGGCGAGCAGGGGGCACGCGACGCGCGACGCCTCCGACCGATCCGTAGGGTGGGCGCATGGCAACCGCACTCATCACCGGCGCGTCCGCAGGCCTGGGCCTGGAGTTCGCCTGGCAGCTGGCCACGGCCAAGCACGACGTCGTCCTGGTCGCCCGCAACGAGGAGCGGCTGACCCGCCTCGCGGCGCAGCTCGAGGCCGCCGCGGGCATCCGCGCCGAGGTGCTCGTCGCCGACCTGTCCGTCCGCGCCGACGTCGAGCGCGTCGCGGACCGGCTGCGCGCCACCGAGCGCCCCGTCGGGCTGCTGGTGAACAACGCCGGCCTGGGTCTCAACCAGCGGTTCGTGCCCGGCGACCTGGCCGACGAGGAGTCGGCGCTCGCGATCATGGTCACCGCCGTCATGGTCCTGTCGCACGCCGCCGCCGGTGCGATGGTCCCGCGCGGCCGCGGTGCCATCCTCAACGTCGCGTCCGTCGCCGCCCTGCTCACGTCCGGCACGTACTCCGCGCACAAGGCCTGGGTCCGGGTGTTCACCGAGAGCCTCGCCGTCGAGCTGCGCGGCACCGGTGTCACCGCCACCTCGCTGAACCCCGGATTCGTGCACACGGAGTTCCACGCCCGCGGCGAGATCGACATGACCGCGTACCCCGAGATCGCGTGGCTGAACGCCGAGGACGTCGTCGCGACCGGCCTTGCCGACGTCCGACGCGGCGCCGTCCTGTCGACCCCGAGCCTGCGCTACCGGACGCTGTCGGCGGCTGCCCGGCTGGCCCCCCGCTCCGCCGTCCGCGCGTTCGGGCGCTACCGCCGGGCGTACCAGGGCCAGGAGACGGACGCCCCGACGGTCGGCTGACCCCGGTAGCCTGACCGCCGTGAGCACCGACCTCTCCTTGACGCCCCGCGAGCAGCTGCTCGACCTCATCAAGACTCTCGCGGTCGTGCACGGGAAGGTCACGCTGTCGTCGGGCCGCGAGGCCGACTACTACGTCGACCTGCGCCGCGTGACGCTGCACCACCGCGCCGCCCCGCTGATCGGTCACCTGCTGCTGGACCGGCTCGAGGAGGTCGGCCTCGGCACCGCGGAGATCGACGCCGTCGGCGGGCTGACGCTCGGTGCCGACCCCGTCGCGACCGCGCTCCTGCACGCCGCCGCGTCCCGCGGTCAGGACCTCGACGCGTTCGTCGTCCGCAAGGAGGCCAAGGCGCACGGCATGCAGCGTCGCGTCGAAGGGCCGGACATCGCCGGGCGCAAGGTCGTGATCCTGGAGGACACGTCGACCACGGGCGGCTCGCCCATCACCGCGATCGAGGCGGCGCGCGAGGCCGGTGCCGAGGTGCTGGGCGCCGCCGTCATCGTCGACCGCGCGACCGGGGCGCAGGCCAAGATCGAGGCGCTCGGCGTGCCGTACCACTACCTGTTCAGCCTGTCCGACCTCGGCCTGGCCTGACCCGACCGTGGCGGAGGCCGGGTACCTGCTGCTGATGCTGCTCGGCGGGGCGGCCGTCGTCGCGGTCGTCCTCGGCCAGTACTGGGTCCGGCGCACGCGGTACGAGCGGTTCCGGGCGTGGTCGCTGCGCAACGGCTGGACGTACGCGGAGTCCGACCCGACGCTCGTCGACATCTCGACGGGACAGCCCTTCGGGGAGGGCAGCGCGCGTCGGGCGACCGACGTGCTGCGGGGCACCTTCGAGTCCCGTCCCGCCCTCTCGTTCACGTACCAGTGGACCACCGGCAGCGGGGAGAAGCGCAGCACGCAGCACGCGCACGTCGTCGGCCTCGGGCTGCCCACCTACCTGCCGACGGTCGAGGTGACGCCCGAGGGCCTGGGGGCGTTCCTGGCCAAGCTGGTCGGCGCCCAGGACATCCAGTTCGAGTCCGACGAGTTCAACAGGGCGTTCCGCGTGACCGCGCGTGACCAGCGGACCGGGCACGCGATCGTGCACCCCCGGCTCATGGAACGGCTGCTGCGGCCGGACGCCCGGGGGACGTGCTGGCGGATCGACGGCCTGTGGATCCTGTCGTGGCAGCCCGGCAGCACCGACCTCGAAAGCATCGCGCCACGCCTCGGGCTGCTGGCCGGGGTCGTCCGCACGATCCCGCGGCACGTCTGGCTGGACCACGGGCACGACCCGCTGGCACCCGCGGGGAAACCCGGTCCCGACGCTACGATCTCCTGAACCGCCCGACCTCCGAGAGGCCCTGCTGTGAGCACCGGTGTCATCGTCCTGATCGTCCTCGCCGTGATCGTCGTGATCGTGCTCATCTGGGCCGTCGCGACGTACAACGGCTTCGTCCGGCTGCGGAACCTGGTGCAGGAGGCGTGGCGCCAGATCGACGTCGAGCTGCACCGCCGCCACGACCTGATCCCCAACCTCGTGGAGACCGTCAAGGGCTACGCGGCCCACGAGCGCGGCGTGTTCGACGAGGTCGCCCGCGCCCGCGCCGCCGCCGCCGGACCGGCCTCGGGCCCGGCCGAGCAGGCCGCGCAGGAGAACCAGCTCACGCAGGCGCTCGGCCGGCTGTTCGCCGTGGCGGAGGCCTACCCGGTGCTGCGCGCCAGCGAGAACTTCCAGCAGCTCCAGGCCGAGCTCACCAACACCGAGGACCGCATCGCCGCGGGCCGCCGGTTCTACAACGCGAACGTGCGGGAGCTGAACACGAAGGTCGAGACGTTCCCGCCCAACATCATCGCCAACATGTTCCACATCGAGCGGGCCGAGTACTTCGAGGTCGAGGAGCCCAGCGTCCGGGCAGCGCCCGAGGTCAGCTTCTAGGACGACACCCAGAAGCCTTCGTCCTGCCCAGCAGGACGAAGGCTTCTGGATGTGCGGATCAGACCCGGTCCACCAGGTCCTGGACCGAGTTCAGGATCTCGGTGGGCCGGAACGGGAACGCCTCGACGTCGGCCAGCTTGGTGGACCCGGACAGCACCAGGAACGTCCGCAGCCCGGCCTCGATGCCCGCGACGACGTCGGTGTCCATGCGGTCGCCGACCATCACGGTGGTCTCGGAGTGGGCGTCGATCCGGTTCAGCGCGGAACGGATCATCATCGGGTTGGGCTTGCCGACGAAGTAGGGCTGGCGCCCGGTGGCGGCGCTGATCATCGCGGCGACCGCGCCCGTGGCAGGCAGGTCTCCGTCGGCGGACGGGCCGGTGACGTCGGGGTTGGTCGCGATGAACCGCGCGCCGCCCTGGATCAGGCGGATGGCCTGCGTGATCGCCTCGAAGGAGTACGTGCGCGTCTCGCCGAGGACCACGAAGTCCGGCTGCGCGGCGGTCAGCGTGTAGCCGGCCTCGTAGAGCGCGGTGGTCAGCCCGGCCTCGCCGATCACGTAGGCGGAGCCGCCCGGCATCTGGTCGGTGAGGAACTGCGCGGTGGCCAGCGCCGAGGTCCAGATCGCGTCCTCGGGGACGTCGATCCCGGAGGCCGCCAGGCGGGCGCGCAGGTCCCGCGTGGTGAAGATCGAGTTGTTGGTGAGGATGAGGAACGGGCGGTCGCCGTCGCGCAGGGCGGTGACGAACTCCGCCGCACCGGGCAGGGCGGTGCCCTCGTGGACGAGCACGCCGTCCATGTCCGACAGCCAGGAGCGGATCTCCCGGGGACCGTGATGGGTCACGCGCCGAAGGCCTTCCGCTCGACCTCGTCGCGCTCGGCCTGGTCGTCGTAGCGCTCGTCGCGCTCCTCGGGCTCGGGGCCCTTGCGGCGTGCCTTGAGGAGCTCGATGCCGATCGGGATCACCGACAGGCCCACCACGACCACGAGCAGGATCTCGATGTTCTCCTTGATGAACGTGAAGTTGCCCAGCCAGTACCCGAGCAGTGTCACGCCGACGGCCCACAGCAGCGCACCGACCACGTTGTAGGTGACGAAGAAGCGGTAGCGCATCCCGCCGACGCCTGCGGCGACGGGGGCGTAGGTGCGCACGATGGGCACGAACCTGGCCACGATGATCGTGCGGCCGCCGTACTTGTCGAAGTACGCGTAGGTCTGGTCGATGTACTTCTTCTTGAAGAAGCGTGAGTCGGGCTTGTTGAACACCTTGGGCCCGACCGTGCGGCCGATGAGGTAGCCGGTCTGGTCGCCGAGGAACGCGGCGGCGAACAGGACCAGGCAGAGCACCCAGATGTTGATGTCGAGCGAGTCCTGCGCGACCAGGGCGCCGGCGGTGAACAGCAGCGAGTCGCCCGGCAGGATCGGGAACAGCAGGCCGGTCTCCACGAAGATGACGAGGGCGATGCCGACGAGGGCAGCGGTCCCGAACGACTCGATCAGGTGGTCGGCGTTCAGGAAGTCGGGCCCGAGGGCCGCGACGGGTCCGGCGGCCGTGAGGGCGGTCGTCATCAGCATGTGCCCAGAGTACGGGGCGGTCGGTGGGCAGCCCGTGGCCGGGTTGTGCGGACCGTGTGCGTCGCCGTGCTGAACAATGGCGCCGTGCGCGCCACCGTGAAGGACGTCGCAGCCCGAGCGGGCGTGTCGCCGAAGACCGTCTCCA
The DNA here is from genome assembly GCF_054049655.1 of Cellulomonas sp. P5_C5. Lineage (NCBI taxonomy): Bacteria > Bacillati > Actinomycetota > Actinomycetes > Micrococcales > Cellulomonadaceae > Cellulomonas > Cellulomonas sp. P5_C5. The sequence continues at coordinate 133,237 of NZ_JBFULY010000001.1, read as the reverse complement.
ACGTCATCCACGGCGTCGTGTTCGTGCGCCCGGAGACGCGCGAGCGGGTGGAGCGCGCGCTCGCGGAGCTCGACTACGTGCCGAACCTCGGCGCGCGCGGCCTGCGCAACGGGCGGTACGGGCTCATCGCGCTGGCGCTGCCGGACCTGTCGACGGCGTACTCCGCGGAGCTGGCGCACCACTTCGTCGAGGAGGCGCACTCGCGCGGCTGGTCCCTGCAGATCGAGGAGACGGCTGCGGAGCCGGGCCGGGAGCGGGACCTCCTCTCCCGGGCGCGGTCGCACCTGGTCGACGGGCTCGTGCTCAACCCGGTCTCCCTGGCGGACTCGGCCGTCCCGGTGGTGGCGGGGCCGCTGCCGCCGACGGTGCTCATCGGCGAGGTGGTGCAGGACCGGGCCGACCACGTGGGCGTGGACAGCGTGCGGGCGTCGCGGGACATGACGGAGCACCTGCTGGCGACGGGCCGGCGCCGCATCGCCGCCGTCGGGACGCCACCCGCCGGGGTGGAGACCGCGGCGGCACGGCAGCGCACGGAGGGGTACCGGGCTGCCCTGGCGGCGGCCGGGGTGGCGCACGACCCGGACCTCGAGATCCCGGTGCGGCACTGGACGACGGAGCGGGCGGTCGAGGCGACGCGGGCCCACCTGGCGGAGCACCCGGCGCCCGACGCGTTCGTCTGCTTCACGGACTCGATGGCCCTCGGGGTGCTGAGCGTGCTCTGGGAGCGCGGGCTGCGGGTGCCCGACGACGTCGCGGTGGCGGGGTTCGACGACGTCGCCGCCGCGCGGTACGCGGTCCCTCCGCTGACCACCGTGGCGTTCGACCTGCGGGGCTACGCGGTGGCGGCGCTGGACCTGCTCAGCGAGCGCATCGCGGACCCCGGCAGGCCGGCCCGACAGCTCGTGTACCCGCACCGGGTCGTGGTCCGGGCCAGCACCGGCTGACGGCGCAGCAGGTCACTGTCCCGATGACTCGGGTGTGAGCGCTTCTGTTGGCAACCCTGTTCCAACGATGTAATGATGCGAACCGGGCACGGCGACGACGCCGGACCCACCTGCCGACGATGACGTCGGACGTGTCTCACGAAGGAGTGAGGGCATGGCACCGCACCACTCTGCGCCCCCGAGCCCAGCCGACCCGCCCGGACCGGGCCTCACCCGTCGCCAGATGCTCATCGGCTCGCTCGCCGCAGCCGGCGGCGTCGTCGCGATCGGGTCGCTCGCGGGCTGCACCCCCGCGAACGCGACGGCGGCCGGCGTCCGCGAGCTGGCCTTCTGGCACCTGCTCAGCGGCGGCGACGGCATCAACATGGCCGGCCTGGTCGACGACGTGAACGCCCTGGACCACGGCTACGAAGCCACCCAGACCGTCCTGGCCTGGGGGGCGCCGTACTACACGAAGCTCGCCATGGCGAGCGTCGGCGGCCGGGCCCCGGACACCGCGATCATGCACGCCTCACGCGTCGCCGGCTACGCGCCGGGCGGCCTCCTCGACCCCTGGGACCTGGACCTGCTGGCCGAGAACGGCGTGCAGGAGTCCGACTTCCTCGACCGGGTCTGGGCCAAGGGCGGGCTGGACGGCAAGCAGTACTCGATCGCCCTCGACTCGCACCCGTTCATCATGATGTACAACCTCGACGTCGCCGAGCAGGCCGGCGTCCTGGGGTCCGACGGGCAGCTGGCCCCGATCGACAGCCCGGAGCAGTTCCTCGAGGTCGCGCGGGCCATGCAGGCCGTGACCGGCAAGCACGGGCTCTCCTACGGGTACCTCGGCGACGGCGCCCAGATGTGGCGGCTGTTCTACACGCTCTACAAGCAGCACGACGCGGACTTCGACCTGTCCGGCCTGACCGCGAAGGTCGACGACGACGCCGCGGTCGCGTCGCTCGAGTTCATCCAGACGCTCCTCGACGGGACCATCTGCACCCCCAGCGGCGACTACGGCACGGCGGTCTCGGAGTTCATGTCGGGGGAGAGCGGCATGTTCTTCACCGGCGTCTGGGAGCTGCCGACCGCCAAGAGCTCGGGCCTCAACTTCGACGCCCAGCCGATCCCGACGCTGTTCGGCACGCCGGCGGCCTACGCCGACTCGCACGCGTTCACGCTCCCGCACCAGTCGAGCCCGGACCCGGAGCAGCGCCGCGCGACCTACCGGTTCGTGGCGGACATCCTCACCAGCTCGCTCGCGTGGGCCGAGGCCGGGCACATCCCGGCGTTCCAGCCCGTCGTGCAGAGCCCCGAGTACCAGGCGCTGGTGCCGCAGGCGCACTACGCGCCGGCCGCCGAGATCCTCAACTACGACCCGGAGGCGTGGTTCACCGGATCGGGCAGCGACTTCCAGAACTACTTCCTCGAGACCGTCCAGGGCGTCTACCTCGACGGCTCCGACGCGGCGGAGGGCTTCGCCGCCTTCATCCGACGAGTGAACGTCCAGCTCTCCAAGCCGAACCCCGTCTGACCGGAAGGAGTCGACATGTCCACCGCAGCTCTCAGCGCCGCCGCCGGCACGCGCGCAGGCTCGTCGCAGGTCCGGGCCGGCGAGCGTTCGGCCCACCACCGCAACAACCGCATCGGCTGGGCGTTCGTCGCGCCGTTCGTCATCGTGTTCGCGATGTTCCTCATCTGGCCGCTGATCCACGGCTTCTACCTCAGCTTCACCGGCGAGAGCATCACGGGTGCCAACGGCCAGCTGATCGGCTTCGCGAACTACGCGGAGGCGCTCCGGGACCCGATCATGTGGCGCTCGCTGCTGAACACCCTGTGGTTCACGGTGCTCTCGACCGTCCCGCTCGTCGTCGTCTCGCTCGCCCTCGCCCTGCTCGTGCACCAGGGGCTGCCCGGCCAGTGGCTCTGGCGCCTCTCGTTCTTCATGCCGTTCCTGCTCGCGTCGACCGTCGCCGCGCAGATCTGGATCTGGATGTACAACCCGCAGCTCGGGCTCGTGAACTACATGCTCGGCGCCGTGGGGGTCGATCCGGTGGCGTGGCTGCAGGATCCGACGTGGGCGATGTTCGCCGTCGTCGTCATGACGACGTGGTGGACCGTGGGGTTCAACTTCCTGCTCTACCTCACCGCCCTGCAGAACATCCCGGAGCAGCAGTACGAGGCGTCCGCGCTCGACGGGGCCGGGCGATGGCGCCAGCTGCGGTCGATCACCGTCCCGCAGCTGGGCCCGACCACCGTGCTCATCGTGATGCTGCAGGTCCTGGCGTCGCTCAAGGTGTTCGACCAGATCTACGTCATGACCAACGGCGGTCCGGCGGGCGTCACCCGCCCGGTCGTCATGTACATCTTCGAGACCGGGTTCACCGGCTACCGGTTCGGGTACGCGTCGGCCATCGCCTACATCTTCTTCGCCCTGATCGTCATCATCTCGGTCGGCCAGGTCCGGCTGACGTCCCGCAGGAGCGCCTGATGACCGCCGTCGCCACCGAGCCCACGACCCAGCGCACCGTCCACCAACCGCGCGGCAGGTTCGCCGAGCGCGCCGGCCTGCGCATCGGCGAGCGCTTCGCCAGCCCGGGCCGCATCGGAGCGCTCGTCGCTCTGGTGGTCCTCGCGCTGCTCTGGCTCCTGCCGTTCCTCTGGGCCCTCGTCACGTCGTTCAAGACCGAGACGGCCGCGGCCGCGACGCCGGTGTCGTGGCTCCCGGACGACGGCTTCACCACGCAGGCGTACACGAGCGTGCTGCAGCAGGGGAACATCCCGCTCTGGACGTGGAACAGCCTGCTCACCGCGACCGCGATCACGCTCATCACGCTCGTGGTGTCGTCGCTGGCCGCCTACGGCTTCTCCCGGCTCGAGTTCACGGGCCGGCGCTGGCTGTTCTGGGGCATGATCGCGTCGATCATCATCCCGCCGCAGGTGCTCATCGTCCCGCTGTTCTACGAGATGCTCACGCTCAACCTCGTCGACACGTACTGGGCCGTGATCCTGCCGCAGGTCGTCGCACCGGCCATGGTGTTCATCCTCAAGAAGTTCTTCGACCAGGTCCCGGTCGAGCTCGAGGACGCCGCCCGGATCGACGGGGCGGGACGTCTGCGGGTGTTCTGGTCGATCGTGCTGCCGCTGTCCCGGCCGATCCTCGCCGCGGTCTCGATCATCGTGTTCATCGCGGCGTGGAACAACTTCCTGTGGCCGTTCATCGCCACCAGCGACTCGTCGCTCATGACGCTGCCCGTCGGTCTGCAGACGGTGAAGAGCGCCTACGGACTGCAGTACGCGCAGGTCATGGCGTCGGCCGTGCTGGCGGCGATCCCGCTCGTGGTCGTCTTTCTCTTCTTCCAGCGCCAGATCATCAGGGGTTTCGCCACCACCGGTTTCGGAGGCCAGTGATGACTCGTGCACGCGTCACGCTCGACCGCGACTTCGTCGTCGGGGAGGTACCCCGCCGGATCTTCGGGTCGTTCGTCGAGCACATGGGCCGGTGCGTCTACACCGGCATCTACGAGCCCGGCCACCCGACGGCCGACGAGCAGGGCTTCCGTCGGGACGTCCTGGACCTGGTGAAGGAGCTGGGCGCGACCGTCATCCGGTACCCCGGCGGCAACTTCGTCTCCGGGTACGCGTGGGAGGACGGCGTCGGTCCGGAACGGCCGCGGCGTCTCGACGGCGCCTGGCACACGGTCGAGAGCAACGCGTTCGGGCTGCACGAGTTCGTCGACTGGTCCCGGGTGGCCGGCGTCGAGGTCATGGAGGCCGTTAACCTGGGCACCCGCGGGGTCGAGGAGGCGCGCGCGCTGGTCGAGTACGCCAACCACCCCGGCGGGACCGAGCTGTCGGACCGGCGCCGCAAGAACGGCCACGAGGACCCGTTCGACATCCGGCTGTGGTGCCTGGGCAACGAGATGGACGGCCCGTGGCAGATGGGCGCCAAGACCGCCGACGAGTACGGCCGGCTCGCCCAGGAGGCCGCCAAGGCGATGCGCCTGGTGGACCCGCGGATCGAGCTGGTGGCGTGCGGCTCGTCGAACTCCGGCATGCCGACGTTCGGCGCGTGGGAGCAGACGGTGCTCGGGCACACCTACGACCAGGTGGACTACGTCTCGCTGCACGCCTACTACCAGGAGCACGACGGCGACCACGCGAGCTTCCTGGCCAGCGCGGTCGACATGGACTACTTCATCGAGTCGGTGGTGGCGACCGCCGACGCCGTCCGCGCACGCGGAAAGCACAGCAAGCTCATGCAGCTCTCCTTCGACGAGTGGAACGTCTGGTACGCCACCGGCAAGGACACCGAGGACCAGCCGCACGTGATCGAGAAGACCGGCGCGTGGCGCGAGCACCCGCGGATCATCGAGGACGAGTACTCGGTCACCGACGCCGTGGTCGTCGGCACGTTCCTCAACTCCCTGCTGCGGCACGGCGACCGCGTGAAGATCGCCAACCAGGCGCAGCTGGTCAACGTCATCGCGCCCATCCGCTCGGAGGAGGGCGGGCCTGCGTGGCGGCAGTCGATCTTCTGGCCGTTCGCCCGCATGGCTGCGCTGGCCCGCGGCGTCGTCCTGCGCACGGCCGTCACCTCCGACCGGTACGACACCGCGCGGTTCGACGCGGTGGACCTGGTGGACGTGTCGGCGACGTGGGACGAGGAGCACGGCCGCGTCGCCCTCTTCCTGGCGCACCGGGGTCTCGACGACGACGCGGAGGTCGCGGTCGACCTGCGCGGCTGGGCGGCCGGGCAGGTCACGCGCGCCGAGGTGCTGACCGTGCCCGAGGGCGGCGACCGGCACACCACCAACGCGCAGGACGCCCAGGACCGCGTGCGGCTGCGCACGCTCGACGGGGTCCGTGCCGACGACGGTGCGGTGAGCCTGCGGCTGCCGCCGCTGTCGTGGGCGGTCGTGGAGGTGGAGGTCACGCTGGCCTAGCGTGGCGCCCGTGGACGAGGAGCGCGCGGAGGTCGGGGTCGGCCCGTGGACGGGCGAGTGGCCGACGGGCCAGCGGTACGACCCGGACCTGCTGGCCCACGGGGACCGGCGCAACGTCGTCGACGCCTACCGCTACTGGACGGTCGAGGCGATCGTCGCGGACCTGGACACCCGCCGGCACCCGTTCCACGTGGCCGTCGAGAACTGGGCGCACGACCTGAACATCGGCTCGGTCGTCCGGACCGCGAACGCGTTCCTGGCGGCCGAGGTGCACATCGTGGGCAACCGTCGCTGGAACCGTCGCGGCGCCATGGTCACCGACCGCTACCAGCACGTGCGCCACCACGCGGGCGTCGAGGACCTGGTCTCCTGGGCGGCCGAGCAGGACCTGCCGGTGCTCGGCGTCGACAACCTGCCCGGCTCCGTGGCCCTGGAGGGCTACCCCCTGCCGCGCGCGTGCGTCCTGCTGTTCGGGCAGGAGTCCGTCGGGCTGTCGGACGCCGCCCGCGACGCCGCCGTCGACGTCCTGCACATCGCCCAGTTCGGCTCGACCCGCTCGATCAACGCGGGCGCGGCGGCGGCGATCGCGATGCACGCCTGGATCAGCAGGCACGCCTCTCCGGGTGTCCAGGGGTAGAACGTCCCGGGCGTCGCGCTGCGCGGCCGTGCCAGAATCGATGCGATACCCCCTCCCTCTACGCGCAGGAGATGCTGCAGATGGCCATCGCCACCCCCGAGGTCTACGCCGAGATGATCGACCGGGCGAAGGCGGGCAAGTTCGCCTACCCGGCCGTGAACGTCACGTCGTCCCAGAGCGTCACCGCCGCACTGCAGGGCTTCGCCGAGGCGGAGTCCGACGGCATCATCCAGGTCTCCGTCGGCGGCGCCGAGTACGCGGCCGGCTCGACCGTCAAGGACCGCATCGCCGGCTCGCTCGCCCTCGCGGCGTACGCGGCCGAGGTGGCCAAGGGCTACCCCGTCACCGTCGCGCTGCACACCGACCACTGCGCCAAGCAGAACCTCGACTCCTGGGTGCGGCCGCTGCTCGCGCTCGAGATCGAGCAGGTCAAGGCCGGCAAGCTCCCCACGTTCCAGTCGCACATGTGGGACGGCTCGTCGGTCCCGCTGGACGAGAACCTGATCATCGCCGAGGAGCTCCTCGAGCTCAGCGTCGCCGCCCGCACGATCCTCGAGATCGAGGTCGGAGTCGTCGGTGGCGAGGAGGACGGCCACACGGCCGAGATCAACGACAAGCTGTACACGACCGTCGAGGACGGCCTGGCCACGGTCAAGGCGCTCGGTGCGGGCGAGAAGGGCCGCTACCTGACGGCCCTCACGTTCGGCAACGTGCACGGCGTCTACAAGCCGGGTGCGGTCAAGCTGCGTCCGTCGATCCTCGCGGAGATCCAGAAGGCCGTCGGCGAGGCCATCGGCAAGGAGAACCCGTTCGACCTGGTGTTCCACGGTGGCTCCGGCTCGACCGAGGCCGAGATCGCCGAGGCCGTGGACAACGGCGTCATCAAGATGAACATCGACACGGACACGCAGTACGCGTTCAGCCGGCCGGTGGCGGACCACTTCTTCCGCAACTACGACGGCGTGCTCAAGGTCGACGGCGAGGTGGGCAACAAGAAGGCCTACGACCCGCGCGCCTGGGGCAAGCTCGCCGAGGCCGGCATGGCCCAGCGCATCGCGGAGGCCTCGCGCCAGCTCCGCTCGGCCGGGCACACGCTCGGCGCCTGACCCTCGGACGAACGAAAGGCCCCCGGTCACCCGGGGGCCTTTCGCGTGTCAGCTGGTGCTGTCTCCGACCGGTTGGAACTCGGACTCGTCCCCCTCGACGACGTCCAGGAGCTCACCGATCCGCGTGACCTCGAGCAGGAACCGCACGGTGGGCGGCACCCGCAGGAGACGGACGCGGTGCTGGGACCGGATGGACAGCCGGGCGAGGAACGCCACACCGGACGAGTCCATGAACGTCACGTGGTGGGCGTCCACCTCGATGGGCAGGCCCACCTGCTCGGCCTCCGCCGTCGCCTCCTGCAGCTCCGGACCGAGGTCGGCGTCGACCTCGCCCGAGAGCACGATGCGTGTGGCGTCGGTCCCCACGATGACCTGGACCGCCCCCGGCTCACCGACGATCCCTGCACCCTGGTCGGCCTGCGAGACGTCCGCAGGCCCGTCGGGGATCGTGCTGTTACCGTCGCGCACGGCGCTCCTTTCAGCTTCTTCCGGCAGGCCCGCGCCGCTTCTCGACGACTTGCCTGTTCGGAACGCTAGACGATCGGAGGTGGTGGTGGTCAACTCCCACGCCACACCCCTTCCCGATCGGGCCCTCGCCGACGTGCGTGACCGGGCCCTCAGCTCGACTTCCGTGCCGATGGCCCTGCTGGATGCGGCGACGACGAACCTGCCTGTGATCTGGGTGAACGAGGCGTTCGAGCGGGTCACGGGCTTCGACGTCGTGGAGGCGCGACGCCGTCAGGAGGCGATCGAGGCGGACGCCGACCGCGATCTGGCCCGGCTCCAGGACGAGCTGCGCGCCGGACGTGAGGTCGCCCACACCATCGTCCTGCGCCGTGCCGACGGCTCCCAGCTCGCATGCCGTGTGCACCTCTCCCCGGTCCGCGACGGCGACGACGGTCCGCCCACCCACTGGGTCGCCGCGCTCCAGGACCTGACCGAGCAGCTCACGCACGACGCCGAGCAGGCGGCGATGGTGGAGTCGGAACGCCGCGAGCGGCGCAGCCTCGGGCTCATCGCCCAGGTCTCGGACCTGCTGATGGACGTCGACGACCCGCACGCGCTGCGCGAGATCGCGACGATCCTGCGGCGGGCGGTCGTCGGCTGGGCCGCGTTCTACCTCAACGACGGCGGTCTGCGGGTGGCCGACGGGATCGACGCGGGGCGCCCGCCGACCGGCAAGGGCTCGCGGCACGGGGAGGGGCAGACGGTGCCGGACGCGGGGCCCGACGCCGTCCAGCAGCTCCTGGACGCCGAGACCGACCGGCCGGTGGAGCTGGCGCTCGACGGGTCGTACGCGCCCGGGAGCGCGTCGGCGTGGCTCGCCCAGCAGGCCGACGCCGAGCTCGACGTCGAGGAGGGGCGCAGGGTCCTCGTCTTCCCGCTGCCCGGTCGCCGCCGGGTCCTGGGGGTGCTCGTCGTGCACGCGCAGGACGGCCACGGTCTGCACGGCCTGGAGCCGTCCGTCCGCACCGTCCTGGACCTGACGGCCCGCCGCGTCGGCCTGGTCATCGACAACGCGCGCCTCTACGACCGTGAGCACCGGCTGGCCGAGACGCTGCAGCGGGCGATGCTCCCCGAGCAGGCCGAGGTCGACGGCCTGGACGTGTGGACGTACTACGCGCCGAACTCGGAGAACGCCCAGGTGGGCGGTGACTGGTACGACGTCCTGCAGGTCGGCCCCGACGTGGTCGGCGTGGTCATCGGGGACGTCGTCGGCCATGACGTCGAGGCGGCCGCGTCGATGGGCCAGCTGCGCTCGGTGGTCCGCTCGTACATGTTCGACATCACGACGCCCGGCCCCGTGCTGGAGCGGGTGGACCAGCTCATCGCCGGCATGCGGGTACCGCGCCCGGCCGGTCTGGTCCTGTCCACGCTGACGCGCGCCGACGACCGGTGGCGGCTGGAGTACTCGCGTGCGGGGCACCTGCCGGCGCTCCTGGTCCGGGCGGGCGGCGTCACCCAGCTCGACGCGGCCGGCGGCCCGCTGATCGGCTTCGGCGGCGTGCCGCGGGGCACCGGCACGGTTGACCTCGAGGCCGGCGACGTCCTCGTCTACTACACCGACGGTCTCATCGAGCGGCGCGACCGCGGCCTGCGCGACGGTCTCGCCGCCCTGTCCGCGGTCGCCGCCGGGGTCACCGCACGGGACGCGGCCGGGGTCGGCGAGGAGCTGCTGTCCCGGCTCGCGGACCACCCCGAGGACGACGTCGCCGTCGTGGTCGTGCGCGTGCCGTCGCCGCTGGACACGTCCGGTCGCACCCGCAGCCCTCGCCGGCGCCGCTGGTCGCTGCCGAGCGAGGCGGCGTCCATCGGGCGGGCGCGGCACGCGGTGGTGCGGACCTGTCAGGCGTGGGGGATCGAGGACGCGGCGAACGCCGAGCTGGTGGTGTCCGAGCTGGTGGCCAACGCCGTGCTGCACGGGTTCGGGCACGTGTCGTTGCAGCTCTACGACACGGGGGACGGCCTGCGCATCGAGGTCGAGGACGCCAACCCCGCACCGCCGGTCACCACCGACGGGCACCCCGGGCGGGTGGGGGGCTTCGGCATGCAGATCGTGGAGCGGCTGGCGGACTGGGGCTGGCGGCAGTCGCGCGGCGGAAAGCTGGTGTGGGCGAAGGTGCGCCCGGGGTCGCTGCCCGCCGGCGGTCGCTAGGCGGGAGTCGCTAGGCGGGAGCGGAGGCGCCGTCGGGACGACGGAAGTCCGACTGCTCGACGCTCGACTCGCACCGGTGGTCCGCGTCGATGCGGAACAGGTCGAGGGCACCGCAGATCTCGATGACGAACAGGTCGCGGGCGTCCGCACCGCGCAGCACCGTGGCGCCGCCACGCTTGCGGCCGGCGTCCGCCAGCGAGATGAGGAACGCCGCACCCGTCGAGTCCATGAAGGTCACTCGGCACATGTCGATGACCACGAGCTGACGACGCAGTCCCACGACGCGTGCGGCGATCTCCGGGAACTGGTCGCGCTCGGCCAGGTCCAGGTCTCCGGCGACGGTCAGCGTCGTCGTCGTCGAGGACGTCGAGATCTCGATCATGGGCACCCTGTCTGGAGGGGGGGAGGTGCACACCGAACAGTGGTCCAGGTCGGCGGGACGACTGTAGTCGCGCTCCCAGGGGCGTGCACACTGGGGGCCATGAGCCACGAGAACCTGCTGGACGGACCTGCGCCCACACTGCTGCCCACCGACGGCCCGGACGCCGACGCCCGCGCGGCGCTGAGCAGCGGCTCCACCCCGCGCGAGGCAGTCTCGGCGGCACCGGCGGCGTCGATCCTCTGGGCGCTGCTGGCGGAGAGCGCCCTCTCCGACGACGGTGACCCCGTGGCCGCCTACGCGTACGCCCGGACGGGCTACCACCGCGGTCTCGACGCGCTGCGCCGGGCGGGCTGGCACGGTCGCGGCCCGATCCCCGCGGACCACGCGCCCAACCAGGGGTTCCTGCGGTCGCTGCTCGCACTCTCGGAGGCCGCGGAGGCCATCGGCGAGTCCGAGGAGGCGACACGGTGCGAGACGTTCCTCGCCGACAGCGGCACCTCCGTCGAAGAGGTCGCGAACCTGCGGTGACATGACCATCTCTTGACGATCCGGTACCCTCTGGGAGTACTGGGTCACTGCCGCCCGGTGCACGGCCCCCGGCCTACGTTCGGGACCCGGGTCCGCACCGTAGGCAGGGAGAGTGGTGATCTGGATGCCGGCCGTCGTGGTGCTCGGAGCTCAGTGGGGCGATGAGGGCAAGGGCAAGGCGACCGACCAGCTCGGCTCGCGGACCGACTACGTCGTGAAGTTCAACGGCGGGAACAACGCGGGCCACACGGTCGTGATCGGTGGCGAGAAGTACGCCCTGCACCTGCTCCCCTCCGGGATCCTGTCGCCCGGCGTCGTCCCGGTCATCGGCAACGGCGTCGTCGTGGACATCGAGGTGCTGTTCGAGGAGATCGACGCGCTCGAGGCGCGCGGCGTGGACACCTCCGCCCTCAAGGTCTCCTCGGCTGCGCACGTGATCGCCCCGTACAACCGCACGCTCGACAAGGTCACCGAGCGCTTCCTGGGCAAGCGCCGCATCGGCACCACCGGCCGCGGCATCGGCCCCGCGTACTCCGACAAGATCAACCGCGTCGGCATCCGCATCCAGGACCTGTTCGACGAGAAGATCCTGCGGGAGAAGGTCGAGGGCGCCCTCGACCAGAAGAACCACCTGCTGGTGAAGGTCTACAACCGCCGGGCCATCACGGTCGACGAGACGGTGGACGACCTGCTGCGCCACGCCGAGCGCCTGCACCCGTTCGTCGCCGACACCCCGCTGCTGCTGAACACCGCGCTGGACGACGGCAAGACGCTCGTCTTCGAGGCCGGCCAGGCCACCATGCTCGACGTCGACCACGGCACCTACCCGTTCGTCACGTCCTCGTCGGCCACGGCCGGCGGTGCGTGCACGGGCTCGGGCGTGGGGCCGACGAGGATCGACCGCGTGGTCGCCGTCGCCAAGGCGTACACGACGCGCGTCGGCGAGGGCCCGTTCCCCACGGAGCTGCTCGACGACGACGGCGAGTGGCTGCGCCAGACGGGCGGCGAGTTCGGCACGACCACGGGCCGCCCGCGCCGCACCGGCTGGTACGACGCCGTCGTGGTCCGGTACGCCAGCCGCGTCAACGGGCTCACGGACCTGGTGGTCACCAAGCTCGACGTGCTGACGGGGCGGGACAAGATCCCTGTCGCCGTCGCCTACGACGTCAAGGGCCGCCGGTTCGACGAGATGCCGTACGACCAGTCGGACTTCCACCACGCGACGCCGGTCTACGAGTACCTCGACGGCTGGTCCGAGGACATCTCGGGGGCCCGGGAGTTCGACGACCTGCCCGCCGCCGCGCAGCGCTACCTGCTGCGGCTGGAGGAGATCTCGGGCGCCCGCATCTCCTCGATCGGCGTCGGACCCGGCCGCGAGGCCACGATCGTCCGGCACGAGCTGCTCAGCTGATCGGTCCGTCCCCGTGCACGCGGGCGTGCAGGTGCATGTCGTGCCAGCCGTCCGTGTGCAGGGCGTCGCCCCGCTTGGTGCCCTCCAGCCGGAAGCCGGCGCCCGTGGCCACCCGGCACGACGCGAGGTTGTCGACCGAGTGGTCGACCTCGATCCGGTGCAGCCCGAGCGTGTCGAACGCCCAGGCGCTCAGGGTGCGCAGCGCGGTCGTCGCGACCCCGCGCCCGCGCGCCTCCGGCACGACCCAGTAGGAGATGTCCGAGCGTCCGTCGCCGTGCGCCATCGACCGCAGGCTGATCTGCCCGACGACCTCGCCGTCGCGCTCGAGGGCCCAGCCGGCCCCGGTCTCGTCCTGCCAGCGGCCCACCCACGACGTCGTCCAGGCGGTGGCCTCGTCCAGGTCCATGGATCGGGTGTGCCACCGCCGGATGTCGGGGTCGGTGTAGGCCGTGACCACCGCGGCGGCGTCGTCGGCGCGCCACGGGCGGAGCCGCAGACGGCCGGCGTCGAGCTCCGGCTGGGTCAGGCTGCGCAGGGTTCCGGGAGTGATCGCGGGCGACGTCAGTCGGGGCACGGGGCCAGTTCTACCGTGACCCGACGGTCGCCGTCAGCACGGTCTCGTCCACTGGCACCGGGGGCAGCTCGAGCTCGGCCACCATGTGCTGCCGGACGACCGCGACGGGGTACGCGATGGCGGCGAGGCACAGTACGGTGGCGCCGACGAACACGGCCGGCAGGCCCCACTGCTCCGCGACGAGGCCGCCGAGCAGTGCGCCGACCGGCATGAGCCCGTAGGCGAGGGTGCGGCTCGCACCGCCGACGCGACCGAGCATGCCGGGCGCGACCATCCGCTGGCGCATCGACTGCGAGATGACGTTGCCGTTGGTGTTGAGGAAGCCGAGGAAGAACACGGCGACGGCGATCGCGGGCACCGTCGGCACCAGCACGGGGACCAGGAGCAGCAGGGTGTTCAGGGTCCAGCAGCCCAGCAGCAGGCGGACCTCCGGGATGCGGCGGCCGAGCGGCTCCGCGGCGAGCGAGCCCAGGACCGCGCCCACGGCCAGCCCTGCGATCACCAGCGGGTACTGCGCGGGGGTGAGGCCGACGCGCGACCCGGGGCCGACCATCCAGAGCACGAACACCGCGAAGTAGCCGGTGTTGGCCATGTTCATGACGCTGCCGGCCACCAGCAGCGGGCGCAGGACGGGGTGCCGGACGAGGAACGCGACACCCTCGCGGACCTCGGTGGTGGCGCGACGCTTCTGCGGGGCGGCGTGCTTGTACGTGCCGGGGATGCGCGTGACGACGAGGAGCAGCGCGGCGACGCCGAGGCCCGCCGGCACGCCGAGCACCCAGCCCGCACCGAGGGCGAGCAGGGCGCCCGCGACCGGTCCGCCGACGAACGCGGACATGACCTGCTGCGCGGCCAGGGTCCGGCCGTTGGCTGCGTCGAGGCGGGAGCGCGGCACGAGGTCGGGCACCAGTGCGGAGCCTGCGAGGTCGACGAACACGTCGGTCACGCCGTAGAGCAGCACGACCACGGTGAGCGTGGTCATCGTCATGTGCCCGGCGGCGACCAGCCAGACCGCGACCCCGAGCAGCAGGGCGCGGGCGGCGAGCCCGACGACCTGCGTGTACTTGCGGTCGCGCCGGTCGACGACGACCCCGGCAGCGAGCCCGAGCACGAGCCAGGGCAGCCAGGCCGCGGCGGTGAGCAGCGCGATCTGGCTGGGGGAGCGGGTGAGCGTCAGGGCGTACAGCGGGACGCCGGTCTGCACGATGCCGTCGCCGAGGTTGGCCATCCCGGTCGCCGTCAGGTGTGCGGCGAAACGCCGGCCGAGGGGTTCGCGCTCGCTCATGGGGAACTCCGGTCCGAGACGGTACGATCGAAGAGAAAACTCTGCAAAGACAACTCTGCAAAGGTATCTCTGCGAATGACCGAGAGCAACCCCCTCCCGTTCCGGGCCCGTGCCATCGGCCCGGAGGAGCTCAAGGCGCTGGCGCACCCGTTGCGGATGGCGATGTACGACTACCTGTCGGAGCACGGGTCGGCCACCGCCAGCCAGCTCGGCCGGCACCTGGGGGAGAGCAGCGGGCAGACCAGCTACCACCTGCGCCAGCTGGAGAAGCACGGGTTCGTCGAGGATGACCCCGCCCACGAGCGCGGCCGGGACCGGTGGTGGCGCGCGGTCGGGTACAGCGTCGACGGCCGCGACATGCTCCGGGACCCGCGGACCGCGGACGCCGCGAGGGCGCTGCTCCAGGGGGTCGTCGCCGAGCGGGCGAAGGTCCTGCAGCGGTGGCTGTCCACGGGCGACACCCCGGAGTGGGAGGCCGCGTCGCTCAACGACTCCTCGACGGCCGACCTGACCGTCGAGGAGATGCAGCAGGTCGTGCTCGCGGTCCAGGAGGTCGTCGACGGCGCGGTCAAGGCGGCCAAGGCGCGCAAGGCGGCGGGGGAGATCGAGGGGCGCCGTCGCGTGCGGATCTACGTCGACGCGCTCCCGCTGCCGCGCGACGATGACGCCTGAGTTGTGCAGATCGAAAGAATCGCGGTTGTTTCACGTCTGAGGTGATGGAATCCGCGGGCGAAGAGGTTCACGGTGGAAGGACTGGATCCTTTCCCGGAGGTCGTCATGACGCTCGTCGAGCACTTCCCGCTCCTCACCGTGCCCGCTGCACCCGGCGTGCACCGGCACCGCGCGCTGCACTCGTGGGTCGGCGCGGTCGCGGCGCTCACGGAGCCGGACGACGTCGTCTGGGTCGACGGCTCCCCGGAGCAGGCGTCCGCGCTGGTCGAGGGCATGGTCGACGCGGGCACGCTCCTCCGGCTGAACGAGGAGCTGCGGCCCGGCTCCTACCTCGCACGCTCCGACCCGTCCGACGTCGCCCGCGTCGAGGACCGCACCTTCATCTGCTCGGTCGACCCCGACGACGCCGGTCCGACCAACCACTGGCGCGAGCCCCACGTCATGCGCGCCGAGCTCGCGGGCGTTTTCGCGGGGTCGATGCGCGGCCGGACCATGTACGTCGTCCCGTTCTCGATGGGCCCGCTCGGCGGACCGATCTCGCAGCTGGGCGTCCAGGTGACCGACTCGCCGTACGTCGTCGTGAGCATGCGCGTGATGACCCGGGTCGGCACCGCCGTCCTCGACCTGCTGGGCACCGACGGCGACTTCGTCCCGGCGGTCCACTCCGTCGGAGCGCCCCTCGAGCCCGGTGAGGCCGACGTCCCGTGGCCGTGCAACGAGACGAAGTACATCGCGCACTTCCCCGAGACGCGGGAGATCTGGTCGTACGGCTCGGGCTACGGCGGCAACGCGCTGCTCGGCAAGAAGTGCTTCGCGCTGCGGATCGCGTCCGTGATGGCGCGCGACGAGGGCTGGCTCGCGGAGCACATGCTGGTGCTGCGCGTGACGTCGCCGGCCGGGCGGGTGTCGCACGTCGCGGCCGCGTTCCCGTCGGCGTGCGGGAAGACGAACCTCGCGATGCTCCGGCCGACCATCCCGGGCTGGACGGTCGAGACGATCGGCGACGACATCGCGTGGCTGCGCCCGGGCGGTCCGGGCACCGACGGGCGGCTGCGGGCGATCAACCCCGAGGCCGGCTTCTTCGGCGTCGCCCCCGGCACCGGCGAGGCCACCAACCCCGCCGCCATCGCGACGCTGTCGCACGACGTCATCTTCACCAACGTCGCGCTCACCGACGACGGCGACGTGTGGTGGGAGGGCCTGACCGACACCCCGCCGGACCACCTGACGGACTGGCGCGGCGACGACTGGACCCCCGCGTCCGAGACGCCCGCCGCCCACCCGAACAGCCGGTTCACGGTCGCCGCCGACCAGTGCCCGACCATCGCCGACCAGTGGGACTCACCCGAGGGCGTGCCGATCGACGCCATCTGGTTCGGAGGCCGCCGCGCCACGAACGTGCCGCTGGTCGCGCAGGCCCGGGACTGGGCGCACGGGGTGTTCCTCGGCGCGACGATCGCGTCCGAGCAGACCGCCGCCGCCGAGGGGCCCGTCGGCACCCTGCGTCGCGACCCCTTCGCCATGCTGCCGTTCTGCGGCTACAACATGGCCGACCACTGGGGCCACTGGCTCCGGCTCGGCGCGCAGCTGTCCGCCCGCGGCATCCCGCTGCCCGCGATCTTCGGCGTCAACTGGTTCCGCAAGGGCGCCGACGGCTCCTACCTCTGGCCGGGGTTCGGGGAGAACGCCCGGGTGCTGGCCTGGGCGCTGCAGCGGCTCGACGGGTCGGTGGAGGGGACCGACTCGCCGCTCGGCGTGCTGCCCGCGGAGGGGGAGCTGAACCTGGACGGGCTGAACCTGCCGACCAGCGCGCTGGAGGAGCTGCTCGCGGTCGACCCCGCGGCGTGGCTGGCGGAGTGCGACCTGACCGAGGAGTTCTTCGACCGGTTCGGCGACCGGCTGCCGCTCGCGATGGTCGACGAGCTGGATGCGCTGCGGACCCGTCTGCACGCCGCGGAGGCAGGCCGGTAGGCTCCCGGCCCGTGAAGATCCTCGTCATCGGCACCGGTGCCCGTGAGCACGCGCTGGTGCGCGCGCTGTCCCTCGACCCGGCGGTGACCGCCCTGCACGCGGCCCCCGGCAACCCCGGCATCGGGTCGCTCGCGACGCTGCACTCCGTCGACCAGCTGGACGGGTCGGCGGTCGCGGCGCTGGCCACCTCGCTGGCTGTCGACCTCGTCGTCGTCGGGCCCGAGGCGCCCCTGGTCGCCGGCGTCGCCGACGCGGTCCGGGCCGTCGGGATCCCCGCCTTCGGCCCGTCCGCCGCGGGCGCCCGGCTCGAGGGCTCCAAGGCGTTCGCCAAGGAGGTCATGGCCGCGGCGGGCGTGCCGACCGCCGAGCCGCGGGTGGCCACGACGGTCGAGGAGGCCGCCGCCGGGCTCGACGCGTTCGGCGCCCCCTACGTCGTCAAGGACGACGGGCTCGCCGCGGGCAAGGGCGTCGTCGTGACGCACGACCGCGCCGAGGCGCTGGCCCACGCGCAGGCGTGCCTGGCCAAGCCCGACGGCCGCGTCGTCATCGAGGACTACCTCGACGGTCCGGAGATCTCGCTCTTCGTCCTGTCCGACGGCATCGACGTGGTGCCGCTCGTCCCTGCGCAGGACTTCAAGCGCGCGCACGACGGTGACGAGGGCCCCAACACCGGCGGGATGGGCGCGTACTCGCCGCTGCCGTGGGCGCCCGCGGACCTGGTCGACGAGGTGGTCGAGCGCGTCGCGCGCCCGACGATCGCCGAGATGGCACGGCGTGGCACCCCCTTCTCCGGCGTCCTCTACGTCGGGCTCGCGCTCACGACGGCCGGGCTGAAGGTCGTCGAGTTCAACGCCCGGTTCGGGGACCCGGAGACGCAGGTCGTGCTGGCCCGGCTGGAGACCCCGCTGGCGGCCGTGCTGCTCGCCTCCGCGACCGGGACGCTCGGCACGCTGCCGCCGCTGCGCTGGCGCGACGACGCGGCGGTGACCGTCGTCATCGCCTCGGGCGGGTACCCCGGTGCCGTCCGGTCCGGTGACCCGATCACGGGGACCGAGGACGCCGACGCGCTGCCCGGGGTGCACGTCCTGCACGCCGGCACGGCCCTGCGGCTCAACGCGGCAGCCGACGACGACGACGCGATCGACGGCGCGCACCTCGTCTCCGCGGGCGGTCGCGTGCTGTCGGTCGTCGGCGTCGGACCCGACCTGCACGCCGCCCGCGCCGCCGCCTACTCGGGCGTGCAGCAGATCGAGCTGCCGTTCTCGCACCACCGCTCGGACATCGCCGCGGCGGTGGCGGACCTGCCGCTCGTCTAGCCCGTCAGGGCGCGCACCTCGGCCACCAGGCGGCCGGTCGGCTTCCCGGCGGAGTCCAGCACGGTCGCCTCCGGCCACGGGTCGAGGCGCAGCGCGCTCACGTCGGGCCACGTCGGCTGCCGGTGCCCGGGGATGTCGGCGACGCGCTCCTCCACCCGCCGCCGGTGCTCGGCCGGGTCGGAGCAGACCACGAGCACCTCGACCAGCCGCGCACCGGCCTCGTCGGCCACCCACCGCCAGCCGTCCTGGCTGGCCCGCACCGGGTTCACGCAGTCCGCGACGACCGGCAGCCCGAGCCGCAGGTTGTCCAGGGCCACACGCGCCCCGGCGGCGTAGCCGGCCTCCTGCGCGTCCGGCACGGCCAGCGACGACTGCACGATCGCCTGCTCGAGGGTGTCGATCCGCACGTGCACGGCCCGGAGCTCGCGGGCGAGGGCGCGAGCCAGGGTGGTCTTGCCGGTGCCGGGCAGCCCGCCGAGCACGACCAGCAGGGAATTCTCGGTCATGGGTGCCATCATCGCGGGATGGCCACCACCACGTTCGCGTACGGCGACGGCACCTGGGGCGGCGACGTCGCCGTGACCCCCAGCCTGACCATCTCGGTGCAGGACGGTGACATCGCGACCGTCGACTACCGCCCGGCGCCCGACGGGCTGGGCCGGTTCTACCTGGGCTTCCAGCCGCGCGACTTCTTCGACGACCCGGCGGAGAGCGACCCCGTCGACCTGGCGGCCGAGGCGGAGGCGTTCGCCGAGTGGGCGCTGCTGGTCGGTGCGGTGGACGTCGAGGCCAAGCACGTGCGGCGGCTGCTCGCCGAGGAGCACGTGGACGAGCCCGAGGACACGTTCGTCGAGGAGACCGTCGAGCGGCTGGTCCGGCTGGTGGGACTGCCCATCCCCGAAGGCCTCGAGGGCGGGGACGACCTCGTCTGATCCGGCACACTGGCTCCCGTGACTGCGCAGATCCCCGGCTGGACGCACACCTACTCCGGCAAGGTCCGTGACCTGTACGCGCCGACCGATCCCTCGCAGGGGGACGTCGTCCTCGTCGTCGCGAGCGACCGGGTCTCCGCGTACGACCACGTCCTCGACCCGGGCATCCCCGGCAAGGGCGTCGTGCTGACGCAGCTGAGCCTGTGGTGGTTCGAGCAGCTGGCGGACCTGGTGCCCAACCACGTGGTGTCGACGGACGTCCCGGCCGAGGTCGCCGGCCGCGCGATGGTCTGCCGTCGCCTGGACATGTTCCCCGTCGAGTGCGTCGCGCGCGGCTACCTCACGGGGTCGGGGCTCGCCGAGTACCGGGTGTCCGGCTCGGTGACCGGCCTCGCGCTGCCCGCCGGGCTGGTGGACGGCTCACGGCTGCCCGAGCCGATCTTCACGCCGGCCACCAAGGCCGAGCTCGGGGACCACGACGAGAACGTGCCGTTCGAGACCGTCGTCGGGACGGTCGGCGCCGAGGCCGCGTCGTCGCTGCGGGAGCTGACGCTGGCGGTGTACGCCCGGGCGGAGGCGATCGCGCGCGAGCGGGGCGTGATCCTGGCGGACACCAAGCTGGAGTTCGGCACCGACCCGACGACGGGCGCGATCACCCTGGGGGACGAGGTGCTGACCCCCGACTCGTCGCGGTTCTGGCCGGCGGACCTGTGGCAGCCCGGCCGCGCGCAGGCCAGCTTCGACAAGCAGTTCGTCCGTGACTGGCTCACGTCATCGGCGTCCGGCTGGGACCGGGCGAGCGACTCACCGCCGCCGAGCCTGCCCGCCGACGTGGTCGAGCGCACCCGGGAGCGGTACCTCGACGCCTACGAGCGACTGACGGGGACGCCGCTGGCGGTGTGACGCGTCGCTCATCCCGGACCCCCTGGGAGGGGTACGAGGAGAGGTTAGGCTTGCCTCATTCCGGCGCCGCCCGCTTCGTCGAGGTGGCAGTCCCCCGAACGAATGAGAGCACCCCCGTGCGCATCGCCCGTCGTGCGGCAGCCGTGGCAGCCGCCACCGCCGTCGCCGCCCTCACCCTGACCGCGTGCGCCGGCACGGCCGACGAGCCCGAGGCCAGCGCGCCCGCCCCGACGGCGTCGGACGACATCTTCCCGTTGTCGATCGACTCGACCCTCGGGACCGCGCAGATCGAGGCGAAGCCCGAGCGCGTCGTGACCCTCGGCTGGGGCGCCGCGGACATCGCGTTCTCGCTGGGCACCGTGCCGGTCGGCATCGAGGAGGACACCTGGGGCGGCGACGCCGACGGGTACCAGCCGTGGTTCCGCGAGGCGGTCGAGGACGAGGGCGCCGAGCTGCCGGAGACCATCGCGATGTACCCGGAGCTGGACGTCGACGCGATCATCGCGCTGGAGCCCGACCTGGTGCTGGCCCCGCAGTCGGGCCTGGAGCAGGACGTGTTCGACCAGCTCTCCGCGTTCGTTCCCGTCGTCGCCTACCCCGGTGAGCCGTGGCAGACCTCGCTCGAGGACCAGGTGACCATCGCCGCCGAGGCGCTGGGTGTCCCCGAGAAGGCCGACGCGCTGCTCGCGGAGCGCCAGGCCGCCATCGAGACCGCCGCGGCCGACAACCCCGAGCTGTCCGGGCTGACGTTCGCCTACGTGTACGGCGGAGACCAGCCGGGCGCCCTGTCGGTGTACCTGGCCGGCGACTCGCGCGTCGAGCTCCTGACCGGTCTCGGCCTCTCGCTCGCCCCGTCCGTCTCGACGCTCTCGGCATCGCCGGGGACGTTCGTCAGCACGCTCGGCCTCGAGAACGCCGACCAGCTGAACGACGCCGAGCTGCTCTTCACGTGGTTCAACAGCGCCGACGAGCAGGCCGCGACCGAGGCCCAGCCGCTCTGGGCCCAGATCCCGGCGTTCGCGTCCGGCGCCTACGTCCCGATGCTCGACCCGCAGCTGGGCATGGCCGTCTCGGTGGCCACGCCGCTCAGCGTGCCGTGGGCGATCGACGAGTACGTCCCGCTCATCACGGCCGGCGCAGCGAAGGTCCAGGGCTGACCGTCCTTCACCTCGCGCCGTGACCACCGCCGTCGCCCGAGCCCCGCACGCCACGCGCGTGCGGGGCTCGCGCGCGCTCGTGCTCGGCCTCGGGCTGCTCGCCGCGCTCGTGCTCCTCGTGCTCGTCGTCGGGCTGAGCATCGCCGTCGGGGCCAAGCCGCTGCCGCTGGCCGACGTGTGGTCGGCGTGGCGTGACCCCGACGGGTCGTACGCGTCCACGGTGGTCGCGTCGCGGGTGCCGCGCACGCAGCTCGGGCTGCTCGTGGGTGCCGCGCTCGCCGTGGCGGGCGTCGTCATCCAGGGTCTGACGCGCAACCCGCTCGGCGACCCGGGGCTGCTGGGCGTCAACGCGGGCGCGTCGGCGTCGCTCGTGGTCACCGCTGCGGTCCTCGGCGGGGTAGCGGGCCGGACCGTCTGGGCCGCGGTGCCCGGGGCGCTGCTCGCCGCGGCCGCCGTGTATCTCATCGGGTCCGGGGGCCGACGGGCGACCCCCGTGCGGCTCGTCCTGGCCGGTGCGGCCGTCTCCGCGGTGCTGATCGCGCTCGTCGAGGCCATCACCCTGGCCAACCCGACGGTGTTCGACACCTACCGCGCGTGGGTGGTCGGCTCGCTCGCCGGGCGGCCGCCGTCGACCGTCGACGCCGTGCTGCCCTTCGTCGTCGTGGGGCTGGTCCTGTGCCTGCTGCTCGCGCGGCCGCTCAACGCCCTCGCGCTCGGGGACGAGGCCGCGACCTCCCTCGGGCTGCGCGCCGGCCGGACCCGGCTGCTCGGTGCCGCCGGCGCGACCCTGCTCTGCGCCGCGGCCGTCGCCGCCGTCGGCCCCATCGCCTTCGTCGGGCTCGCGGTGCCGCACGTCGTGCGCTCCTTCACGGGCTCCGACCACCGATGGCTCCTGCCGTACTGCCTCGTGCTCGGCCCGGTCCTGCTGCTTGCCGCCGACGTCGTCGGGCGGGTCGTCGCCCGGCCCGGTGAGCTCCCCGTCGGCGCCGTCACGGCGTTCGTCGGAGCGCCGTTCCTGATCATGGCCGTCCGCCGAGGGCGGGTGGGGCTGTGACGGCGGTGCTGACGCTCGGTCCTGCCGTTGCCGTGCGCTGGCGGCGGCGGCCGGTCGTCGTCTGTGTCGTCGCGCTGGCGGTCACCCTGGTCACCATGGTCGTCACGCTCTCCGCGGGGCAGCTGGGCATCCCGCTGGCCGAGCTGCCCGGGGTCGTCGCCGGCAACGGGTCACGCGCGCAGGAGTGGGTGCTGTGGACCAGCCGCCTGCCGCGGCTGCTCGTCGGGGCGGCGGCGGGTGCGGCGTTCGCCGTGTCGGGAGCGATGTTCCAGTCCGTCACCCGCAACCCGCTGGGCAGCCCTGACGTGATCGGCCTCGGCGCGGGTGCGGCGGCGGGTGCGGCGGCGGCCGGGCTGGTGTGGCCGGGCGTCGTGCCGACCCCCGTCGGCGCGCTGGTCGGTGCCGGCATCGCGATCGGCGCGGTCTACCTGGGTTCGGGGGCGGGGTTCCGGGCGCCGCTGCGGATGGTGGTCGTGGGCATCGCCGTCGGTGCGATGTCGATGGCGTTCGTGCAGCTGGCCCTCGCGCGTGCCACCCGCGAGGACGCACAGGTCGTGGCGGCGTACCTCAACGGCAGCCTCGCGGCGCGGGCGTGGTCGGACGTGGTCCTCATCGTGGTCGCGCTCGTCGTGCTGCTGCCGGTGGCGCTGACCCTGACCCGACCGATGCAGCTGGTCGAGATGGGCGACGAGGTCGCCGTCGCGGTCGGCGTCCACGCGGACCGGGTGCGGACGTGGGCGGTTGTCGTCGGTGTGCTGCTCACCGCGGCGGCCGTCACCGTGAGCGGGCCCATCGCGTTCGTCGCGCTGACCGCCCCGCAGATCGCCCGTCGGCTGACCCGGTCCACAGGACCGGGTATGGTCGCCGCCGCGTGCTGCGGCGCCGCGGTGCTCGTCGTCGCGGACCTGCTCGCCCAGTACGCCGTGCCGGGCGTCGTCTACCCCGTGGGTGTCGTCACCGCCGCGCTCGGCGGCGTGTACCTCGCGTTCCTGCTGGTCCGCGAGTGGAGGAGGAGCGCACTGTGAGCAGCCCTGTGAACGGTCCGCCGCTGGAGGCCGAGGGCCTGACCCTCGCCTACGACCAGTTCGTCGTCGCCCAGGACCTGTCCGTGCAGATCCCGCGCGCGTCCTTCACCGTGATCATCGGCCCCAACGGCTGCGGCAAGTCGACGCTCCTGCGGGCGCTCGGCCGCACCCTCAAGCCGCGCGCCGGCCGGGTGCTCCTGGACGGCGCCCCGATCTCGGCCATGCGGAGCAAGGACGTGGCCCGCCGGCTCGCGCTCCTGCCGCAGAGCCCGATCGCGCCGGAGTCCATCACCGTCGGAGACCTCGTCGCCCGCGGCCGGTACCCGCACCAGGGGCTGCTGCGGCAGTGGTCCGCGGCGGACGCCCGGGCCGTCGCGGACGCCCTCGACGCCACCGAGGTCACCGACCTGCGCGACCGCTACGTCGCCGAGCTGTCCGGCGGTCAGCGGCAGCGCGTCTGGCTCGCCATGGCCCTCGCGCAGGAGACCGACCTGCTGCTCCTCGACGAGCCGACGACCTTCCTCGACATCGCGCACCAGTTCGAGGTCATGGACCTGTGCGCCCGGCTGCACGAGGAGGGCCGCACGCTCGTCGCGGTCCTGCACGACCTGAACCAGGCCGCCCGGTACGCCACCCACCTCGTCGCGATGAAGGCCGGGGTCGTCGTCGCCGAGGGTCCACCGGCCGACGTCGTGACCGAGCCGCTGGTGCGAGAGGTCTTCGGGCTCGCCTGCCGCGTCGTGCCGGACCCGGAGACCGGGACGCCGATGGTCGTGCCGGCCCGCCGCGACGCGCACGTACGGCACGCCCGCTAGGTCCTCGGCATTCACGTTGGTGACGGTCGGTCTGTCGGGGCGCAACGACGGCGTGGCGGTCAGTGTTGTGGAGCTCGAGGGCCATGGTGCGAGGCCGGCGGTGCAGCCCTCCTCGGACTCGTAGGCCAGCCGTACGCCCGGTCGTGGCGAGGGCGCGGTTCTGAAGTATCCGACCTTGCAGTGCTGCCACGGACGGTGGCCTTTTGTGATCGTCATCGACGCTGCGCACCGGCGCGGACCACATTGTCGAGCGGCTAGCGCAGTTTCAGGCCGCGTGCGTCCCGGGAGTTGCCGGCGAGGAGGACGATCCCATCGATGAAGCTCCACGCGCCGGCGGCGGCGATGAAAAGGAACCCGATGAGGAGCCAGGCGGTCCCGATCCCGACGGCGAGCAACGCGAGCTGGGCTGACGCGATACCGGTGTGGCCCGTGTACCAGCGGCCTGCGCCAACCGAGCCGAGGAAGATCTGAAGCAACCCGGCTACCGCCTTGGATTTATCGGACAAGGGCTCGCCGGTGAACCGGTCGCGCCCGTACGGCGCGGTGGGGTCCATCCACGCCGGGACGTACAACGGGATGACCGGCGCCGGTGGTGTTGCCGGTTCAAGTTCGCGCGGCGAGTGCTTGGGCGGTGGCGGCACGAGCGGGACGGGCGGCGCGACCGGAGGGCTGGACGGCACCACCTCGGACGGAGGTGGTTCGGGCGGAACCGTCGCGTCGTCGGGTGTACTGCCCATGGCGGACAGCGTAGTGAGCCAGCCGGCCTGAATGCCCTGGTCATCGTCGCTCAACCACGAGCGCCAGTTCACCTACGACGGCCGGGCCGCATCGCGACCTTGGTCGGGGGATTGAGATGCACGGTGGCGAGCACGCAACACACATTCGACCGCGTGACGCTCGCCGGACCGTTGACCTATTGTTGATCTCCAATAGGGGGTGGGCCGCCGGCGGCAACCGACGACCCACCCGATGAGACCTCAGCTCAAGTAAGAGGTCCGAACCACAAGTTCAGCACCGACGCCGTGGCCGACACGACGGACGCGATCACCCTGATTAAGGTCGCCCGTCGTTCGGCCATTGGCATGCCCGGCACCTTCATGCCGCAACCCGTGCAGCGCGGTCCAAGATGAGCGGCCAAAGGCCCCACCTCCCGTTGAAAGCGAAACGCCAATGAAGCGGTCGCCGAGCGGATCCCGGCGGCACGCTCAACGGTAGGTGTTCCGGCCCACAACAGATCAGGCGTTGTGGGTCCGCACTTGGAACTGCGTCGCGCTCCGCTGGGTCGGAGACCTCCTGACCAGGGCGTTCGAGGCGTCGTGCAGGTACGTGCGGCACATTCTCTAGGAGTACCGAGCTGTCGCGACATCGCTTTGACCTGCGTGCTCACACCTCCGCAACGACAACCATCTGGCTTGAGGCTGCCGATGTTGCGCATCACCCGACGACGTTGCGCTTGTTCTGGCACGGGAAGCCCTCGGAGATGAGTTCGATCACGGTGAGGACGTCCTTCTTCCTCCTAGATGTAGCCGAACACCAAGCCCTTGCAACGACGCCATCGCGCCTGCCAACGACCGTGTTCGTCGCGGGCGACATGCTCCAGGGCTTCGACCCGCTTGCGTTTCATGGGTGGCGGGGAGTCGGGCGCACAGCATTCGAGCTCGGCAACGCGGGCCGAGCCCGCGGCGCTTACCGCCAAAGCCGTGGTGCGCGCTCGGCACCTCAACTAGAGCCGGACCTGCGCCAGGGCGGTCAGCGGCAGCCAGCGCTCGCGGTCCGCGAGGGCGCCGACCGGGGCGAGCACGTCGGCATCGACCAGCGGGCCGAGGTCGATCCCCGTGAGCGCCTCGACGTCCGCGACCGGCACCTGGAACGTGCGGAACGGGCCGAGGTCCGGCACCTCCACCTGCAGGGTGCGGACGAAGGGCGTCTGGTCCAGCACGAACGCGGCCGCGCGCAGGTCTCCCGCCGACGCCCACGCCGCGACCTTCCAGAACATCCGGGGGATCTGGATGCCGCGGTAGACCGGGTCGTCGTCGGCGAGGACCGGTCCGGTGAGCACCGAGACCCGGTGCCCGTGGTCCCGGGCGTACTCGAGCACGTGGTCCTCGAGGCCCACCCAGAGCAGCTCGCCCTGGTTGAACGCGGACGCCTGCGGCGCGGCGTTCGGGTACGCGAACGTGTCGAAGTTGGCCTTCCGGGCCGTCACCAGGTCTCCCCAGACGGGGTCCCGACGGCGCACCAGGTGCCCGCGGTCGAGGTCGTTGCGTGCGTACAGCTCCGGGCCGGCCTGCTCGTCGACGGGTACGCGCGGGTCGAGGTGCCAGTCGTCACCGCGCTCCAGGTTCACCAGCTGCGCGCCGTCGATGTTCACGGCCGTCGCCGCAGCCAGCCGGCGCGCAGGGTCGAGCAGCACGGTGAAGTGCGTCGACGGGAGGTCCCGGACGGTCTGCGCGGGTACCGGGAGCGGCACCAGCGGTCCAAGGAACGCGGGGTCGTATCCGGGCTCTACGGTGCTCACATGCGGACCGTACCGACCACCCGTGACGTCCTGCTGCGCGATGCTCGCCTGGTGGACGTCGACGGGCCCGTCGACGTCCTGCTCCGCGACGGCCGGGTCGCAGCCGTCGGGCCCGGGCTCGACGCCGACGCACCGCAGGTGCGGCTCGACGGCCGGTGGGTGATGCCCGGGCTGTGGGACGCGCACGTGCACCTGACCCAGTGGGCGCTGGCCCGGCGGCGGCTCGACGTCTCCGGGGCCACGTCCGCCGCGCACGCCGTGTCGCTCGTCGCCGCGGCACCCGCGCCGCCGCCGGGGACGGCCCTCGTCGGCTTCGGGTTCCGCGACGGGCTCTGGCCCGACGTCCCGACGGCCGCCCTGCTCGACGCGGTCGTCGGCGACCGGCCCGTCGTCCTCGTCTCCGGTGACCTGCACTGCGCCTGGGCCTCGACCGCCGGTCTGCGGTTCCTCGGTGTCGGGTCGCACCCCACCGGTCTGCTGCGGGAGGCCGAGTGGCTCCCGCTGCAGGGAGCCGTCGACCACGTGCCCGACGACGTCGCGGACGCCCTCGTCGACGACGCGTCCGCCGCCGCTGCCGCACGCGGGGTCGTCGGCGTCGTCGACCTGGAGATCGCCGACAACGTCGCCGTCTGGCGTCGTCGCGCGGCCTCCCGGCCCGCCCGGCTGCGGGTGCGTGCGGGTGTGTGGGAGGAGTTCCTCGACCGCGTCGTCCGGGAGGACCTGCACACCGGCGACACCGTCGCCGGGCTGGTGACGCAGGGTCCGCTGAAGGTCATCACCGACGGCTCCCTCAACACCCGCACGGCGTACTGCCACGACCCGTACGCCGGCCTGACCGGCCCGAACGCCCACGGCGTCCTCGCGGTACCCCCGTCCCGGCTGGCACCCCTCATGGCGCACGCCACCCGGCACGGTCTGCGCTGCGCGATCCACGCGATCGGCGACTCGGCGAACGCCCTGGCCCTGGACGCCTTCGCCGAGTCCGGTGCCGCCGGGTCGATCGAGCACGCGCAGCTGGTGTCCTGGGAGGACGTGGAGCGGTTCGCGGCGCTGGGCGTGATCGCCAGCGTGCAGCCCGAGCACGCCATGGACGACCGCGACGTCGCCGACCGCTACTGGCCCGGCCGCACGGACCGCGCGTTCGCCTTCGGGTCGCTGCACCGCGCCGGCGTCCGGCTCGCGCTCGGGTCCGACGCCCCCGTCGCGCCCCTCGACCCGTGGGTCGCCGCCGACGCCGCGGTCGCCCGGTCCCGCGACGGCCGTCCGGCCTGGCACCCCGAGCAGGCGATCGACCGTCGGGTCGCGCTGGAGTCCTCCGTCGACGGGCGCGGGCTCACCGTGACGGTCGGGGCGCCCGCGGACCTCGTCGTCCTCGACGCCGACCCGCTCACCGCACCCCTGCGCGGGATGCCGGTCGCGGGCACGGTGGTGGCCGGCGGCTGGACGCACCGCGGCTTCTGATCCGCGGGCGGCCCGGGGTCCGGGTGTCGACGAGAATGAGCGTCATGCGTGCCGTGGTGATCTCCGAGGCCGGCGTCCTCCCGACCGTGCGCGAGGTCCCGGCGCCGTCCTGTCCCGACGACGGCGTCGTGCTGCGGGTCACCGCGACCGGCGTCTGCCGCTCCGACTGGCACGGCTGGCAGGGTCACGACGACGACATCACGTTCCCGCACGTGCCCGGGCACGAGCTCGCCGGGGTCGTCGAGCAGGTCGGTCCGCTGGTCCACTCCTGGGCGCTCGGCGACGAGGTCACGGTGCCCTTCGTGTGCGCGTGCGGCGACTGCCCCGCCTGCCTCGCGGGCGAGCAGCAGGTCTGCGAGCGGCAGCGCCAGCCGGGGTTCACCGACGACGGGTCGTTCGCCGAGCTCGTCGCGATCCACCGCGCCGACGTCAACCTGGTCCGCCTCCCCGACGGCATGTCCGCGGTGACCGCGGCGGGTCTGGGGTGCCGGTTCGCGACCGCGTACCGGGCCGTCACCGTGCACGGCCGGGTCGGTGCGGGCGACTGGGTCGCGGTGCACGGCTGCGGCGGGGTGGGGCTCTCGGCGGTCATGGTCGCGGTCGCCGCCGGTGCGCGGGTGGTCGCGGTCGACGTCTCACCGGTCGCCCGCGACGCGGCCCGCGCGATGGGTGCCGCCGTCGTGCTGGACGGCACCGGCGACGTCGCCGCGCAGGTCCACCAGGTGACCGGCGGCGGCGCCACGGTCTCGCTCGACGCGCTGGGCAGCCGCGCCACGGCGACCGCGTCGGTCCTGTCGCTGCGCCGTCGCGGGCGGCACGTGCAGGTCGGCCTCCTGCTCGGCTCCGACACCGCCCCGTCGCTGCCCATGGGCCGGGTGATCGGGTGGGAGCTCGAGCTCTACGGCAGCCACGGCATGGCCGCCCACGAGTACCCCGCGATGCTCGCGCGCATCGCCTCCGGCGAGCTCGACCCGTCTCGGCTCGTCGGGC
Source organism: Cellulomonas sp. P5_C5 (assembly GCF_054049655.1). Taxonomy (NCBI): domain Bacteria; kingdom Bacillati; phylum Actinomycetota; class Actinomycetes; order Micrococcales; family Cellulomonadaceae; genus Cellulomonas; species Cellulomonas sp. P5_C5. The sequence goes on along the minus strand of NZ_JBFULY010000001.1, from coordinate 103,975 downwards.
GCACGGTCGGTCTCGACGAGGCACCGGCTGCGCTCGCCGCCCTGGGCCACGGGACGGGTGGTCCCGGGATGACGGTCGTCGTCCCCTGACGGGTAGAGGTCAGCCGCGTGCGGGACCGCACGTCTCGGGCTCGGCGAACGCGGGGATCTCCTGATCCTCGTCCGGGGCCCGCCGGCCCGTGTCGGTGCTCACGGACGTCGCGAGGGCCGTCGAGGTCTCTCCCGTGGTCGGCTCCGCGTCGTCGGACGCTTCGGCCGTCGTCGCCGCCGCCCGCGCGACGTCGGCCGACCGGCGCCGCGCGGCACCCCACTGCGTGAGACCGACGCCCGCAAGCACGATCGCGCCACCCACCGGCTCGTACCAGTGCAGACCCTCGTGCAGCACGAGGACGCCGAGGGTCGTCGACACGAGCGGGATCACGTAGGTGACGCTGGCCGTCACCGTGGCGCCGGCGACCGCCAGGACGCGCCAGAACAGCACGTAGGCCAGCCCCGTCCCGCCGAGGCCGAGCGCGAGCAGGGCCAGTGCGGGTGCCGGGGCGATTGGGGCGGCCAGAGGGGTGGAGACGGCGAACGGCAGGATCACCAGGGCGCCGACGGCCAGCTGGATCGCCGGCAGGGCCACGGTCGACAGGCCGGTGCCGGTCAGTCGACGACGGCTCCACGCGTTCCCGAGGCCGTAGCAGAACGTCGCGCCCAGCAGCATGAGACCGCCGACGAGGTCGATCGCGCCGGAGTTCCACACGCCGAGCAGGACCGCGATCCCGCCGAAGCCCAGTGCCAGACCGCCCACCTGCACCCGGTCCGGACGCTCGCTGGGCAGCAGGAGCGCGACGAACACGGCCGTGAACAGGGGAGTCGTCGCGTTCACCAGGCCCGCGAGGACGGAGGTGACCCGCTGCTCCGCGAGTGCGAACAGCACGAACGGGATCGCCGTCATGATCGCGCCGACCATCACGAAGTCACCGATCCGACGCCGCTCGACCCGGACGCGCTCGCGGCGGATCAGCAGGATCACCGCGAGCAGCACGAAGCCGATGACGATCCGGCCGAACGCCACCTGCGTCGGCGCGAACGACTGCAGCGCCGTCGCGATGAACAGGAAGCTGCACCCCCACAGCACGGCGAGCAGCAGGTACGGGCCGATCCAGCCGCGGGTCGAGGAGGCCGGAGACGTCACCGGTGCATCATCTCTCCGACCACCGACACGCAGCCCGCGGCCGGTCCGTGAGCTCAGCCACCCGCACCGCGCCGGAACCGCCACGAACCACCACGAACTTCGCTAGCGTGCGCGCGGTGGGATACCGGACCAGCACCGACGTCTACTTCCTCGACGCCCCGCCGGAGCAGGTCTGGGCGCTGGTCGCGGACCCGACGGTGGTCGAGGAGCTCGTCGCGCACGGCGTGACGTTCGAACCGCCGCTGGGCGGTCCGGTGTCGACGGGCGACACCTGGGTCGAGGTGCACGGCGCCGAGTGCAACGACGACCGGGTGCCGTGGACGGCCGTCGAGGCGCGCGCGCCGGAGCTGCTCCGGCTGCACGGCTGGCAGTCGGGGATGCGGCAGGAGTCGACGTACGAGCTGTCGCCGCACGACGGCGGGACGATGGTGCGCACCCGGCTCACGCTGACGCCGACCCTGCGCGGCCGGTCGAAGGAGCGTCCGCTGACGTGGCTCCTGTTCGCGGTCGGGGTGCTCGGGTGGATGGTCGCGCGGGAGCCGGACCTGGTGAAGCAGAACCTCCCGGCCCGGCTCCGAGCGGCGGACGGCCCCTTGTCGGCATAGGTCGCTACGCGATATATATCGGCCATGGCGTTCCGGATGAGTGAGCAGGCGTACTTCGTGCTGCTGTCACTGGCCGAGGAGCCCCGCCACGGCTACGGCATCGTGCAGGCGGTCAAGGTCCTGTCCGACGACCGCGTCCGGCTCGGCGCCGGCACGCTCTACGGCATCCTCGACCGCCTGGTCGAGGCCGGGTACGCGGAGGCGTCGGGCGAGATCGTCGTCGACGGCCGCCTGCGCCGGTACTACCGGCTCACCCCCGAGGGCATGGCGGCGCTCGCCGCCGAGACCGCCCGGCTGACGGACCTCGCCTCGCTCGCGCGCCGGGTGCTCGCCGCCCGACCGACGTCCCGTCCCGCCCTCGGGTCGGCGTGATGCGCGGCCTGGACCGGTCCGCCGCCTTCTGGCTGCGGGCGTACCCGAGACGCTGGCGGGCGCAGAGCGCCGCCGAGGTCGCCGAGGTGCTGTCCGACGTCGCCCCGGCCGGCGCGACCCGGCTCGACGTGCGCGCGGCCGCCGGGCTCGTGCGGGCGGGGTGGAGCACGCGGTGGCGGCAGCGTCCTCCCCTCGGCGCGTTCCTGCGCTACCGCCTGCGCGGTCGGCGTCCGCCGCGCGCGTACGACGGGTGGCTCCGCGACGACCTCGAGGGCGCGCTCTACCCGTGGCGGGCGGCCCTGCTGCTCACCGCCGTGGTCGGGTCGCCGTTCGTGGCCGCGGGGATCCTCCTCGGCTGGCCGCTGACCGGGGTCGTCGCCGCCGTCGTGTACGCCGGGACCGTGGTGGACCACGCGCGGGGTCGCGCGCACACGGTCGAGACGCTCTTCGGGTCACGCCCCGACATCGGCCCGATGGGCCCCTACCGGCTCCTCGACCGATGACGGCCGAGCGACTCGAGCGGTCCGCCGCCTTCTGGCTGCGCGCCTACCCGCCGGGCTGGCGGGCCCAGCGTGCCGACGAGGTCACCGCCGTCCTGGTCGACCTCGCCCCCGACGGCGCCCGGCGCCTGGACGTCCGCACGGCCCTCAACCTGCTGCGCGGCGGTGTCATGACGCGGTGGCGCCAGACCCCGCCGCTGCGCGTGTACCTGGCCTACCGGCTGTTCGACGCGCGCGTGCCGCCGCAGTACCGCGACTGGGTGCGCAAGGACATCACCGGGCCGGGAGGCCTCCGCCGCAACCTGGTGGGGCGGCTCTGGCTGTTCGTGTTCCCGATCTCGAACGCGGTGGCGGCCGGGTTCCCCGTCGCGACCCTGCTGTGGTGGACGGCGCTGGCCGTCGCGTTCACGGCCGTGCTGCTGATGGTCCGTCCCGAGGCCGCGGCCCGGCGCAGGCTGCAGCGTCATGCGCGACGCCGGACGCGCCTCGAGCCGCACGCCGTCGGCGGGTTCGTCTGGGTGCGGCGACCGCGCGAGCGGATCGCGGCCGAACCCGGCGCCCGCGTGCTGGTGGTCCTCCTGACCGTCGGTGCGGTCGCCTGGACCGTGGCCGCGGTCCTCGCGCCGACCCGCCTGGGGTCCGTGCCGTGCGGCGCCGGCTGCACCGACGTCGTGATGGTGCCCCGGGCCGCGCGGCTGCTCATCACCGCACCGCTGACGGCAGCCGTGGCGGTCGGCCTCGGCGTCGCGGTCGCCGTCGCACGCCGGTGCCGTCGGCTGCTCGCCGCAGCTCCCCCTCAACCTGCTCGTCAGCTCGTCGGCCTCGCGCCGCACACCGGCACCGCGGTGGTCCTCTGGAGCGTCGTGGTCGTCGCCACCGCTCTCGCCGAGGTGAGCGGCGCGTGGGCGCTGTCGCTGTCCGCGGGCGCGGCTCCGGCCTGTCTGCTCGTCCTCCCGTCCGCGCTCGCGGTGTGGCGGCACGCCCGCGCGACGGACGGCCTCGCCCTCGTCGACCTGCGGCACGTCGCCTGCACGGGCCGCCCGGTGATCGCGGACCGGTTCGACACCGACCTCGTCCCCGACCTCGACCTCGCCCCCGCCCTGGAGAGCCGATGACCATCGACCCCCGTCTCGAGCGCTCGGTGCGCCGGTGGCTGCGTGCCTACCCGCGCCGGTGGCGGCTCCGGCGGTCCGACGAGATGGTCGCGCTGCTGGCCGACCTCGCGCCCCCGGGAGCGACGCGCGTCGACCTGCGAACGGCCGCGGGGCTGGTCCGGTCGGGCTGGGCGACGCGCGCGCGGACCCGGCCACCGCTGCGGCACGTGCTCGCGTACCGGCTGTTCGACCGTCGTGTCCCCGCCCGTTACCGCGGATGGGTCCGCGACGACCTCGAAGGGGCGTCCGCGCCGCTGCGGGTCCTGCTCGCCGTGGTCGCCGTGGTCGTCGCCGTCTCGGTGCTGCTCCCGCTGGCGACCGGCGACCGACCGCACGCGCCGTCGGGCTCCGCACTGGCGGTGGCGCTGGGGATGTCGATCGGCATCCTGTGCCGCGGTCGATGGCAGCTGCAGAAGCAGGCGCGCAAGCACCTGGTGGCCGACGTGGGCGAGGAGGTCACCGCCGACACGCTCCTGTTCGGGTGGGTGATGCGAGACAGGCTGACCGCACGGGGGGCGGCGGGGTTCCTCGCGGTCGCCGTGGGGGTCGTCGGGCTGGGCGCCGTGACGGCGTGCCTGGTGGCACCGACCAGGCTCGGTGGCGCGGCGTGCGGCGACGCCTGCGTCGGGACGGTCACCGTCGCGCGCTCCGGCATCTCGCCCGCGCTGATGGTGGCGCTCGTGGGTGCCCTCGCGATGGGGGTGCTCGGCTCGCTGCTCGCCCGCCGCCGTACACGACGGCTCGTCCCCGTCCGGCCCGCCCAGCCGTCGCGACGCCTCGTCGGGCCGATCCCGAGGCACCGCATGCTCGTCGCCGTGCTGAGCGGCTGCTTCCTCGGTCTCGCATGGGTCGAGGGCTCCGGCCGCGCGGACCTGTTCTTCTCGGTCGGGATCGCGGTGTGCGCGCTGCTCGCCGTGCCTGCGCTGCTCGTGGTCTGGCGGACGGCACGGTCGGGTCCGGCCGACCTCGCCCTCGTCGACGCCCTGCGGATCGCGTTCCGGGGTGTGCACCCGCGCGTCGACACTCTCCAGGAGGGCCTGGTCCCCGCCCTGGTCGCCACCGACTGAGCACCTGGACCAGGCCCCGGCGCGCACTGGCTAGAATCGCCGCGACCCCCCACCGCCGCGCGAACACCTGGAGCCCTTTCGTGGGACGAGTCGTCGTCGATGTCATGCCGAAGCCCGAGATCCTCGACCCGCAGGGCAAGGCCGTCGCCGGCGCCCTGCCGCGGCTCGGGTTCGGGCAGTTCGCGTCCGTCCGTCAGGGCAAGCGCTTCGAGCTCGAGGTCGACGGGCCGGTGACCGAGGAGATCCTCGCCGCGGCCCGCGAGGCCGGCGAGCACGTGCTGTCCAACCCGGTGATCGAGGACGTCGTCGCGGTCTACGAGGACACCCAGGCATGACGAGGATCGGCGTCGTCACCTTCCCCGGCACGCTCGACGACCGCGACGCCGCCCGCGCGGTCCGCCTCGCGGGTGCCGAGGCGGTCTCCCTCTGGCACGGCGACGCGGACCTGCACGGGGTCGACGCCGTGGTCCTGCCCGGCGGCTTCTCCTACGGCGACTACCTGCGTGCGGGTGCCATCAGCCGGTTCGCGCCGGTCATGGGTGAGATCGTCGACGCGGCCAACAAGGGCCTGCCGGTCCTCGGCATCTGCAACGGCTTCCAGGTCCTCACCGAGGCGCACCTGCTGCCCGGGTCGATGATCAAGAACGACCACCTGCACTTCGTGTGCCGCGAGCAGGTCCTCTCGGTCGACAACGTCGACACCGCGTGGACCCGCGACTACACGGCGGGGGAGCACATCACGATCCCGCTGAAGAACCAGGACGGCCAGTACGTCGCCGACGAGCACACGCTCGACGAGCTCGAGGGCGAGGGCCGCGTGGTCTTCCGCTACCAGGGCTGGAACCCGAACGGGTCGCGCCGCGGCATCGCCGGGATCTCCAACGCGGCGGGCAACGTCGTCGGCCTCATGCCGCACCCCGAGCACGCGGTCGAGTCCGGCTTCGGTCCGGACGGCGCCCAGGGCCCCCGCACCGGCACCGACGGTCTGCGGTTCTTCACGTCGGTCCTCAAGGCCCTCGTCGGCTGAGCGTTGACCACCAGCATCGCGCTCGTCGACTGGGACGACCCTGACGCGCTCCGGCTGCGCACCGCCCAGCAGGCCGAGCTGCTCGCCCTGTACGGCGAGGAGGACATCGGCCACGAGATGACCGGCGAGAGCATCCTGGCGATGCTCCTCGTGCGGGTGGACGGTGAGCCGGTGGCGTGCGGGGCGATCCGCGACGCGTCGGCCGAGCTGGGCGACGGCGTCGGCGAGCTCAAGCGCATGTTCGTCGTGCCGGACCACCGCGGTCGCGGCTACTCCCGTGCGGTGGTCCGCGAGCTCGAGCGCGTGGCGCAGGACAGGGGCCTGCACCGCCTCGTCCTGGAGACGGGCGTGCTGCAGGCGTCCGCCATCGGCCTGTACCTGAGCGAGGGCTACCGGTCGATCCCCAACTTCGGCGAGTACGCGGCGGAGGCCGAGTCGCGCTGCTTCGCGAAGGACCTGGACGCGACGACCACCCGGCCGCCGCGCACCGGCGAGCGGCCGACGGTCACCCTGACGCGCACCCACTGGTCCGACCCGGTCGCCACCGCCCTGCGGTTCGCGATGTGGCGCGACATCGAGGTGCGGTACCCAGAGATCGCCGCGAGCACGCCCGGCGGGTTCGCGGTCGACGACCCCCAGCAGGGCGTCGGCGAGCTGACCACGGTGCTCGCGTGGCTGGACGGTCACCCGGTCGGCTGCGCGACCCTGCGTGCCGCGCGGGACGGCTATCCCGCCGGGTCGGCCGAGCTGAAGAAGGTCTGGGTCGACGAGTCGGCCCGCGGCTCCGGTGCGGCCCGTGCCCTGCTCGTCGCGATCGAGGACGACGCCCGCATGCGCGGGCTGACCAGCGTCGTGCTGCAGACGGGGATCCGGCAGCCCGAGGCGGTCTCGCTGTACCTCTCGGCCGGCTACCGCCCGGTGGTGCCCTTCTTCGACTTCACCGACGACTTCCTGTCGCTCTGGATGGCCAAGGACGTCTGAGCGGCCACCCGCGCGTGCTCGGCGAACCGCATCCACTCGTCCTCCAGCGACGCCGGCAGCGCGACCCAGTCGTGGAACAGCCGCCCGCTGTCCCCGGGCGACCAGACGGTGGCCCCGGGCAGCGCCAGGGCGTCCGCGAACGTGGCGGTGTCCCGGCCGAGCTTGACGGCGAGCCGGTCCCCGCCGACGTGCGCCGCGAACATGGTCGACCCGACCTTGAGGATCGGCCGCCCCATCATCTGGGCGCGCGTGGCTCCGCGGGCGACCAGGTCGTCCGCCATCGCCTCGTAGTCGCTCTCCTCGGTCATCCTCCGAGCATGCAGCATCCCGGTGACATGCCTACGGTGGCCGGGCGCCGCGGTCAGCAGCCCCGTGAGCGCGCTGGTCGAGGAGGACGCATGACGCACGACGACGACGTCGCCACGGTGGCGGGCCTGATCAAGGACGCGAAGATCGCGATGCTCACGACGGTGGGTGCGGACGGCTCGCTGGTCAGCCGGCCGATGGGCGTGCAGGACGTGGACTTCGACGGGGACCTCTGGTTCTTCGCCGACGCCGACAGCCACAAGGTGCACGAGATCGAGGCGGGCAGCCCGGCGAACGCGGCCTTCGCCGACTCGACCGCATGGGTCTCGGTCTCGGGGTCGGCGGAGGTGGTCCGCGACGTGGCCAAGAACCGCGAGCTCTGGGGCGTGACGGCCGAGGCGTGGTTCCCGGACGGCCCGGAGACCCCCGGCCTGGTGCTCGTGGTGGTGCACGGGCAGACCGCGGAGTACTGGCACGCCAAGGGCGGCCGGCTGACCACCGCGTTCAGCCTGGTCAAGGCCAAGGTCACCGGCGAGCGCTACGACGGCGGGGAGAACGAGACCGTCCAGCTCTGAGCGGCTGCGTCGACGCGCCGAGGTTGACCAGGAGCAGATAGCTGAGCAGGGCGTGCGCGCGAGCGGTGGTCAGCCTGCGAGTGTCCCGAGTGCCTGCGCGAGGTCGTCGATCAGGTCCGCGGGGTCCTCGAGCCCGACGGAGAGCCGCACCGTCGACTCGGCGATCCCGACGGCCGCGCGCCCCTCGGGCCCGAGCTTGCGGTGCGTGGTCGTCGCGGGGTGCGTGACGAGCGACTTGGCGTCGCCGAGGTTGTTGGAGATGTCCACGACCCGCAGCGCGTCGAGGAAGCCGAAGGCGACCTTCTTGGCGACGTCGGGGGTCGCGCCGTCGGGCACGGCGAGGGTGAACGTGACGACGGTGCCGCCCCCGGACTGCTGCGCGAGGGCGAGCGCGTGCTGCGGGTGGGAGGGCAGGTACGGGTAGCGGACCAGGGAGACGCCGGGCTGCTGCTCGAGCCACGTCGCCACCTGCAGGGCCGACGAGGTCTGGTGGCGGACGCGCAGCGACAGCGTCTCCAGGCCCTTGAGCAGCACCCACGCGTTGAACGCGGACAGCGACGGGCCGGTGTTGCGGATGAGGGTCTGCACCGGTCCGTGGATGTACTCGTCGGTGCCCAGGATCGCGCCGCCGAGCACGCGCCCCTGCCCGTCGATGTGCTTGGTCGCGGAGTACACGACCACGTCGGCGCCGAAGTCCAGCGGCCGGGACAGGACGGGGGTGGCGAAGACGTTGTCGACGATGACCGTGGCCCCGGCGGCGTGCGCGAGCCGGCTGACGGCCGCGATGTCCACGAGGTCCTGCATCGGGTTGGACGGGGTCTCGAAGAAGACGACGTCGGCCGGCGTGGCCAGCGCGGCCTCCCACTGGTCGAGCTCGTGGCCGTCGACGTAGTCGGTGCGCACCCCCCACTTCGCCAGGATCTCCTCGAAGATCACGACGGTGGACCCGAAGAGTGCCCGGGCGGAGACGATGCGGGAGCCCGACTCGACGAGGGCGGCGATCGCAGTGAACACCGCGGACATGCCCGACGCGGTGGCGAAGGCCGCCTCGGCGCCCTCGAGCAGGCGCAGGCGCTCCTCGAACGTGGACACGGTGGGGTTGCTGTAGCGGCTGTACAGGAACCGGTCGGCGTCACCGGCGAACGCAGCCTCGGCCTCGGCGGCGTTGGTGTAGACGAACCCCTGCGTGAGGAACAGCGCCTCGGACGTCTCCTGGAACTGGCTGCGGACCAGGCCGCCGCGCACCGCGAGGGTGTCGGGGCGCAGGTCGGAGCGGGGGGAGCGCCGGTCGTCCCAGTCGCCCGGACCGGGGACGCGGCCGGCGCTCACGCCTGCCGCCAGGGGAGCCCGGCGGCGCGCCAGCCGGCGTGGCCGCGGTGACCGTCGGGGCCGACGTCGCCCTCGAAGCCCTCGAGCACGTTGTACGCCGGACCGAGCCCGGCCGCCGTCGCCACCTGCGCGGCCGCGACCGAGCGCACCCCGGAGCGGCAGAGGAACACGACGGGCCGACCGGCGGTGACGCCGGCCTCGGCCAGCTGCTTGAGGAACTGCGGGTTCGGGCGTCCCGACGGGTAGGAGACCCACTCGACCAGGGCCGCGCGCCCGTCGAGGGGTGCGGAGTCGGGGATGCCGACGTAGCGCCACTCGGCGTCGGTCCGGACGTCGACGAGCACCGCGCTCTGGTCGGACGTCAGGAGGTCCCAGGCCTGCTGGGGGGTCAGGTCGCCGGCGTAGCTCATACGGGCCTCGTCTCGTGGGTGGTGGCGGAGGGCAGGATGACGGCCTGCGCGACGATGACGTGCTCGCCGTCGAACGTCGCGGCCGGGCTGCCGTGCAGGACGTAGCCCTCGTCGAGCGCCGCGGTGACGCGGTCGCAGAACGCGGCGTCGTCGGGCCCGGTCAGCAGCCGGTAGCGGCGGACGCCGGGGGGTTGCCCAGGGGGTGGAGCAGTCACTGTCGCCTCCATCGGTCCTGGCGGTAGCACCCTCGGCCGGGCACAGGGTGCCCGCGGGTTGCTGCGGCGTCGTCGAGCCAGATCTCTCAGCCGCTCTGGATGGTGGCCGTGATGCTACGCGCGGCGAGGTGCACGCTCCAAGTGCTGGACAAGCCGTCCCGCCAGGCGAGACGGTTCGCGTGCCGCGTTGACAGTTCGCGGGGGCTGCCGGGACCCTCGTCACAGGTCATGAGCGCCAGCGTCAAGCCCCGGCTCGCTGGCCGGCAACCCTCCTCCGCGGTGGGGTGCCCCGGGTGACGACCTGGCCGCGTCCCGTCCGGGGCGCGGCAAGCGCGGGGTTCCACCACATCGGGTGTCCCCCCGGATCGTGTCGGAGGACCATCATGACCGTCATCGTCGAGCGCCTCTCGTGTGCTTCCGCCGACGAGGTGAGCGCCCTGCTCCCGGTCGTCGGCGGCGACACCACCGTCCCCCTGGTCGACGGCACGCAGCGCGTCTACGCCAACCTCGACTACGCCGCGAGCGCCCCCGCCCTGGAGGCCGTCGCGGCCCGCGTGACCGAGGTGCTGCCGCTGTACGCGTCGGTGCACCGCGGCGCCGGCTACCTGTCGCAGGTGTCCACCGCGCTGTACGAGTCGGCACGCCAGACAGTCGCGCGGTTCGTCGAGGCGCGTCCCGACGACGTCGCGATCATCACGCGGAACACCACGGACTCGCTCAACCTGCTGGCGGGGGTGGTCCCCGACGGCGGCCGCGTCCTCGTCCTGGACGTCGAGCACCACGCCAACCTGCTGCCGTGGGTCCAGTCGAGCGAGCGCCACGGCAACCGCACGACGATCCTGCCGATCCAGCGCACGGTCGCCGCGACCCTCGATGCGCTGCGCGCCGAGCTCGCCCGCCAGCCGTACGCGCTGCTCACGGTCACGGGCGCGTCCAACGTGACGGGGGAGGCGCTGCCGATCGACCAGGTCGTCGCGCTCGCCCACGCCGAGGGTGCGCGGGTGGCCGTCGACGGCGCCCAGCTGGTCCCGCACCGCGGCTTCTCGCTGACCGCCACGGACGCCGACTACGTCGCGTTCTCCGGCCACAAGACCTACGCGCCGTTCGGCGCCGGCGCCCTCGTCGGTCGCCGCGACTGGCTCGACACGGGCACGCCGTACCTCGCAGGGGGAGGTGCGGTGCGCGACGTGCGCGCCGACCGGACCGTCTGGCAGCCCGCGCCCGCGCGGCACGAGGCCGGGTCGCCCAACGTCATCGGCGCGATCGCGCTCGCGGAGGCGTGCGACCAGCTCGCCGCCCTGCCGGCCGGTGCCCTGGCGGCGCACGAGGAGGCACTGCGTGAGCGTCTGGTCGCCGGCCTGTCCGCCATCGACGGCGTCGAGATCGCGCGCATCTGGCCCGACTCCGACGCCCCCGTCGGCGTCCTGACGTTCACGGTGCCGGACCACGACCCGGGCCTCGTCGCGGCGTACCTCGCGGCCGAGCACGGCATCGGGGTCCGCGACGGTCGCTTCTGCGCGCACCCGCTGCTGGCGCACCTGGGCGCGTCGGGCGGCGCGATCCGCGCGTCGGTGGGCGTCGGCACGACGAGCGAGGCGGTCGACCGCCTGGTCGTGGCGCTCCGGCAGTACCTGTCCACCGGTCCCGCCGTCCGGTACGAGGTCGTCGACGGCTGCTGGGCGGTCGTCGAGGACACCCGCCCGCTGCTCGCCGTGCACGGCCTGAACCACCTGGCGGCCACGGCGGCCGCAGCCTGCGGCCCCGCCCTGGACGACTGACCCCACCGTCACGGGCTGCATCTCGGCGGCCGGTTCCGGACGAAGAGGACACAGGGCGCCCTTCTGGGTGCCTGCGCGGTGCGGCGCAGGGGCGTCGGCCGCGACCTTCGTCCGCAGGAGCCACCATGAGGATCCGCCGCACGCTGTCCGCCCTCGTCGCCGCCGGTGTCGCCGCCGGAGCGGGAATCGCGCTCGCGCCCGCAGCCAGCGCCGCCCCGCCCACCGGGACGTCCAGCCTGGCCGCCCTGCTCGCCTCCGACGGCGACACGTTCGACCGCAGCTGGCGGGACTTCGACATCCTCGACCAGGCGGTCGGCGCGGTGCTCGCCGCCAAGCCGGGCAGCCCGGTCGCGGTCCTCGCGGACGGCACCGTCCCGCTCACCGCGTTCCTGCCCAACGACCGGGCGTTCCAGCTCCTGGCCAAGGACCTGACGCACCGCTGGTACGGCAGCGAGCAGGAGGTCCTCACGGCGCTCGCGGGGGCGGTGGGCATCGACGCGATCGAGCAGGTGCTGCTCTACCACGTGGTGCCGGGCGCGACGATCGACTCCGGCACGGCGCTGGCCAGCGACAACGCGGTGCTGACCACCGCCCAGGGCGGGACGTTCACCGTCGACGTGCTCTCGAAGCGCTGGGGCGTCGTGCAGCTGCGCGACCAGGACCGCAACGACCTCAACCCGTTCCTGGTCCCCGGCAAGCTGGACCTCAACGTGGGGAACGTGCAGATCGCGCACGCGATCACGTTCGTCCTGCGGCCCGCGGACCTCTGAGTCGCTCCAGGGTCGGGTCGTGCAAGCATCTGCGGATGCTGCACGACCTGATCCTCGAGGGCCACGGCACCCGGCTGGTCCCGCTGGCCGACGAGCACGCCGGGCCGCTCGCCGCGTTCGTCGACGACCGCCTCTGGGCGGGCATGTCGTCGCCGACGCCGGACACCCCGGCGGCGATGCGCATCGAGATCCGCACCGCCCACGAGGCCCCGAGCCGGCTGGCGTTCACGGTGCTGGACAGCGCGACCGACCAGGTCCGGGGCTCGACGTCGTTCTACGACTGGGACCCGCGGATCGGGCGCGTCGAGATCGGGTACACGTACTACGACCCCCGCTGGTGGGGCACCACGAACAACCCGGCGTGCAAGCTGCTCCTGCTCACGCACGCGTTCGAGACGTGGGGCTGCGCCCGGGTGGCGTTCCGCGCCGACGCCCGCAACGCGCGCTCGATCGCGGCCATCCGACGTCTCGGCGCGGTGCCGGAGGGCGTGCTGCGCAGCCACCGGCTGGCCCCCGACGGCACGCGCGGCGACAGCGCGTACTTCTCGATCCTGCCCGACGAGTGGCCCGCCGTCCGGGCCGGCCTGGAGGCGCGGCTCAGCGCAGCGGGGTGACGGACCCGGTCAGGTGCGGCTTGCCGGAGCGGGAGTCCCAGCCGGCGAACGTGAAGCCCTCCGACGACCGCGCGATCCGCACGGTGACGGTCCCCGGCAGGAGCACCGGCTTCACGAAGTCGACCGACCACTCGAACGCGTCACCCCGCCCGGCGCCGACGTCGGCGAGCGCGCGCGACGCGGTGTACATGCCGTGCGCGATGGCCCGCGGGAACCCGAGCGCCTTGGCGGACAGGGCGGACAGGTGGATCGGGTTCCGGTCGCCCGAGACGGCGGCGTACCGGCGTCCGACGTCGCCGTCGAGCTTCCAGCGTCCGGTGGGCGTCGGGGGGACGAACGCGACCGGGTCGTCGTCGGACGAGGCGGACCCCGCGAGGAACAGCCCGCGCGCGAGGTAGGTGGACACCCCGCGCCACGCGACGGACCCGTCGACGGACACCTCGGTCACCAGGTCCACCTGTGTGCCGGACCGGTGCCCCCGCAGGTCGGTGGCGGTGGCGCGGACGTCGAGGACGTCGGTGAGCAGGACCGGCCGCAGCTGGGTCACGCGGTTGGCCAGGTGGACCAGGCCGACGAGCGGCAGCGGGAAGTCGGAGCGGACCATCAGTGCGGTGGCCACGGGGAACGCGAGCACGTGCACGAACCCGGCGGGCAGCACGTCCGACGCGGACTCCCCGAGCAGGTGCTGGTAGTCCGTCAGGTGCCCGGACGACGCCTGCACCCCGCGCACGACGTACTCGACGTCGGGCAGCACCGTCGGCCCGGACCGCACGCGCCGCGCCAGGGAGAGCCCGGCGCCGCGCGCGTACAGCCCACCGAGGGACGGGACCTCGGGCAGGACGACGGTCGTCGTCACTGGCCCACCAGGTTCTGACCGCACACGCGCAGCACGCGTCCGACCACGCCACCGGCGGCGGGGGAGGCCAGGAACGCCACGGTCTCGGCGACGTCCACCGGCTGCCCACCCTGCTGCAGCGAGTTGAGCCGGCGGGCCACCTGCCGCGTGACGGCGGGGATGCGGGCGGTCATCTCGGTCTCGATGAACCCGGGGGCGACCGCGTTCGCGGTGCCACCGAACGCCTCGAGCAGCGGCGCGGTCGCCCGGACCATGCCGATGACCCCGCCCTTCGACGCCGCGTAGTTGGTCTGCCCGCGGTTGCCGGCGATGCCCGAGGTCGACGCGAGCGACACGATCCGCGGCGCGTCGGTGAAGTCCCCGGACGTCAGCAGCGCCTCGTTGATCCGCAGCTGCGACGCGATGTTCACCGCGAGGACCGAGTCCCACGTGTCGGGTGCCATGTTGGCCAGCAGCTTGTCGCGGGTGATCCCGGCGTTGTGCACGACGATGTCGAGCCGCCCGTGCCGCTGCAGCGCATGCTCGAGGATCCGTGCCCCGGCGTCGTCGGCCGTGACGTCGAGCTGCAGCGCGGTCCCGCGGACGCGGTTGGCGACGGCCACCAGCTGCTCGCCGGCGGCGGGCACGTCGACCGCGACGACGGTGGCACCGTCGCGCGCGAGCGTGTCGGCGATCGAGGCGCCGATGCCGCGGGCGGCCCCGGTGACGACGGCGACGCGGCCGGCCAGCGGCTTCTCCCAGTCGGACGGCAGCGAGCCGGCGGCCGAGTCGACGGCGAGCAGCTGACCGTCGACGAACGCGGACTTGGTGGACAGGAAGAACCGCAGGGCGCCGACGACCGACGGCGCCGTGACGGCGACGTCAGCCGCCAGCACGATGCCGTTGCCGGTGGACCCGCCGCGCAGCTCCTTGGCCAGCGACCGCAGCAGCCCGTCGATGCCCTGCCGGGCGGCGGCGACGGCGGGGGCGTCGTCGGCACGGGACGCGCGCGAGACGGTGACGACGCGAGCGCCCTTCGGGAGCGCCTTGAGCACGCTGCCCGCGGTCAGCACCGGCTCGGAGAGCTGGTCGGGGTGGGTGAGCTCGGTCAGGGCGAGGACGACCGCGGAGTACCGCGTGCCGGGCGTGGTGTGCCGGTGGACGTCGAGGTCCCAGTCGGCGGACAGGAAGCCGGCGAGCGCGTCGGCCTCCGACCCGCGGCCCAGCACGAGCACGGCGCCCTGCACGAGCGGCTGCCCGGGCTCGTAGCGACGCAGGGGAGCGGGCTGCGGGAGCCCGAGCTGCTTCGCGACCTTCTTGGTGAAGCCGCTGTTGACCAGGTTCAGGTAGGTGTCGCTCATCGTCAGGCCGCCTCGAGGATCGCGGTGAGGCCCAGCCCGCCGGCCGCGCACACGGACACGAGCGCCCGGACGGGCTTGTCGGAGCCGGACTCGGCCTTGCGGCGGTGGAGCTCCTTGCTGACGGTCGCGATGATCCGCCCGCCGGTCGCGGCGAACGGGTGCCCCGCGGCCAGCGACGACCCGTGCACGTTGAGCTTGGCGCGGTCGACGGTGCCGAAGGCGCCGTCGAGGCCGAGCCGGGTCCGCCCGAACTCCTCGGACTCCCACGCCGCCAGGGTCGTCAGCACGGTCGCCGCGAACGCCTCGTGGATCTCGACGAGGTCGAGGTCGTCCAGCGTCAGCCCGTTGCGGGCGAGCAGGCGCGGCACCGCGAACGCCGGGGCCATGAGCAGGCCGTCGTCGCCGTGCACGAAGTCGACCGCACCGGCCTCGGCGTCGACCACCGACGCGAGCGGGACCAGGTCGTGCGCGGCGGCCCAGTCGGCCGACCCGAGCAGCACGGCGGACGCGCCGTCGGACAGCGGCGTCGAGTTGCCGGCCGTCATCGTCGCGGGGGTGTCGAGGCCGAGCCCGAACGCGGGCTTGAGCTTGGCCAGCTTCTCCAGCGAGGAGTCGGCGCGCAGGTTGGCGTCGCGCGTCAGACCGCGGAACGGGGTGACCAGGTCGTCGAAGAACCCGGAGTCGTAGGCGGCGGCGAGGCGCTGGTGGCTGGCGAGGGCGACCTCGTCCTGCGCGGCCTGCGTGATCTCCCACTGCGCGGTGGTCAGCGCCTGGTGCTCACCCATCGACAGGTGCGTGCGCGGCTCGCCCGTGTTCGGGGCGGACGGCGCGAGGTCCTTCGGGCGGATCTTGGCGACGGCCGCGAGCTTCTGCCCGACGGTCTTCGCACGGGACAGGTCGAGCAGCGCGCGGCGCAGGCGGTTGCTCACGGCGATCGGGGCGTCCGACGTGGAGTCGACGCCGCCGGCGATCGCGGACTCGAGCTGGCCGAGGCGGATCTTGTTGCTCAGCGAGACGACGGTCTCCAGGCCGGTCGCGCAGGCCTGCTGCACGTCGTAGGCGGGGGTCTCGGCCGAGAGCGCCGACCCGAGCACGGCCTCGCGGGTGAGGTTGAAGTCCTTGCTGTGCTTGAGCACGGCGCCCGCGGCGACCTCGCCGATGCGCTCGCCCTGCAGGCCGTACCGGGCGACGAGCCCGTCGATCGCGGCGGTGAGCATGTCCTGGTTGCTGGCCCGCACGTAGGGGCCGCCGGCGCGGGCGAAGGGGATCCGGTTGCCGCCGAGCACGTAGGCCTTGCGGACCTCGGGTGTACGGGTGGTGGGGCGTGCCATGGGCGCGTTCCTCTCGCATCGTCGTCGAGCGCAG
This sequence comes from Cellulomonas sp. P5_C5, assembly GCF_054049655.1. Classification (NCBI taxonomy): domain Bacteria; kingdom Bacillati; phylum Actinomycetota; class Actinomycetes; order Micrococcales; family Cellulomonadaceae; genus Cellulomonas; species Cellulomonas sp. P5_C5. The sequence goes on along the minus strand of NZ_JBFULY010000001.1, from coordinate 87,532 downwards.
GGGGTGTCGAGCAGGGTGCGCTCGAAGTGACGTGGTGTCCGAAACCCACAGTACCTGATACCTTCGGTCTCGTGAGCCCTGTCACACCGGGTCCGTCGAAGACGACGGCCCTCACCATGCTGAACTCCGAGGCCGGTCGTGCGCGACCGGCCCTTCCGACGCCCCCGTCGACCAGACGCCCCGCCGAGGACGCCTTCGCGGCCGACGGCCGGTCCACCCGCTGGGCCGACCACCGCGAGGCCCGCCGCGCGGAGCTGGTGCGCATCGCGCGCCGGACCGTCCACCACCGGGGGCCCGACGTCTCGATGGAGGAGATCGCGGCCGCCGCGGGCACCTCCAAGTCGATCGTCTACCGGTACTTCGCGGACAAGACCGGCCTGCAGATCGCCGTCGCGGAGGCCGTCGTGCTGCAGATCCAGGGGGCGCTCGAGGGCGTCCTGCGGATCGCGCCGACCCCTCGCGACGGCCTGCGCGCCATGGTCGCCGTGTACCTCGAGATGATCGAGTCGTCGCCCAACGTGTACGCGTTCGTGACGCGCAACGGCTCGGTGGAGTCGGGCGGCCCGCTCGGGCACTTCCTCGACTCGGTCACCGCGCTCGTCGCCGCCCCGTTCGCCCGTGGGCTGACCGAGGAGCACGACGGTCGGCGGACGGCGCGCCGGCCTGAGGGATTCGGGGAGGACGACCCTGACGACATGGCGCTCGCTGCCCGCGTCGCGCTCGCCGAGTCCTGGGCCGCCGGCGCCGTCGGCTTCGTGCGCGGCTCCGGCGAGTGGTGGCTGGCCCACCGCGACGAGCCCGCCAGCCCGGACCGAGAAGAGCTCACCGCCCAGGTCGCCGCATGGCTCTGGGCCGGACCCGTCGGGCTCCTTGCCCGTGACCGCAACCGCACGTCTCCGGAGGAGTCCCGATGACCACGACCAGCGCCCGCCCCACCCTCGAGGCCCCCGAGGCCGGCGACCCCCGCCTCGACGCCGACGTCACGAACGTCGACATCGCGCACCTGCAGCAGGTCCTGCTCGGCCACTACCCGGAGCTGCGGCTGGCCGCGCGCAAGCTCATGGCCGACGAGCGGTTCCACCGGATCGAGGGTCAGACCCTGGCCGACCACCGCGAGCGCGTCCTCGGGCAGCTCCGGCTGCTGGCGGCCGAGGGCGACGTGCACCGCTCGTTCCCGACGCGGTTCGGCGGCCACGAGGACCACGGCGGCTTCCTGGCCCGGTTCGAGGAGCTGACGCACGCGGACCCGTCGCTGCAGATCAAGTCGGGCGTGCAGTGGGGGCTGTTCGCCTCCGCGATCTACCACCTGGGCACCGAGCGCAACCACGACGAGTTCCTGGCCGACGCGCTGTCGGTCAAGGTGCCGGGCGCCTTCGCGATGACCGAGACGGGCCACGGCTCGGACGTCGCGGCCATCGGCACCACGGCCACGTACGACCCGGCGACGCAGGAGTTCGTCATCCACACGCCGTTCCGCGCGGCGTGGAAGGACTACCTGGGCAACGCCGGGGTCCACGGCACGGCGGCCACCGTCTTCGCCCGGCTGATCACCGCAGGCACCGACCACGGCGTGCACGCGTTCTACGTCCCGATCCGCGACGAGGACACGATGGAGTTCCTGCCGGGCGTCGGCGGCGAGGACGACGGTCTCAAGGGTGGTCTGAACGGCATCGACAACGGCCGGCTCTGGTTCGACCAGGTCCGCGTCCCGCGCACCAACCTGCTCAACCGGTACGGCGACGTCGACGAGGACGGCACCTACTCGTCGCCCATCGCGAGCCCCGGCCGCCGCTTCTTCACGATGCTCGGCACGCTGGTGCAGGGTCGCGTCTCGCTCGACGGCGCCGCGGTCACCGCCGCCCGGGTCGGCCTGACGATCGCGGTCACGTACGGCAACCAGCGCCGGCAGTTCAACGCGGCGTCGCCCACCGACGAGGTCGTCATCCTCGACTACGCCGAGCACCAGCGACGCCTGCTCCCGCTGCTCGCGGAGACCTACGCCGCCGGGTTCGCGCACGAGGACCTGCTCGCCGCGTTCGACGACGTGTTCTCCGGCCGCAACGACACCCCGGAGACGCGCGAGGACCTCGAGACGCTCGCCGCGGCGCTCAAGCCGGCGTCGACGTGGCACGCGCTGAACACGCTCCAGGTGGCCCGCGAGGCGTGCGGCGGGGCCGGGTTCCTGGCGGAGAACCGGCTCACCGGGCTGCGCGCCGACATGGACGTGTACGCGACGTTCGAGGGCGACAACACCGTCCTGCTGCAGCTCGTGGGCAAGCGTCTGCTCACCGACTACGGCAAGTCGTTCAAGCACCTCGACGCGACGAAGGTCGCCCGGATGGTGGCCGAGCGCGCGTCCGACGCCGCCCGGTACCGCACGCCCCTGCACCGCGCGGTGCAGACCATCGCCGACGTCGGCGACCCGCGCCGCTCGGCCGGTCAGCTGCGCGAGACGGCCACCCAGCGCGAGCTGCTGGTGGACCGCGTCGAGACGATGGTCGCGGAGGTCGCCCAGGCCCTGCGTCCGGCGCAGAAGGCCGACCCGGCGACGGCCGCGGCCCTGTTCAACGCCCACCAGCACGAGCTCATCGCGGCGGCCCGCGCGCACGCCGAGCTGGTCCAGTGGGAGTCGTTCACCGCCGCGCTGGAGCGCGTCACCGACCCGGGCACCCGTCAGATCCTGACCTGGGTGCGGGACCTCTTCGGCCTCACGGTCATCGAGCGGAACCTCACCTGGTACCTGCTGAACGGCCGGCTGTCCGCCGGTCGCGCCCGCACGGTCACGTCGTACCTCGACCGGCTGCTGGCCCGGCTGCGCCCGCACGCGCAGTCGCTGGTCGACGCGTTCGGCTACGAGCAGGCGCACCTGCGCGCACCGATCGCGTCGGGCGCCGAGCAGGACCGGCAGGACGAGGCCCGCGCCTACTACCGGGCGCAGCGCGCCTCGGGTGACGCCCCCGTCCCGGAGAAGCACAAGCGCTGACCGCGCGCACGGCACCGACGCAGGGTCACGACCCTGCGTCGGTGTCCTGTGCCCAGCGCCGGACGGGCTCCGGTGGCAGGTCGGACCCCGAGGTGTGCGCGGTGATCCGGGCACCGGCGAGCGCCCAGGTCTCGAGGAGCCGGCTGACGCTCTGCGTCCGTCCGTCGACGAGAACGCCTTCCTCGACGTCGACGACGGTGCCTGCCGCGCCCGCGACGTCGTTGTCGCCCCACGTCGAGCCGGCGGCGTAGACGAGGTACAGGTCCGCCTCGGTGAGGTTCGCGGAGCGGAGGTCGGCGCCGTCCAGCCAGGTCTTCACCAGGAACGAGCGCGACAGGTCGGCCCCGGTGAGGTCGGCGCCCGTCAGGTCCGTGCTGATCAGCGTGCACCCGCGCAGCACGGCTCCCCGGGCCCAGACCCGGTCGAGGTGCGCCTTCTTCAGGTACGCACCGGTGAGGTCCGCGCCGGACAGGTTCGCGTCGACGAGCCAGGCGTGACCGAGGTCCGCACCGCGCAGGTCGGCGCCGCGGAGATCCGCCCCTGACAGGTCGACCCCCGACAGGTCGGCTGCCGGTCCGAGCTCGGTCACGCCGGTCAGCCCTGCGGGGTGGTCGACGCTCCGGACATGTGTCACTACCTCCGTGCCGGGAGGGGCCTGCTTCCCCTCGTCGACCGCCAGTCTGGCGCGCTCAGGGGTTGCAGCGCTCGCGGATCATGTCGATGGCGTCGACCTCGGGACGCCACGGCTCCAGGTTCCAGGTCGCCTTGTCCGGGGCGCCGAGCTCGTGGCACTCGAGCTGTGCCTGCATGCCGGGCGTGTCGGCGTCCGGCGCCAGCGCCACGACCTGCGCCCACAGACCCTCCTGCGCGGCCAGTCCGCGGGCACGGGCCCACGCGCTGGGCGTGACCGCGAGCGAGCGTCCGCCCTCAGCCTCGCCCCAGACGGCGCTCTCGACGGCGACGGAGGTGAACCAGAGGGACGCGGCGTCGTCGAGCCGGACGACGTCGGGCCCCACCTGGACCAGCGCGGTGCCCCACGGGTCGGTGGTCAGGCCCGCGACGAACGCGCCGGTGCCGTCGCGGACGGCGGCGGTCCCGTCGGTCAGGGCCGCGATGGTCAGGCCCTCCGGTGCGGCGATCAGCGCGCCGCTGGGGACCGCGGCGCGGGCGGACCCGTCGGCGTCGACAGCCACCGCGAGACCGGGCACGGAGACGGTCAGCGTCACGGCGCCGGAGGTGACGGGCGTCCCGGTCGAACGGATCACGGCGGGGTCCGACGGGTCGACGGTGGGCGTCGGGGTGGCTGACGGGGACGCGGGCGGCGGCGGCGCGGCAGGGTCGGGGCTGCAGCCCGCCAGCACGAGCGCGACCAGTACCGGGACCAGGGCCGCCCTCGTTCTCACGTTCGGAACGGTACCTGCCGGTCCGTCAGCCAGACGCACTCCGACGGTGCGGCGGTCTCCGGCTCGGCGCCCGGACGGCTGCGCGCGACCACGGACGTCCCGGCGGGGAGCCGCCACGGGCGGGTCGAGGCGTTGAGCACCACGAGCGCGTCGCCGCGGCGGCCGACGAGAACCCCTGGTCGGGCGTCCTGCCACGTCAGGTCCTCGGTGGTCCAGAGGTCCGACCGTGCGGCGAGCGCTCGGTGCAGCACCGACCAGGTCGAGCCGGGGTCGGCCTCCTGACCGTCGCGGGCGTACTGCGACCAGGTCGGCGGGATCGGCAGCCACGGGGTGCCCGTCGTGAAGCCGACGCCCGGTCCGGACGTCCACGGCAGCGGGACGCGTGCGCCGTCGCGGTTGGGCAGCCGGCCGCCGGAGCGCAGCGACTGCGGGTCCTGCCACTGCTCCGGTGGCACGTCGGCGTCGGGCAGGCCGAGCTCGTCGCCGGCGTACAGGTAGAACGCGCCGGGCAGGGCGAGCAGGAACAGGTGCAGGGCCAGGGCGCGCTCGGGTCCGAGCCTCGTCGCGACGCGGGCGATGTCGTGGTTTCCGGCCACCCACGCGGGCAGGGCGCCGACCGCGCGGTGCGCCGCGAGCTGGGCGTCGACGGTCCGCCGAAGCGCCGCCGCGGACCACGGGGTCCGCAGGATGTCGAACGCGAACGCCTGGCCCAGCTCGTCGGGGCGCGCGAACGCCGCGGTGCGCTCTGGCGGACCCCAGGCCTCCGCGACCGCGGGGACGTCCCCGAGGACCGTGCGCCAGGAGCGATAGACGTCGTGCACCTCGGGCCGGTCCCAGTGCGGGTGCTCGACGTCCCCACGGACGTCGGAGTACGCCGGGTCCTTCGCCAGCCCGCCCGCGACGTCGACGCGGAACCCGTCGACCCCGCGGTCGAGCCAGAACCGCAGGGTGCTGACGAAGTCGGCCTGCACCACCGGGTCCGCCCAGTTGAGGTCCGGCTGCTCGGGCGCGAACAGGTGCAGGTAGGAGGAGCCGTCGGGCAGCGGCGACCACGCGGAGCCGCCGAACATCGAGCGCCACCGGGTCGGCGTGGACCGGACGTGGAACCGCGAACGCTCAGGACCTCCGGCCTTCGCGGCGACGAACCACGGGTGCTGGTCGGACACGTGGTTGGGGACCAGGTCCATGAGCACCCGCAGCCCGCGCTCGTGCGCCGCGGCCAGGAACGTGTCGAACCCCGCGAGGTCCCCGAACAGCGGGTCGATGTCGCGGTGGTCTGCCACGTCGTACCCGTGGTCGGCCTGCGGCGAGCGGTACACCGGCGTGAGCCACACCGCGTCGACGCCCAGGCGGGCGACGGCGTCGAGCCCGGCGGTCAGACCCGCCAGGTCACCGACGCCGTCGCCGTCCCCGTCCAGGAAGGACCGGACGTACACCTGGTAGACGACGGCCGTGCGCCACCACGACCTCACACGCGAACCAGCTCGATCAGCACGATCGACGGGTTCGGCAGGTCGACCGTCATGTCCGTCCCGTCCAGCGGGCGCTCCGTGACCGCGAGCCGGTCCGCCGCGCGCAGGGTCGCCCACTGCTCGTCGGTGGGCCAGTCGGCGCCGTCGGACATCGACGACCACAGGGCCGCGATGTTCGAGTGCTCGGCGTCGACCCGCGACTCGCGGACGGTCCACCCGCCGTCCGGGAGGCCGTCGAGCACCACCCTGGCCGTGCGGGCCAGCACGGTGGACCCGTCCACCTTGCCCTGGTCGAGGGTGCCGTTCCACAGGGCGACCGCGATGCGGTCCTCGTCGCGGGACGCCCACACCTCGACCAGGCTGTCCGCGCCGTCGCCGGTCACGGTCGCCGCGACCTCGTCGCGACCCAGCTGCTCCAGCAGCCACAGCGCCCACCACCGGGGCTTGCGCAGCTCCCCGACGGTCCGCAGCCCGAACCCGCCGTGCAGCAGCCGCGGCGGGCGGCCGAGCTCCTCGAACTGGTCGGAGACCACCCAGTAGGACAGGGCGTCGATGCGTCCGGCGGCCGAGCGCATGCCGCGGACCAGGAACGCCGCGGAGAACACGCCGTCGTTGGCGTTCCCGAAGTGCGTCGGGCTGACGCCCCACTCGGTCCACCAGATCTGCGCGTCCTCGCGCCCGTGCCGGGCGAGCGTCGCCCGCACGTCCAGGGGCGCGTTGCCGTAGGTGTGCGTCGAGACGAAGTCGACGGGTGCGCCGGACGAGGCGACGTGCTCCAGGAGCCCGTCCACCCACCCGGCGGCCGCCGTCGACGGCCCGCCGACGACCAGCTGGTCGTCCACCGCGCGCACGGCGTTCACCGTGACGTCGTACAGCCGCCAGAACTCGTCGCGCGTGCCGGACCAGAACACCTCGAGGTTCGGCTCGTTCCACACCTCGAACGACCACCGGGACCGCACCTCGTCCAGCCCGTAGCGGTCCACCAGGTGCTGCACGAGCGCCGTGATCAGGCCCGCCCACCGGTCCCAGTCCTTCGGTGGGGACACGATCGCGCCGTAGTCGAACACGGTCACGTCCGGGTCGGACGCCAGGTCGCGCGGCATGTACGACAGCTCGACGACGGGCCGCAGGCCGAGGGCGAGCAGCGCGTCGTAGGTCGCGTCGACGCCCGTGAAGTCGTGCACGGGCTCGTCGTCGATCTCGCGGTAGACGCCGAGGTCGTCGCACAGGATCGCGTGCGCCCGGACGGTGGAGACGCCCAGCTCGTCGTGCGCGGCCCGCAGCGCCGACGTGAGGTCGGCGGAGATGCTCTGCCCGCCCACCGTCTCGTCGCTCAGCAGGAGGCTGAGGTGCTCGGAGCCGATCATGGGCCGCCACGGGCGGGGCAGCTCGCGGACCACGGTGCCCAGGTCCACGAGCACCTCGACGCCGGCGTCCTCGAGCTCCAGCGACGCCGCGACGACCTCGTCGCCGGTCGGACCGGTGACGTCCACGTCGGTGACCGTCGCGACCGCGTACCGGTGCGCCACGCCGGGCTCGCCCGTGGTGTCCGCGTAGGGCCCGTGCGGCACCGCCAGGACGTCGCCGCCCCGGTGGTCCAGCGGTGTGCCGTCGCGGACCACCTGGTACCCGACCGCCCCCTCCACCGGCTCCCAGTGCAGCGTCACCTGACCGACCCCCGGCGAGGCGTACAGCCCCGCCGGGGGAGCGAGCACGGGGATCTCCCCGGCCGCCGCGGTGTCGGAGCGGCGCCCGATCCTGTTCTCCCAGTCCGTGCGTGCCTCGGTCACTTGATCACCCCCGCGCTGAACTCCTCCTGGCCGATGAGCGGTCGCAGGACCTTCTCCACCTGGCGGGTGCCGAACGACTCGTGCAGCACGTCCCCGCCGAGCACGTTGCCCAGCGCGCCCAGGACCATGCCCTGGTCGAGCGACAGGTACCGCTTCGCCTGGGTGTTGGAGCGGACCGCGACCGAGTCGTAGAACCCGCCGTCGCCGTAGGCGCCGAGCACGGTCTCGATCTTGCGCAGGTTGTCGACGGCCTCGCGCGGTGCGTACGGCAGCGCGAGGAACGACGCGTGCGGGGTGACGACGCCGTCACCGAACGTCGGCGCCGGGTTCGTCGCCTCGCGGCAGCCCTCGTAACCCGCGTCCACGTTCGTCTTCTCCGCGTCCGACGGGTACCCGGTCGGGTCCATGCCGATCGCGTCGACGCCGTACACGTTGTACGTGCCGAACGGGTCGCTCGCGGGGGAGAAGCCCCAGTAGCCGTAGCCGGCCTCGTCCAGGCCGTGCTCGATGTGCGCACGGACGGCGAGCGGGTGGTTGACGCCCCAGCTCTTCGGCGCCCACGTCGACTCGGGCACGAACATGTCGGGCATGAGCTCCTCGAACATGTCCCCGCCCCACGTCGGGACGATGTGCATGCCGCGGTAGGTGAACGCACCCTCGAAGACCTCGGTGCCCGCGTAGGTGCGGAACACGCCGACCGGGCGCTGCTCCAGCCAGTCCCAGTCACAGGCGGCCGGGAACGTGCGGGCCGTCGCGAAGTAGTGCTCGGGGGGGATCTGGCCGCGCGCGATGCCGATGTAGCTGGCGATCCGCGGCTCGGAGTTGGTGATGTCGTAGTGGTTCTTGGTGAAGTACACAGGCACCCCGGCGACGGTCCCGGGGTCGGTCTCCACGTTCGGCGGGTCGGCCCAGAGGCCGCCGCGCAGCAGGCCGGCGCGGGTCGGGTCGCCCCGGTTCGCGGCCGGGTCGTAGAACGCCCCGAAGTTCATCGGCTCCAGGAGCGCGTCCGCCTGCCGGCGCAGGGACGGCTCGGCGGTGCGGACCACCATGAGGGCCGCGGCCATCCACCCGTTGTCCACCGAGGACAGGAACGGGTAGATCGTCTCGCCCGTCGGGAAGACCGTGAGCTTCGCCGCGGAGGCCTCGTCGTACCAGTTGTAGAACATGCCGCTCGGCTCGTGCCGCTCCATCGTGGCGAGCGTGGTCAGCGTCTGCTTCAGCCGCTGCCGGGCCTCGCGCTTGCTGATGATCCCGAGCTCCTCCGCGGAGATCGTGGACCACAGGTAGGCGCCGATGTTCGTCGGCGACGTGTAGCCGGACCGGGTCGCCGGGTCCAGGGACGCGTCGATGTTGTCGGCCGGCAGGCCCGTGGTCTCGTCCGTCATGGCGACGAACGAGGTCCACGTGTCCTGGCCCCAGCGCTTCAGGTCGGCACGGTCGTGCCGGCTCAGGCCGAGGTCGTCGTGGTGGTGCCGCCCACCCGCGGACGCCGTCGTGGCACCCGTCAGGACGAGGGCGGTGGCAGCCGCGACGGCTGCCAGGGGTCGGAGTCTCATCATCGAGCCCTTCATGATTTCAGGCCGGTCGTCGCCAGACCCTGGACGAAGTGCTTCTGCAGCGCGAAGAACACGATGAGGATCGGGACGACCACGACCATCGCGCCGGCGAGCAGGAGCCCGTACTGCGTCGAGTTCTGCCCCACGCTGACCAGCGCCAGCGCCACCGGCAGGGTGTACATCTCCTCGGTGCTGGACACGACCAGCGGCCACAGGAAGTTGTTCCACGAGCCGAGGAACGTGAGGATCGCGAGCGTGGCGAGGGCCGGCTTGCACAGCGGCATGACCACCCGCGCGAAGATCCGGAACTCCCCGGCCCCGTCCACGCGCCCCGCGTCGATCAGCTCGTCGGGGATGCCCTGGATGAACTGCCGCATGAGGAACACGCCGAACGGTCCGGCCAGGAACGGCAGGATCAGCCCGAAGTACGTGTTGACCATGCCCAGGTTGCTGACCAGCACGAACAGCGGGACCAGCGTGACCATCCCGGGGATCATCAGCGTCGCCAGCACCAGCCGGAACAGCCAGGTGCGGCCCCAGAAGTCGAGCTTGGCGAACGCGTAGCCGAGCATCGAGCAGAACACCAGGTTGCCGAGCGTCACGACGACCGCGACGGCGACGGAGTTGGCGAAGAACAGCGGGAAGTCGAGCCGCGTGAACAGCTCCCGGAAGTTGTCGAGCGTCGGGCTCTGCGGCCACCACGTGGGCGGGTTGGCGCGCAGCTCGCCCTCGGTCTTGACCGACCCGAGGGCCATCCAGACGAACGGCGTGACGACGAGCACGAGGCCGATGCCGAGCACGGCGTAGAGCCACGGGCGGGCCTGGGGCTCACCGATGTGAGAGCCGACGGTGCCTCGCGGTTTCGTGTCCTGGACGGTGCTCATGCGGACTCACCTCCCGAACGACGGAACCAGCGGCGCTTCGACCCGGTCGCGTCGTCGCGCTCGCCGAGGACCTTGAACTGGATGATCGTGAGCAGCACGACCGCGGCGAAGAGCACGTAGCTCATCGCGGCCGCGACCCCGTAGTTGCCGAACCCGAACGTGTTGTAGACCAGGTAGGCGACCGAGAGCGTGCTGTTCAGCGGCCCGCCCTGCGTCATCACGAACGGCTCCTCGAAGAACTGCAGGAACCCGATGCCCGTGATCACGCCGGCGAAGAGCATGGTCGGCCGGATCGTCGGGATCGTGATCCGGCGCAGCCGCTGCCACGCGGTGGCACCGTCGAGCGCGGCGGCCTCGTGCAGGGCCTTGGGCACGGACTGGAGCCCGGCCAGGAAGATCACGACGAGCGTGCCCAGCGACCGCCACACGGCCATCGCGATGAGCGAGGGCATCGCCCAGGTGGTGCTGCCCAGCCAGTCGGGACCGGTGATGCCCACCCAGCCCAGCACCTCGTTGATCAGGCCGTTCTCCGGCCGCAGCATGAACCGCCACACCACGGCGACGGCCACGATCGAGGTGACGACCGGCATGTAGTAGCCGATCCGGAAGAACCCGGCCAGCTTCGTGATGCCGGTGTTCAGGGCGACCGCGATGGCGAGCGCGGTGAGCATGGTCAGCGGGACGCCGACGACGACGAAGTAGAGCGTGTTCGTCGCGGCCTTCCGGAACGTCGGGTCGGACAGCACGGTGGCGAAGTTGTCGAGCCCGACGAAGTTCACCGCGAACGGGTTCTGCAGGTCCCGGCTCTTGATGTCCGTGACGCTCATGAAGAGCGACGACAGGACGGGCCACGCCGTGAACACCAGGAACAGCAGCACGAAGGGTGCAGCCATGCCCCAGGCGGCGATGCTGCGCCGTCGGCGCAGGGGGGAGGAGCGCCGGACCCGGGGGGCGGCCTGGTCGGCCGCCCCCGGTGCCCGCACGCCCGACCCGGAGGTCAGGGTCGTGGACATGAGGTCAGAGCCCCGTGCCGATCGCCTCGGCCTGCTGCTGGATGGCCGTCGCAGCCTCCTGCGGGTCCATCCCCGCCTTGCAGACCTTCTCTAGCTCAGTGTCGATGACGTTCGCGATCTGCTGCCAGGTCGGGATCGACGGCGGCGCCTGCGCGGTCGTCATCTGCTCGCCGAACACGGCGAGCGCCTCGTCGGAGGCCAGGTCGCCCTCGTCCCACGCGGACTGCACGGCGGGCAGGTCGCTGGTGGTCGCGTACCACTCGGCCTGGATCTCCGGCTGGCTGAGCCACTGGACGAACTTCCAGGCGGCGTCGCGGTTCTCGGAGCTCTTGAAGACGGCGAGGTTGCTGCCGCCGATGAACGACGCCTGCTGCTCGTCGGCGGGCAGCGGCGCGAGGGTCACCCCGTCGAGGAAGCCCTCGCCGCCGGTCTCGTCGAGGATCCCGATGTGCCACGGGCCGGACTGGAACGCGCCGATCTTGCCGGCGACGAAGTCGGGCTCCATGGTGCCGTCGGGCAGCTCCTTCGGCGCGACGCCCTCGGTGAAGTAGGACTGGTAGTACGTCAGCGCCTTGACGAACTCGGGGCTGTCGAACGTGAACTCGGTCTGGTCGGCGTTCATGATCTCGGCGCCCGCCTGCCACGCGAACGGCAGGAACGTCTGCCACGCGCCGGTCTGCCCGGCCTGCAGCGTGATGCCCCACTGGGCGCCGGCGGACTGCATGCCCTTCGACGTGGCCATCAGGTCGTCCCAGGTCGCGGGCGTCGGGGAGACGCCGGCCTGCTCGGCGAGCGCGGTGTCGACGAACAGCACCCGCGTCTCCACGTACCACGGCACGGCGTAGGAGACCCCGCCGACCTCGGTGGAGCCCCACGCGCCCTCGAAGAACGCGGACTCGTCGATGAGGTCCGGGGGCGTCGGGTCCAGGCCGCCGCTCGTGGCGAACTCCCCCATCCAGGTGGTGCCGATCATGGAGACGTCGGGGACCTCGTCGGCCGCGATGGCGGTCGCGATCTTGTCGTGGGCGGCGTCCCAGGGGATCGCCGTGACGTCGACGGTCACGTCGGGGTTCTCCTCGGTGAAGGCCTGGGCGAACTCGCCCAGCGCCTCACCCTCGGTGCCCATGGCCCAGACCGTGATGTCGCCGCTGACGTCACCGGTGGCGACCGGGGCCGCGCTGGCGTCCTCGCCGGCGGCGTCGTCGCTGCGACCGCAGCCGGCGGTCAGGGCGAACGTGGTGACGGCCAACGCGGCGACGCTGACGCGCATGGATCTCTTCATGCTGGTTCCTCCTCGAACCGGACGGCCCCTCGTGGGGTCCGTCAGGGGTGCGTGCCGCAGCTGTCGCGGACCACCAGGTCGGTGGCGAGCGACTCGTGCCGCGGGGTCGTGCGTTCCTTGGTGATGCGCTCGTCCAGCACCTCGGCGGCGAGCGCGCCGAGGGTCCGCATGGGCTGCCGGACGGTGGTCAGTGCGGGACGCGCGTGGCGTGCAGCCATCACGTCGTCCCAGCCGGTGATCGCGATGTCGCGGCCGACGCGCAGGCCGATCTGCTCCGCGGCGACGATGGCGCCGAGTGCGATCTCGTCGTTGGCGCACACGAGGGCGTCGGGGCGGTCGTGAACGGCGAGCAGCCCGGCTGCGACGCGCGCGCCGGACTCCTCGTCGAACAGGCACGGCGTCACCGTCGGTTCGATGCCGTGGCTCCCGAGGCCCTCGCGGACCCCGCGCCAGCGTTCGGCGACGTCGGGCGACATCTCGGGCGACCCGAGGAAGGCGATCCTGCGCAGGCCGTGGCCGGCGAGGTGCTCGCCGAGGGCACGGGCCGCGGCGAGGCCGTCCGCGCGGATCGAGTCGACGCCGGCGACCTCCGGCCGGGCCACCACGACGACCGGGAGGCCGAACGCGCTGAGCTCCTCCACGACGTGGTCGTCGACGGTCCGGCCGAGCAGCACGATCCCGTCCACGCGGCCGGCGAGGTCGCGCACGGCGGCGGCGGGGTCGGGCCGGCCGTGGGTGGCCAGCACCAGCACGCTGCGGCCGAGCCGCGAGGCGGTCTCCTCGTACCCCAGCAGGACCTCGGCGTAGTAGGGGCCGGACAGGTCGGGGAAGACGATCCCGTTGGCGGCGTGGGTGCGGGCGGCCAGCGACGTACCGGCGTGGCTGGGGCGGAAGCCGAGCTCCTCGACGGCGGCGAGCACCCGGGCGCGGGTGGTGTCCGCGACGGGTGCCGACCCGTTCAGGGCCCGGGAGACGGTCGCGATCCCGACGCCGGCACGTGCGGCGACGTCGTAGATCGTCACCGTGCCCGAGTCGTGGCCCGAAGGCGTAGGAAGCGCTTTCATGTGGTGACCGTCACACTCCCTGACGAGTTGCGCAACTCGAGCGAGTCCCCGTGATCACGGTCATCTCGCGCAATTGCCAGTCACGTCGGCCTGTCGCCGCAGGTCAGTACCGCGATCCCCGGGCCGGGGGATACGGCCGCAATTGCCCGGAAACTCGTCGGCGCGGACGCTGCTCCGGACCGTGTCCGGGCGCCGGTATCCTGTGCGCGTCTGCCGACGTCGGCCGCGCGGCCACCGAGCCGGCGCCGAGCCACGGGTCTCCACCGAGGGAATCGATGACCACCGCACCTGCGCGCGCCCCCCAGACCGACACCGTCGACGTCGCGGCCGCGACCCCCGACCAGGAGCAGCCGTTCACGGAGCTGGGCCTGAAGCCGGACGAGTACCAGCGGATCCGGGACATCCTGGGCCGCCGCCCCACGGCCGCCGAGCTCGCGATGTACTCGGTCATGTGGTCGGAGCACTGCTCGTACAAGTCGAGCAAGAACCACCTGCGCCAGTTCGGCGACAAGACCACCGACGCCATGAAGGAGCACCTGCTCGTCGGCATCGGCGAGAACGCGGGCGTCGTGGACATCGGCGACGGCTGGGCCGTGACGTTCAAGGTCGAGTCGCACAACCACCCGTCCTACGTCGAGCCCTACCAGGGCGCGGCCACGGGCGTCGGCGGCATCGTGCGGGACATCATCTCGATGGGCGCCCGCCCGGTCGCCGTCATGGACCAGCTGCGGTTCGGCGCCGTCGACCACCCCGACACCGCCCGCGTGGTGCACGGCGTCGTGGCCGGTGTCGGCGGCTACGGCAACTCCCTCGGCCTGCCCAACATCGGCGGCGAGCTGGTGTTCGACGCCTCCTACCAGGGCAACCCGCTGGTCAACGCGCTCTGCCTCGGCGTGCTGCGGCACGAGGACATCCACCTGGCCAACGCCTCGGGCGCGGGCAACAAGGTGGTCCTGTTCGGTGCGCGCACGGGCGGCGACGGCATCGGCGGCGCGTCGATCCTGGCGTCCGAGACGTTCGACGACACCAAGCCCTCCAAGCGCCCGTCGGTGCAGGTGGGGGACCCGTTCATGGAGAAGGTGCTCATCGAGTGCTGCCTCGAGCTCTACGCCGCGCGCGTGGTCGAGGGCATCCAGGACCTGGGCGCCGCCGGCATCTCCTGCGCGACCAGCGAGCTGGCGTCCAACGGCGACGGCGGCATGCACGTCGACCTGGAGAACGTGCTGCTGCGCGACCCCACCCTGACCGCCGGCGAGATCCTCATGTCGGAGTCGCAGGAGCGCATGATGGCCGTGGTCCGGCCCGACCAGCTCGACGCGTTCCTGGCCATCACCGGCAAGTGGGACGTCGAGACGGCCGTCATCGGCGAGGTCACCGGCACCGGCCGCCTCACCATCGACCACCACGGCCTGCGCATCGTCGACGTCGACCCCAAGACCGTCGCGCACGAGGGTCCGGTCTACGACCGCCCGTACGCGCGCCCGGCCTGGCAGGACACGCTCAACGCCGACACGACGGCCGCGCTGCCGAAGCCGTCGACCAACGCCGAGCTCCGCGCCACGGTGCTGGAGCTCCTGGCCAGCCCGAACCTCGCGTCCAAGGCGTGGGTGACCAACCAGTACGACCGCTTCGTGCAGGGCAACACCGCGCTCGCGCAGCCCGACGACTCCGGCGTGATCCGGGTCGACGAGACCACCGGCCTCGGCGTCGCGCTCGCCACGGACGCCAACGGTCGCTACGCCAAGCTCGACCCGTACACGGGCGCGCAGCTGGCCCTGGCGGAGGCGTACCGGAACGTCGCGACGACGGGCGCCCGTCCGCTCGCCGTGACCGACTGCCTCAACTTCGGCAGCCCTGAGCACCCCGACTCCATGTGGCAGCTGGTCGAGGCCATCCGCGGGCTGGCCGACGCGTGCCAGGTGCTCGAGGTGCCCGTCACGGGCGGCAACGTCTCGCTCTACAACGGCACGGGGGAGCCGGGACTCATCGACTCCGCCATCCACCCGACACCGGTGGTGGGCGTGCTGGGCGTCCTCGACGACGTCGCCGACGCCACCCCGTCGGGCTGGACCGCCCCGGGTCAGGCCGTCTACCTGCTGGGTACCACGCGCGCGGAGCTCGACGGGTCGGCGTGGGCCGACGTCGTGCACGGCCACCTCGGTGGGCTGCCGCCCACCGTAGACCTGGCCGCCGAGCGCCGGCTGGCCGAGGTCCTCACCCGGGCCAGCCGCGACGAGCTCGTCGACGCCGCGCACGACCTCTCGGAGGGCGGTCTGATCCAGGCGCTCATCGAGTCGAGCCTGCGGTTCGGCGTCGGCGTCCAGGTGTCGCTCGAGTCGCTGTGCGCGCGGGACGGTGTCACGCCGTTCGAGGCGCTGTTCTCGGAGTCGACCGCCCGCGTGCTCGTCGCGGTCCCGCGCTCGGAGGAGGTCCGCCTGGTCGACCTCTGCACCGCGCGCGGCGTCCCGGCGCTGCGCCTGGGGGAGACCGCCGAGTCGTGCTCGCCGGGCGCCGGCACGCCGACCGACGCCGCCGACCACGTGCACGGTCCCGCGGTCGAGGTCCAGGGCGTCTTCACGCTGCCCCTGACGGACGCGCGCGAGGCCCACGAGGGGACGCTCCCGCACTACTTCGGCTGACCCGCGCACGACGAGCCCGACAGGGGGGGGGGGGCGCTCTGCGGCCGATGACGGCACCCCTGTCGGGTTCGCCGTCGCCGGGGAGGACGCGTGGCCGGACGGGCGGCTCGATCCCGTCCTCGCGGCCGCGCCTATTTCCGTAGCCCCTCGCCGCCGCACGCTCCTACCGTCGAGGACGTGACCGACCTCTTCCGTGTGGTGCGCGCCGACAAGGGCGCCGTCCTCGTGCTGCCCGCCGACTGGCTCGACGGAGCCCACGAGCCCCATCGGGTCACGCTCGACAGGGACGGCCTGCTCGCGACGGAGGACGGCGACCGGCTCGCGCCGACGGTCGGGGACTGGCTGGGCATCGACGACACCGGCCCGAGCCTGCGTCCGCGCACCACCGCCCTGGTCCGCGACAGCGCGGGCGCGACGTCCCGGGTCCAGGCGCTCGCCGCCAACATCGACGTCGTGCTCGTGGTCGAGCACCTCGAGCCCGACCCGGACCTCGGCCGCGTCGAGCGGCTGCTCACCCTGGCGTGGCGTTCCGGCGCGACCCCCGTCGTGGTCCTGACGAAGGCCGACCTCGTCCCGGACCCGGACGGCATGACCGCGGAGGTCGAGGCGGTGGCCCTCGCGGTCGACGTCCACACGGTCAGTGTCCCCACGGGCCGGGGTCTCGACGCCCTCCGGGCCCTGCTCGTGCCGGGTGCCACCCTCGTCGTCGTCGGCCCGTCGGGCGCCGGCAAGTCCACCCTGGTCAACGCGCTGGCCGGCCGGGACGTGATGGCGACGGGAGAGCGGCGGGTCGACGGCCGCGGCCGGCACACGACGACGCACCGCGAGCTGGTCCCGCTGGCCGGTGGCGCGATGCTCATCGACACGCCCGGCATCCGCGGGGTCGGCGTGGTGGCGGACGAGGACGCGCTGGACACGACCTTCGCGGACGTCGCCGGGCTGGCCGCCGCGTGCCGGTTCGCCGACTGCCACCACGCGGGGGAGCCGGGCTGCGCGATCCAGGCGGCGCTCGACAGCGGGGAGCTCGCCGAGCGCCGGTTCGACAGCTGGCGCCGGCTCGCGCGCGAGGCGGCGTACCAGGCGCGGAGGTCGGACGCGCGGCTGCGCGCCGAGGAGCGCGACCGGTGGAAGAAGGTCACCAAGGAGTACCAGCGGGGCCTGCGCGGACCTGGTCGCCCGCGCCCCTGAGCCGGGCGCGGAAGCGCATCGACGACCCGGATCAGGTACCAAAACGTTTCGGATCCTGCCGAGCGCTCGCCAGACCTCAGGGCGGTCGGGTTTCCTCGTCGAGACCGGGGTGCGCCGCCGTCATCGCCGACGCGCGGCCCGCCCCGCCCAGACACAGACGTCCCGAGGAGACCCATGCCCACCCGCAGATCCGCCACCGCGCTGCTCGCCGCCGCGGCCATCGCGGTCGGAGGCCTCACAGCCGCCGCGACCGCCGCGCAGGCCGCCCCCGGCTGCAAGGTCGAGTACAAGATCACGAACCAGTGGGGCGGCGGCTACGGCGCCGACGTCACGGTCACCAACCTGGGCGACCCGGTCAGCTCCTGGACCGTCGGCTGGACGTTCACGGCCGGACAGAAGATCACGCAGCTCTGGAACGGCACCGCGACCCAGAGCGGCTCGTCGGTCTCGGTCGCGAGCCTGCAGTACAACGGCTCGCTGGGCACGAACGGCAAGACGAACTTCGGGTTCAACGGGTCGTGGAGCGGGTCCAACCCCGTACCGGCCACGTTCACGGTCAACGGCACCACCTGCACCGGCACCACGCCGACCCAGACACCGACGCCCACGCAGACGGCGACCCCGACGCCCACCCCCACGGTGACCGCGACGCCCACCCCCACGCCGACGCAGACCCCCACCCCGACGCCGACCCCGACGCAGACCACGCCTCCGCAGCCGGCCGGCAACTTCTACGTCGACCCGACCACGCAGGGCTACCGCGCGTGGCAGGCGGCGGGCGGCAGCGACAAGGCGCTCCTCGAGAAGATCGCCCTGACCCCGCAGGCCTACTGGGTGGGCAACTGGGCCGACGCGTCGCACGCCCGTGCCGAGGTGGCCGACTACACCGGTCGCGCAGCGGCGGCGGGCAAGACCCCGATGCTCGTCGTCTACGCGATCCCCGGCCGCGACTGCGGCAACTACTCCGGCGGCGGCGTCGCCGAGTCCGCCTATGCGGCCTGGATCGACACGGTCGCGTCCGGCATCCAGGGCAACCCCTACGTGATCCTCGAGCCCGACGCGCTCGCCATGCTCGGCGACTGCAGCGGCCAGGGCGACCGGGTCGGCTTCCTCAAGTACGCCGCCAAGGCGCTGACCCTCAAGGGTGCCCGCGTGTACATCGACGCCGGCCACTCGGCGTGGCTGCCCGTCAGCACGGCCGTGAGCCGTCTCAACCAGGTCGGCTTCGAGTACGCGGTCGGCTTCGCGCTGAACACGTCGAACTACCAGACCACCGCGGCGTCGAAGTCGTACGGCCAGCAGATCTCGCAGCAGCTGGGCGGCAAGAAGTTCGTCATCGACACGTCCCGCAACGGCAACGGCTCCAACGGCCAGTGGTGCAACCCGAGCGGCCGCGCCCTGGGCGAGAAGCCGACGCTCGTGAACGACGGCTCCGGTCTCGACGCCCTCCTGTGGGTCAAGCTGCCCGGCGAGTCCGACGGCACCTGCAACGGTGGCCCGTCCGCCGGTGCCTGGTTCCAGAGCATGGCTCTGGAGCTCGCCCGCAACGCGAAGTGGTGACCTCTCCTCAGCAGTAGGTCATCCCCATGAGCTCGCGGACGTCACGGATCGTGGCGTCCGCGAGCTCGTTCGCGCGTGCGTTGCCCGCCGCGAGGATCTCGGTCACGAGCCCCGGCTCGGCGGCGAACAGGGCGCGACGGGCCCGCAGGGGAGCCAGGTGCTCGACCAGGGCGTCCGCGACCACCGCCTTGAGGTGCCCGGAGCCGCGCGACCCCACCTCGTCGGCGATCGTCTCCGGCGGCACGCCCGTGCACAGCGACGCGAGCAGGAGCAGGTTCGCCACCTCGGGCCGCGCCACGGGGTCGTAGGTGATCACCCGGTCCGAGTCGGTCTTCGCGGACCGGATCGCGCGGACCGTCTCGTCGGCGCTCGCCCGCAGCGCGATGCCGTTCCCGTTGCTCTTGCTCATCTTGCGGCCGTCGGTGCCCAGCACCACGGGAGCATCGGACAGCAGCGCCTCGGGCTCCGTGAAGCACGGCCCGTAGCGCTGGGTGAACCGCCGCACGATCGTCCGCGTGAGCTCCAGGTGCGGCAGCTGGTCCCGGCCCACCGGCACGACGTCCGCGTGGCAGAACAGGATGTCCGCCGCCTGGTGCACGGGGTAGGTGAGCAGCAGCCCGGACAGCGACCGGCCTGAGTCGGCCAGCTCCTGCTTGACCGTGGGGTTCCGTTCCAGCTCCGCGACGCTCACCAGCGACAGGAACGGCAGCATGAGCTGGTGCAGGGCGGGCACGGCGCTGTGCGTGAAGATCGTCGCGGCATCGGGGTCGATCCCGGCCGCGAGGTAGTCGAGCACGATCTCGTGCACGTTGCGCCCGACGTCACCGGTCACGTCCCGGTCGGTGATCACCTGGTAGTCGGCGAGCACGAGCAGCGTCTCGACGCCCGAGCGCTGCAGCCGCACCCGGTTGGCGACCGTGCCGAACAGGTGGCCGATGTGCAGCGGGCCGGTCGGGCGCTCGCCGGTGAGCATGCGGGGCTGTGTCATGGGGGGACTCCTTCTTCCGAGGGGAGCCGCGCACGTGCCCGGAGACAGCGATGCCCCCGTAGCCGCGTGAGCAGCTCGGGGGCAGGACGACCGCGGGCTGCGTCTAGAGCAGCCAGCGCCAGGTCGTCGAGGACATGGCCACGAGGCTAGCGGACGTCTCCGTCGCGTCAACCCGCGCCGAGCCGTCCCGCGTCCTGCGCCGGCCCGTGACGAGCCCGGCGTGCTCGGCGGCCTCGGTTCCCCCGACGACGGCGACCCGCTCTGGGGCGAGGGAGAATCGAGCCATGCCGCCGCGTCGACGTACCGATCCTGCCGACGGGCGGGCCGCGCTCGCCGTCTGGCGGGCCGACCCCGCCGGCGCGCCGACGGCCGCGCGGCGGACCGCGGTCCGGTTCACGCTCGAGGAGCTGGCCGACGTGGCGCCCGGCAACGCGGTCGAGGTGCGGGTCCCGCCCGACGGTGCCGTGCAGGCGGTGGAAGGACCTCGTCACACCCGCGGCACCCCGCCGAACGTCGTGGAGACGGACGCGCAGACGTGGCTTGGGCTGGCCACCGGGGCGCTGACGTGGGAGTCCGCTGTGGCCGACGGACGGATCCGGGCGTCCGGCGAGCGCGCCGACCTGCGGGAGTGGCTCCCGCTGCAGGCCGCCCGCGACCGCGGCTGAGCTTGGTGGGGTGGGCACCCGCGGGCCCTGACCTAGGATCACGGGGTGCCTGACGACCCCCAGCCCGCCGACACCCCGGACGCCGCCGAGCAGCCGGCAGCCATCGCCGCGCAGCCGGTCGAGCCCTCGGACGTGCCGCCCGCATCCTCCGAGCCTGTCGCCCTCGACGCCCGCGGCGTGCCGATCCCGTCGGAGGCGGAGCTGGACCGGGTCGCGGAGCCGGCCGTCGTCCGGCACGCCCCGAAGTACGGCGCCTTCATCACCACGGGCGTCCTCGTCGGCATCGTCGTGGGGCTCGTGCTGGTCGCGGTCGTCCGCCCCGAGGTCCCCTGGGTGGCCGACGGCTCGGGCTTCATCTCGTTCCTCGACGGCGAGGGTGCGGTGCGCACCGTCATGGCCGTCGCCGGTGGTGTCCTCGGCGGCTTCCTCGGCGGGCTGGTCGCGGTGCTGGCGGACCGGCGCAGCGTCCGCAAGGCGGTCCGCCCGACCGTCTGACGGGTGGGCGCCCTGGTCGCCCACGACGAGGACTGTGCGACCATAGGCGAGTGGCCCCCCGCGCAGACGGACGTCTGAACCACGACCTCCTCCCCAACGAAAAAGGCCCCCAGGACGCTTGTGGCGTCTTCGGTGTGTGGGCACCTGGCGAGGAAGTCGCCAAGCTGACCTACTTCGGCCTCTACGCACTGCAGCACCGTGGTCAGGAGTCGGCGGGCATCGCCACCTCCAACGGCCAGCAGCTGCTCGTGTACAAGGACATGGGCCTGGTGTCCCAGGTCTTCGACGAGACGGCGCTGAACGCCCTGCAGGGGCACATCGCCATCGGCCACACGCGCTACTCGACCACCGGTGGCAGCACCTGGGAGAACGCGCAGCCGACGCTCGGCCCCACGGCGGCCGGCACGGTCGCCCTGGGCCACAACGGCAACCTGACCAACGCCGCGGAGCTGGTCGACCTCGTCGCCGAGCGCTACGGCAGCCAGCGGCGCGGAGAGCTCGCGCGCGGCAACACCACGGACACCGCGCTGATCACGGCCCTGCTGGCGGGGGACCCGGACCACACGCTGGAGGCCACCGCGCTCGAGGTGCTCCCGCGCCTGCGCGGGGCGTTCAGCCTCGTCTTCATGGACGAGCACACCCTGTACGCCGCACGGGACCCGCAGGGCGTCCGGCCGCTCGTCCTCGGCCGGCTGGAGCGCGGCTGGGTCGTGGCCAGCGAGACCCCGGCCCTGGATATCGTCGGCGCCTCGTTCGTCCGCGAGATCGAGCCCGGTGAGTTCATCGCGATCGACGCCGACGGTCTGCGCAGCAGCCGGTTCGCGTCGGTCGACCGCGCCGGGTGCGTCTTCGAGTACGTCTACCTGGCCCGTCCCGACACCTCGATCGCGGGCCGCTCCGTGCACGCCGCGCGCGTCGCGATGGGCCGTCGCCTCGCGGTCGAGCACCCCGTCGAGGCGGACCTGGTCATCCCCGTGCCGGAGTCCGGGACGCCCGCGGCCGTCGGCTACGCCGCGGAGTCGGGGATCACGTTCGGTCAGGGGCTGACCAAGAACGCCTATGTCGGTCGCACCTTCATCCAGCCGTCGCAGACGCTGCGCCAGCTCGGCATCCGGCTCAAGCTCAACCCGCTCAAGGACGTCATCCGCGGCAAGCGCCTGGTGGTCGTCGACGACTCGATCGTCCGCGGCAACACCCAGCGCGCACTCATCCGGATGCTGCGGGAGGCGGGCGCGGCCGAGGTGCACGTGCGCATCAGCTCCCCGCCGGTGAAGTGGCCCTGCTTCTACGGCATCGACTTCGCGTCTCGCGCCGAGCTCATCGCGAACGGCCTGGGGGTCGACGAGATCGCCGCGTCGCTCGGCGCCGACTCGCTCGGCTACATCTCCCCGGAGGGCATGATCGCCGCCACCGAGCAGCCCGCGTCGCAGCTCTGCGCCGCCTGCTTCACCGGCCAGTACCCCATCGAGCTGCCGCCCGACGACAGGCTGGGCAAGTTCCTGCTCGAGCAGAACGAGCTCCCGCTGGGCGCCCCGGAGGACGGGCTGCTGTCCATCGTCCCGAGCGCCGGCGGCGCGACCGCCCTGGACCACCCGTGAGCGGGGCGCAGGGCGGCTCCGTCACGTACGCAGCGGCGGGCGTCGACACCGAGGCCGGTGACAAGGCCGTCGAGCTGATGAAGGACGCCGTCCGGGCGACGCACGGACCCCAGGTGCTCGGCGGCGTCGGAGGCTTCGCAGGGCTCTACGACGCGAGCGCGCTGCTGACCTACCGCAAGCCGCTGCTGGCCACGTCGACCGACGGCGTCGGCACCAAGGTCGCCATCGCGCAGGCGCTCGACATCCACGACACCATCGGGTTCGACCTGGTGGGCATGGTGGTCGACGACATCGTGGTGGTCGGCGCGAAGCCGCTGTTCATGACCGACTACATCGCGTGCGGCCGCGTGGTGCCCGAGCGCATCGCGGGCATCGTGCGCGGCATCGCGGCGGCCTGCTCGGTGGCGGGGACGGCGCTCGTCGGCGGCGAGACCGCGGAGCACCCCGGCCTGCTGGGTCCTGACGAGTACGACGTGGCCGGTGCCGCGACGGGCGTCGTCGAGGCCGACCAGCTGCTCGGTCCGGAGCGCGTGCGGGCCGGTGACGTGCTCCTCGCGCTCGGCTCGAGCGGTCTGCACTCCAACGGGTACTCGCTGGTCCGCAAGGTCGTGTCGGTGGCCGGCTGGTCCCTGGACCGCCACGTCGACGAGCTCGGCCGCACGCTGGGCGAGGAGCTCCTGGAGCCCACCCGCGTCTACGCCTCCGACTGCCTCGCGCTCGCCGACCGGGCAGGTGTCGCCGGCCTGCACGCGTACAGCCACGTCACCGGTGGGGGACTCGCGTCGAACGTCGCGCGCGTGCTGCCGCAGGGACTCGTCGCGGACATCGACCGCGCCGGCTGGACCCTGCCGCCGATCTTCTCCCTGGTGCAGCGCCTCGGGCAGGTGCCGTGGACCGACCTCGAGGGCACCCTCAACCTGGGTGTCGGCATGGTGGCGATCGTCGCCGCCGACGCCGTGGACGGGATCCTCGCGCACGCCGCCGAGCTCGGACTGCCCGCCTGGGAGCTGGGCACCGTCCGGCACGCCGACCCGGCGATCGACGTCGTCGGTGCCCCGGGCTTCGTGGCCGGGACGAAGGGTGTGCACGGCGGAGCGGTCCAGCTCACCGGTGCCTACCGGGCGTAGCCCGCGGGCCGGATGGCCCCAGCGCTGCACAGCGTCCGGCGCAGCGGACGGGTCGCCGCCCAGGCTGAGCCAGTGGCGGCGTCGGAGCACGCAGGGCCGGCTGGGTCCGGCGACGAGCAGGTCAGATCGCCGACGATGCGCGCAGCGCACGCCGGGACCGGCAGCGGAGAGCGTGGCTCGCACGTGCGCCGCCGCCGTCGGGAACCGCAGGCGCGGTGTCGACGAGCAGACGTGGCCCAGCAGCACGCATGGCCCACGAGCACGCGAGCTGGGCCGACGTCACCGACGGGCCCGGCGAGCAAGGCTCAGAGAGCGACGTGCGAGACGAGCGACAGCTCTGCTGCCGCCGTCTCGCTCGGCGATCTCGTGGCGTGCGCGAGATGAGTGACGACCGCGTCAGCGGTCGTCGTCGGACCAGCGGCGGTAGTCGTCGCTGTCGTCGTCAGTGTCCGTCTCCACAGCCGCGCGAGGGCGGTTGTCGGTGACGACATCGTTGTGGCCGTGCGACGTGAGCTCCTGCTCGAGAGCTCGGTAGTTGGTCTCCGGGCTGAAGTACTTCAGCTCCCGGGCCACCTTCGTCTGCTTAGCCTTCTGACGGCCGCGCCCCATGGCATCGACCCCCTCTTACGTGGATGCGGGGCGGCTCCGTGCTGACACGTGCGGCCCCGGGGTGCTGAATCGTCTCTTCGAGGGGCAACGGTACATGCTCGTTCGCTATTCCGACCACTCGCCGCGGGCGATCCGCGTCACGTGCTCCGTCCGGCCCGGTCGCCGGCAGGCGGGAGTCCAGGTCGGCCGTCCAATCGTGCGTGGACAGTGCGCGCGTCGGGGTGAATGACCGATTGGTCGGGTTTAGGGTGGTGCTGTGGCCGCGGAGTGGAGCGGTATGAGAGTTGTATGAGAGTCCTGTGTAGGTTTGTTACGCGAACGTGTCCTGGAATGCGCTATCTGCGGCTTTCGTTCATGCTAGAGAGCGATGTCATGGTTTGGGCATCGACGACGTAGGCTCGCCATCCCGAGAACGTTTCACACGGTTGGACCTGCACCACCCGCACCTGAACTGGCCAGGGGCCGACATGTCGGCACCGCAGGCCGCACGCTTGCCAGGAGGCAGCTGATGAACGCACACCCCGTAGAGACCGAAGCACTGCTCACGCCCTCCGAGGTCGCGACTCTGTTCCGGGTTGATCCGAAGACCGTCACCCGGTGGGCCAAGGCCGGGAAGCTGTCCTCGATCCGCACCCTCGGTGGTCACCGGCGCTACCGCGAGTCCGAGGTGCGCGACCTGCTGAACGGTGTTCCGCAGCAGCGCCCGTCGGACGGCTGAGCGACCACACCCGCCCCGGCCGAGCCCGTCGACGACGATCGACGGGTCCTCGGCCGTCGAGCGCATGGCACGACCGTACGACCTGAATGCCTCCGCAGAACTGCGAGGGTCGCGATGACGCGACCCTCGCAGCTCTCGTTCCCGGCACCCGGTGTCTCAGGACCGGGCGTTCACTCCTTGTGGCGCCCCGCCGCGACGACGAGCGCGAGCAGCGCCGCCACCCCCGCCACGGCGCCGCCGATGATCGCGATCGCCTTCTTGCGCGCGTCCGGCGAGGAGTCGCCGCTCGTCGCGTCCCGCCAGAGCTGACGTCCCGAGTCGACCGCCCGGCCGGCCTGCGCGCGGGGGTCCAGGCGGGCCACCAGCTCGTCCACCGTCGACGCCAGCTGGGCGCGCGTCACGGCGAGCTCGGCCTCCAGCGCCACCATCTCCGGCGTGCTGAAGGGCTTCTGCGTGCTCGCGGGCTTCTCGACCGACTCGTCGCTCATGCGCTGAACCCCGCCTTCACCGCTGCGATGTCGTTCTGGACGTTCTCGATCGCCTTCGCCGGTGTGGGTGGCGACCCGGCCTTGACGCGGTTGATGCCGATCAGGACCAGGATCACGATGACCAGCAGCAGGAACGCGCACACGATGAGCGCGGCCAGCCAGAGGTCCAGCCAGAGGTCCAGCACGATGATGCTGGTGGCGATCCCGGCGCCCAGCAGGTAGAGCGCGAGGACGGCGCCGGCCACGATCAGCCCCGCGCCGACGCCCAGCTGCTGCGCCCGCCCGGTGATCTCGGCCTTGGCCAGGTCGATCTCCGCGCGGACGAGCCGCGCACCCTGCTCGCTGAGCTCGGACACCAGCTGGCCGAGCGACTTCTCGTCGTTCGGCAGTCCCGACTGCGTGGTCATGGGCACGGCCTCTCGTCTGCACTTCCGTAGGGAACTCAGTGTGGTGGTCGGCGATCCTGCCCGCGAGTCAGTCTGCCCACGGGTGCACCTGCTCCTCGGCCGGGTGGACCGGCTCGTGGATGCGGACGACCGAGACCGACGGCCCCGGGGGGAGGTGCCGCTTGGCCCAGGCGGCGACCCCGGCGCCGACGAGGAGGAGCGCGACGCCGATGATGAGCGACGCGAGCCAGGGGTCGAGCGCGTGGGACAGGCCGAGCACGGCGGCGGTGATCAGGAGCGCCAGGCCGAAGAAGCTGAGGAGCGCGGCGGCGCCGAACCCGATGGCGGACGGTCGGACCTCGATCGCCCGGGTGCGGACGCTGCGTGCGACCGCGTCGATCTCGTGCTGGATGGCCTCGCGGACGTGGTCCTCGGCCTGCTCGAACTTCTCGCGCGCGCGGTCGGCGAACGGCTCGGTCAGCCGGTCGAAGAAGCTGCGGGGTCGATCGGCACCGGGGGTGCTGGCCATGGGTCCTCCTCGTACGGCGTGCGGTGTGCCCAGCGTAGGAGCAGAAGGCCTGGTCGTAGGGTTGCCGCGCTAGTGACCAGGTACCGGGACGACGCACTCCGAGGTGTTCGCGGGGCACAGGCGGGTGCCGCCGACCACGAGGGCGAGCCGCAGGTCGGTGCCGGCCAGCCCGTCGGCGTCGAACGCGTCACGCAGGGACTCCGGGTCGATCGACGGCGGCGGACCGAGCGCGCTCACCGTGACCACGCCGTTGAGCGCCACGACGGTGGTGACCTCCCAGCCGGCGTCGCGTGCCCAGGCCTGGGCGATCGGACGTGCCTGCGTCTCGAGCGACTGGTCCTGGACCACGGCCCGGGAGCCCGCCGCGAGGGGGATCGCGACGAGGACGACGAGCGCGGCGACCAGCGCGAACGTCGCGCCGCTGAGCCGGCCGACCGGGTAGCCCGCCGTCTCCGCGGCGGACCGCACCCCCGCCAGCACGAGGACGACCGTGCCGGTGGCGATGATGGCCGCGACGTTGGTGCCGAAGAGCAGGGCCGACTGCGCGGCGTCCGCGGTGCGACCGACCTGCAGCAGCAGTCCGGTGACCGCCAGGGGCGGCACGAGGGAGATGGCGATCGCGACGCCCGGCAGCGTGTCGGAGATGTCCGAGCGGATCAGGGCGAACGCACCGACCGTGCCCGTGGCGAGCGCGGCGAGCAGGTCGATGAGCTTGGGGCTGATGCGACCGGCCACCTGTGAGTTGCCCGCGAAGTCGTCGGCCGGGTGGACCAGCATGCCGATCAGGTAGCCGATGGCCACGACGAGCAGGGCGCCCAGCAGGACGTGCACGAGGCTGCGCACCAGGTGCGGCCGGTCCGCGAGGACCAGGGCAAACGCCATGCCCAGGATCGGCGTCATCAGGGGAGCCACGATCATCGCGCCGATGACGGTGGCCGTGGAGTCGGCCACGACACCGGCCGTGGCGATGACGGACGCGAGTGCCAGGAGGACCCAGAACCGCGTCGAGGAGCGGCTGCGCACGGGCGGCTCGATGAACAGCGCGGTGGCGATGCGCTCGATGTCGCCGGCGCCGACCGTGCTCAGGCTGCTCATCCGTCATCCCCCCGGGGTCGCTGTCGCCATCGTCTCGGACGGTGTCCCGGCGCTCCGGGCGGCGCGCCGCTGGCGGGCGCGGGTCGGGGGCAGCATGACGAAGCCCCGCACCGGATGATCCGGGCGGGGCTTGCGTGGTGGCCACTGGCAGGGTCGAACTGCCGACCTTTCGATTTTCAGTCGAACGCTCTACCAACTGAGCTAAGTGGCCGTAACCGACGACGCCCGGGTTCCTGCGAACAGGATGACCGGGCGGATCGAGCGACCCCGACGGGACTTGAACCCGCGACCTCCGCCGTGACAGGGCGGCGCGCTAACCAACTGCGCTACGGGGCCTTGAACTGCTGCAAGGCCTACTGCTGAACTACTGAACTGCTCGTACCCCCAACGGGATTCGAACCCGTGCTACCGCCGTGAAAGGGCGGGGTCCTAGGCCGCTAGACGATGGGGGCATGTCCTACGCGAACATCCAACCCCCAACGCCGAGGCGCCGGATGACCGGTGATGAGCATACGGGGTCATCGGCCCGATCTCCAAAGTCGATGACGAGTGGCGGTGGTCACCCTCCGGCACCCGTCGCTGAGCAGGCAGGATGGACCTCATGGTCGACATGTCACCCGCAGAGTTCGAGGATGCGGTCCGCGACGCGCTCGACGAGATCCCCGACGAGCTCGCCGCGATGATGGACAACGTCGTCGTCCTGGTCGAGGACGCCCCGCCCGAGGGCGAGGTCGACCTGCTCGGGCTGTACGAGGGCACGCCGCTGACCGAGCGCGGCGAGTTCTGGGCCGCCGGGTCGCTGCCCGACCGGATCACGATCTTCCGGCTCCCGACGCTCGCCATCTGCGACAGCCGCGAGGACGTCGTCGAGGAGGTCGCCGTCACCGTCGTGCACGAGATCGCGCACCACTTCGGCATCGACGACGAGCGCCTGCACGAGCTGGGCTGGGACTGAGCGGTGGGCCACGACCACTCCCACTCCACCGCGGCGCAGGCCCATCGCGGCCGGCTCCTCGCGGTGCTCGTCCTCACGCTCGTCGTGCTCGTGGTCGAGGTGGTCGGCGGGCTGCTCTCCGGCTCGTTCGCGCTGATCGCGGATGCGGGGCACATGCTCACCGACGCCGCGGGGGTGGGTCTGGCGCTCGGTGCCACCGCGCTCGCCGCCCGGCCCGCGACCGCCGCCCGCACGTTCGGGTGGCAGCGCGCCGAGATCCTCGCGGCGCTGGTGAACGGGCTGGTCATCGCGGCTGTCGGGGTCGGGGTGATCGTCGGCGGCATCGCGCGGATCATCACGCCCGGTGAGGTGGAGGCCGGGCTGATGCTCGTCGTCGCCGTCGTCGGTCTCGCCGCCAACGGGGTCGGGCTCCTGCTCCTGCGCCGCGGGCAGGAGGAGTCGCTGACCGTGCGCGGTGCCTACCTGGAGGTGCTCGGCGACCTGCTGGGCTCGGCGGCGGTCGTCGCGGCCGCGCTCGTGGTGATGGCCACCGGGTACCTGCGGGCCGACGGCATCGCGTCGGTGCTCATCGGCCTCATGATCGTGCCGCGCGCGGTGGCGCTGCTGCGCGAGGTCGGGACGGTGCTCCTGGAGGCCACCCCGCGCGGCGTGGACCTGGACGCCATCCGGGCGCACATCTGCGGCGTCCCGGGGGTGCTCGGCGTGCACGACCTGCACGCCTGGACGATCACCTCCGGCGTCCCCGTGCTGTCGGCGCACGTCGAGGTGCCCGACGAGCTCCTGTCCCGGGGCGAGGCCGGTCGGGTGCTCGGCGACCTGCGGCACTGCCTGGCGGGCCACTTCGACGTCGACCACTGCACGTTCCAGCTGGAACCCCCGTCCACCACCGGCAGCGAGCACCACGCCCACGCCTGACCCTCCACCGCCGCAGCGTCCGCACTCCTCGAGGCTCCGACAACCCGGGACGTCCGCACTCCGGAGGGCTCCCGCCTGCAGGTGGCCGGACGTTGTCGGGGTGGGCACATAGGGTCGGCGCATGGTTGCTGTGGGGATCGCGTTGCTGCCGCAGGAGCGGTGGAGCACTGCTCGTCGCAAGTGGGAGCAGGTCGAGGAGTGGGGCTTCGACCATGCCTGGACGTACGACCACCTGGCGTGGCGCTCGCTCGTGGACCAGCCGTGGTTCGCGACCGTCCCGCTGCTGGCCGCGGCGGCCGCCGTCACCGAGCGGATCGGCCTCGGGACCTGGGTGGCGTCGCCGAACTTCCGGCACCCGGTGCCGTTCGCCAAGGACGTGCTGGGGCTCGACGACGTCAGCAACGGCCGGTTCCTGCTCGGGCTCGGTGCCGGGGGCGAAGGGTTCGACGCCTCCGTCATGGGCGACCCGCCCACCCGCGGTGAGCGGACCCGGCGGTTCGAGGAGTTCGTCGGGCTGCTCGACGAGCTCCTGACGCAGCCGGTCACGTCGCACCAGGGCACGTTCTACCGGGCCCACGAGGCACGGATGATCCCCGGCACGATCGCGCAGCCCCGGACGCCGTTCGTCGTCGCCGCCAACGGCCCGCGCACGATGGCCCTGGCCGCGCGGTACGGGCAGGGGTGGGCCACCTACGGTCCCGCGTACGCGACCGAGGACGTGCCCGACGACCAGCTCGCCGCGCAGGAGCAGTGGTGGACGGGGCTCGCTGCCATGCGCGAGCAGGTCGACGCGATCGAGGCCGAGCACCGCCCCGCCGGACAGCCGCCGCTGCGCCGGTACCTGAGCCTGGACGGGGCACCGATCTTCTCGATGAGCTCCCTCGCCGTCGTCACCGACGGCATCGAGCGTGCCGCGACGCTGGGGTTCACCGACGTGGTGGTCCACTGGCCACGCGCCGACGGCATCTACGAGGGCGACGAGTCCGTGCTGGAGGGCCTCGTCGACCACCTGCCACGGCTCCAGGCGCTGTAACAGCCAGACGTGGTCCCGCAGCGTCCGCGCATCGGGAAAGCGCCTCGGGCGCTGGGACGTCCGAACATCGGGAAGGGTGCGTAGCGTCCGAGCGTCTGGTCGTTGGGACGCACGGATCGTCGGACGTTGCGGGAACTGGGGGGTAGCGTCCGCGGATCTTACCGTTGGGGCGCTCGGATGCTCGGACGTTGTGGGGCCCTGCCCCGGTGGGTCAGTGGGCCTGGCGGGCTTCCCAGGCGCTGGTGACCATGTCGAGCAGGGTGTGGCGCATCTGCCAGTCGAGGTCCCGGGCTGCCAGCTCGCCCGACGCGACGATGCGGGCCGGGTCGCCCGGGCGGCGCGGGCCGGTCTCCGGCTCGAAGGGGATACCGGTGCCCTCGGCCATCGCGGTCATGATCTCCCGCACGGAGACGCCGGCGCCCGATCCCAGGTTGTAGACCGGCTCCAGGGTGCGGCCGGCGGCGAGCGCCTGGGCAGCGGCGACGTGGGAGGCCGCGAGGTCAGCGACGTGGATGTAGTCGCGGACGCACGTCCCGTCCGGCGTCGCGTAGTCGGTGCCGTTGACGCGCGGCGTGCGGCCGCCGGCCAGGGCGTCCAGGACGAGCGGGAAGAGGTTGTGCGGGCTGGTGTCGTACAGGTCCGGGGTGGCGGAGCCGACGACGTTGAAGTAGCGCAGCGACGTGTGCCGGAGCCCGACCGCCCGCCCCTGGTCGCGCAGCAGCCACTCGCCGATGAGCTTGGACTCGCCGTAGGGGGACTCCGGGCTGGTGGCGGTGGCCTCGGTGACGAGGTCGACGTCCGGCGTGCCGTAGACGGCCGCCG
Organism: Cellulomonas sp. P5_C5; assembly: GCF_054049655.1. Lineage (NCBI taxonomy): Bacteria > Bacillati > Actinomycetota > Actinomycetes > Micrococcales > Cellulomonadaceae > Cellulomonas > Cellulomonas sp. P5_C5. The sequence continues at coordinate 56,275 of NZ_JBFULY010000001.1, read as the reverse complement.
AGGACGAGAAGACGATCGCGTCGACGCCCTGGGACGCCATCGCCTCGAGCAGGTGGGCGGTGCCGGTGACGTTCTGGTCGTACGTGTGCAGCGGGCGGTCCACGGAGACGCCCGCGTACTTGAACCCGGCGAGGTGCACGACGCCGACGATGCCGTGCTGGACCAGGGTGTCCGCGACCAGGTCGGTGTCGAGGATCGAGCCCTCGACCAACGGCACGTCGTCGGGGACGAACGACCGGTGGCCGCTGGACAGGTCGTCGAGGACCACCGTCTCCAGCCCGACCTGCCCGAACGCCCGCACCACGTGCGACCCGATGTACCCGGCACCCCCGGTGACCAGCCATGTCATGCAGGCGAGCCTACCGACGACGGCGGTGGGCGGCCGACCGGAGCAGTGCTGAAGAAAGTCGGCGCGAGGTGCATCCGTCGAGGGGCGTCCGGCCGAAGGGTGCAGAACAGCCCTGTGCGGTGGCGGTCCGGAGAATGCTCAGTAGCCTGAGGATTCCTCGTGGCCGGTCGTGCGGGCGAACGGGTCGGATCCAGCAACGACGGGAGAGCCCATGCACGTCGAGTCGGCGCTGCGGACCACACCGGGGTCCGCACGGGCTCAGGAGGCCGACGCGCGCGCACGGGTCGCGGAGCGTGCTGACCTGGCGGAGTCGGTCGAGCGCGCGATGGCCGTGACCTCGGCCGTGCTGCAGGACTTTCTCGACGCCCGGGTGCGCGCCGCCGCCGGTGTGTCCGACGTCGCGGCGCAGCTCTGGGGCGATCTCGCCGCCGGCGTCGGGGGCAAGCTCATGCGTCCGCGGCTCGCGGTCGCCGCCTACCTGGGGCTGGGGGGCGGTCACGACGGGCGCGACGGGCTGCTCGGGCGGGACGCGGCGCCGATCGCGCCGGTCGCGGCCGCGGTCGAGGTGCTGCACGCCGCGATGCTCGTGCACGACGACCTGCTCGACCACGACGAGGTGCGGCGCGGGCGGCCCAACGTCGCGGGAGCGACGCGCGCTCGCCTGGCGGGCCGAGGGCTCCCCGAGCGGACCGTGTCCGACCAGGTGCTCGCCGCCGGCGTGCTGGCGGGCGACCTGGCCATCGCGTCGGCGTTCGCGCTGGTGGCGAGCGCGCCGGCGGACAGCGCCGCCCTGCTGCGCGTGGTGGGGCTGCTGGCCGCGGGCATCGAGACGACCGTCGTCGGCGAGCTGCTCGACGTGACGGGCGCCCTGTCCTCGCCGCGGGACGTGGACGCGCTCGCGGTCGCGGAGCTGAAGACGGCCGCGTACTCGGGCAGCCTGCCGCTGGTCGTCGGTGCGGTCCTGGCGGGTGCCGACGACGGTCAGGTGGCCCGGCTCGGCGCGGTGGGCTCCGCCCTCGGCGTCGCGTTCCAGCTCACCGACGACGTCCTGGGGGTGTTCGGCGACCCTGCCGTGACGGGGAAGTCGGTGCTGTCGGACCTGCGCGAGGGCAAGCGCACCGAGCTGCTGCGCCTGGCGTACGCGCGGGCGGACGACGCCGGGTGCGCGGTGCTCGACGCGAACGTCGGGCGCGCGGACCTGGACGACCGGGGAGCGGCCGCGGTGCGGGAGGTCCTGGTGGCCAGCGGGGCGCTGGACGCGGTGCGGGACCTGGTGCGGGCCACGGCGCAGCGTGCACGCGAGCTGGCGGTGGACGGGGTGCCGGAGCCGTTGGGAGGCTACCTTGTGGGCGTCGTCGACGATCTCGTCGGACGGGGTCACTGAGGTGCTGGGGGAGTCGATGACGGACCTGCGGACAGCCCGCGACCGGGCGCTCCGGTTGTACGACGCCACGGCCGCGCGCACGAGCGCGGGGGTGCTGGCCGCCTACTCCACGTCGTTCGGTCTGGGCACCCGCCTGCTCGGTCGGCGGGGTCAGGAGGACATCCGCGCGGTCTACGCGCTGGTGCGGCTGGCCGACGAGGTGGTCGACACCTACCGCGGCGAGGACGCGGGCGCCGAGCTGGACGAGCTCGAGGAGCAGACCGCTCGTGCGCTGCGCACCGGGTACTCGACGAACCTCGTGGTGCACGCGTTCGCGCGGACCGCGCGGCGCGTGGGGATCACCGCGGCGGAGACGGCGCCGTTCTTCGCGTCCATGCGGGCGGACCTGACGGTCCGCGAGCACGACCGGGCCAGCTACGAGGCCTACGTGTACGGCTCGGCCGAGGTGGTCGGCCTCATGTGCGTGCGGGCGTTCCTCAACGAGGACCGGCGGCCCGGCGAGCCGGTGCGGGAGCCCGACGAGGCGCAGGTGACCGGCGCCCGGGCGCTGGGTGCGGCGTTCCAGAAGATCAACTTCCTGCGCGACCTCGGCGCCGACACCGAGGAGCTGGGTCGCACCTACTTCCCGGGCACGACGCCGGGGCACCTGGACGACGCGCAGCTGAGCGCGATCCTGCGGGAGATCACCGACGACGTGGAGGCGGCGCGCGCGGCGGTGCCGAGCCTGCCGCGGCGGGCGCGCTACGCGGTCGGCGCCACCCTCGCGCTCTACCAGCGGCTGCTCGACGAGATCGCGGCGCGGCCGGCGGGGGAGCTGCTGGCCGCCCGGGTGCGGCTGCCCACGCCCGTCAAGCTCCTGGTCGTCGGCGAGTCGGTGCTGGCGGAGGCGCGGGCAGGCCGGACGGGCGACGCAGGACGCCTCGACGCATGACGCCAGGACGCGTCGTCGTCATCGGTGGCGGCATCGCCGGGCTGACCACCGCCGCCCTGCTGGCCCGCGGGGGCGCGCTGGTGACCCTGCTGGAGCGGCACGACCAGCTCGGCGGGCGGGCGGGGACGTGGTCCGTCGACGGGTTCCGGTTCGACACCGGGCCGTCCTGGTACTTCATGCCGGAGGTCTTCGAGCACGCGTTCGCGCTGCTGGGCGAGCGGATCGAGGACCACGTCGAGCTGGACCGGCTGGACCCGGCGTACCGGCTGTTCCCGGAGCCGGTCGGCGGCGGCCCGTCAGAGCCGTTCGACGTGGTCGGCGACGCCGAGACCAACTGGGCGACGTTCGAGGCGCGCGAGGCCGGCGCAGGGGAGGCCGTCCGCAGGTACTCCGAGGCGTCGACGCAGGCGTACCGGACGGCGCTCGACTCGTTCCTCTACACGACGTTCGCGCGACCGGACCGGCTCCTGTCGCTCGACGTCGCCCGGCAGTCGCGGACGCTGGCGGGTCTGCTGACGGGCACGCTGGCCGACAAGGTCGCGGCCACGGTGACCGATCCCGTGCTTCGGCAGGTGCTCGGGTACCACGCGGTGTTCCTCGGGTCCTCGCCGTACCGGGTCCCCGCGCTGTACTCGCTGATGAGCCACCTGGACCTGGTCGACGGCGTACGTTTCCCGCGCGGCGGGATGTACACGATCATCGAGGCGCTCGAGAGGATCGCCCGCAAGGAGGGCGTGGACATCTGCACGGGTGCCGACGTGGCGGCGGTCGAGATCGACGACGCCAGCCCGTCCCTCCGGCATCCCCGCAGGTCAGGCGAGGCCCGGGGCGTGCGGCTGGCCGACGGGAGGTTCGTCCGGGCCGACGTCGTGGTGTCCGCCGCGGACCGCCACCACACCGAGACCGCGCTGCTGGGCGAGCACCGCGAGCTGCCCGAGGAGTGGTGGGAGGACCGCGGGCCGGGGATCTCCGCGCTGCTGATCATGGCGGGGGTGCGCGGCGAGCTGCCCGAGCTGGCGCACCACTCGCTGTTCTTCACGCGGGACTGGCCCGGCAACTTCGAGGACATCCTCGGGCCGGGCAGGTCGACGCCGCCGGACGGTCTGCGGGTGCCCGAGGTGGCGTCGATGTACGTGTCGCGGACCTCCGCGAGCGACCCGACGGCCGCTCCGCCCGGGCACGAGAACCTGTTCGTCCTCGTCCCCTTCCCCGCGGACCCGGACCTGGGCGCGGGGGACCGGGGTGCCGTCGAGCGGCACGCCGACCGGTACCTCGACCAGGTCGGCGCCTGGGCCGGCATCCCCGGGCTGCGCGACCGCGTGGTGACCCGCCGCGTCGTCGCCCCCGCGGACTTCGCCCGCGACCTGTCCGCCTGGCGCGGCACGGCCCTCGGGATGGAGCACACCCTGCGGCAGAGCGCGATGTTCCGGCCGGGCGACGCGTCGGCGCGCGTCCCGAACGTGCTGCACGTCGGAGGTGGCACGATCCCGGGTGTGGGACTGCCGATGTGCCTGATCAGTGCCGAGCTCGTGGTCAAGCGGATGCTGGGGGAGACCTCGTCGCGACCCCTGCCCGCCCCGCTGCGACCGGGGTTCCTCGCGGCCGCCCGGCCCCGCGGGGTGTGGAGCGAGACGGTCGGATGACGTTCGCGTACCTCGGCGCCCTGCTGCTGTCGCTGGGCGGCCTCGCCCTGCTGGACCGACGCTTCCGGCTCGCGTTCTGGTCCGACCCGCGCCGGGCCGCGCTCACCGTGGGGATCGGCGTGGTCGGCTTCCTGCTCTGGGACGGGATCGGGCTGGTGCTCGGCATCTTCGCGCGCGGCGACTCCCCGCACATGACCGGGCTCCTGCTGGCACCCGAGCTGCCCGTCGAGGAGGCGTTCTTCCTGGCGCTGCTCTGCTACACGGCGCTGCTGGCGTGGCGGGCGCAGATGCGGTGGCGGGGGGAGCCCTCGTGACCAACATCGTGCTCAACGTGATCGTGCTCGCGGTGCTCGGGGTGGTGTCCTGGCCCGTGCTGCGCCGGCTGCGGGCGGTCCCGATCCTGCTGACGGTCCTGGTCCTGTGCGTGCTGACCGCCGTCTTCGACACCCTCATGATCGCGGCCGACCTGTACGTGTTCGACCCCGACAAGATCCTGGGCGTGCGCATCTGGGGAGCTCCGCTGGAGGACTTCGCCTACGCGATCGCCGCGGCCGTCGGGATGCCGGTGCTCTGGGTCGTCCTCGGGCGTCGCAAGGGCCGCACGCCGTGAGGGAGGTCCTCGCCGCGTCCCGGCCGTTCTCCTGGATCAACACCGCCTACCCGTTCGCGGCCGGGTACCTGCTGGCTACCGGCGGACGCGTCGACGTGACGTTCGTCGTCGGCACCCTGTTCTTCCTGGGCCCGTACAACCTGCTGATGTACGGCATCAACGACGTGTTCGACTACGCCTCCGACCTGCGCAACCCGCGCAAGGGCGGGATCGAGGGCGGCCTCGTCGAGCCTGCGCGGGCCCGCGAGGTGCACCGCCGGATCCTGTGGGCGTGCCTCGTCACGACGTTGCCGTTCGTCGTCTACCTGCTCCTGGTCGGCGACGCCGCCGCGAACGCGACGCTGGCCCTGGTCCTGTTCCTCGTCGTCGCGTACTCGGCGCCCGTGCTCCGGTTCAAGGAGCGCCCGGTGCTGGACTCCCTGACGTCCGCGATGCACTTCGTCGGCCCGCTCCTGTACGCGTTGGTGCTGGTGGGTGCGGACCTCGGGGCGACGACCACGTGGCCCGTGCTGGTGGCGTTCGTGCTCTGGGGGATGGCGTCGCACGCGTTCGGGGCCGTGCAGGACGTCCGGGCGGACCGCGAGGGCGGGATCGCGTCCGTGGCGACAGCGCTCGGCGCGCACGCGACGGTGGTGGCGTCGACCGTGCTCTACGTCCTGGCGGCCGCGGTGCTGCTCATCGTGCCGTGGCCAGGGACGCTCGCCGCCGTCCTGCCGATCCCGTACGCGATCAGCACCGCGCAGTTCTGGTCGGTGCGCGACGAGGACTGCGAGCGCGCGAACGCGGGCTGGCGGCGGTTCCTCTGGCTGAACCTGGTCACCGGGTTCCTGGTGACGATGCTGCTCATCGTCATCGCGCGGTCGGGCTGACCAGTCCCGCGTCCGGCGGCCGGTACCGGCGCAGCAGCTCGTGCCACCCACGGAGGGTGAGGACCCACAGGACCACCACGAGGGCGGTCTCCGCCACGGACGTGACGAGCCACGGGAGCCGGTCGGCCAGGCTGGGCTCCAGCCACGTGCTCGACCCCGCGACCCCGTAGCTGCCCCCCGCGCTCGTGCGCCACCAGACCCACGAGAGCAGGAGCGCAGGCACGAGGTAGGCGGCGGCCCGCGCGGGCAGAGGATGTCGGGAAGCGAGGACGAGGCCGCCGACGACGAGCACGAGCACGAGCGCGGTCAGTCGGGTTGCGTCGAGCGCGACGGTCGCCGGCACGGAGGCGATCGGCGCTCCCGCGGCGGACCAGCGCGGCCCCGGGGGGACCCACAGCGGGATGGTCAGGAGAGCCGCGACGACAGCGAGCTCGCGGACCGACGAGCTGCCCGGGCGTCGGGCGACCGTGACCAGGCCGACCACCGCGAGGGTCCAGAGCAGCGTCAGGAGCACGAGGAAGGCGGCGGCCACGGCGGCCTCGAGTGCATCGGTCGGGGGCGCCATCAGGTCTGCCGACGAGGCGACCGCGATGCTGCTCCCGGTGACGGTCTCCACGGTCAGGGTGTAGGCGAACGCACCGCCCGGCAGGCTCCACACGCCCCAGCCGAGCAGCAGCCCGGGGACGGCGAACCAGGCGGCGAGGCGGGCGGCGGTCGACCGCCGGAGGACGACGACCGCGGCGACTGCGGGCACCGCGGCGAACCCGGCCCGCTGCACCAGGTCCTGGGTCTCGCCGTCGAACGGCCACGGCGTGAGCCACGGGGTGATCGCCACGAACGCCACCAGCGCGACCGCCACGGCCGCACCGACGAGGACGAGCCTGTCGCGCATGGCGATCACCGTAGAGGTCCGCGGGTCGCCACGGGTCCGGATCGGTCGCGGGATCGCTAGAGTCCCCGCATGACGGACGCGAGCACCATCGACTGGACCGTGTTCGTGCTGGTCGTGGGGCTGCGGCTGGTGGTGCCGCTGTTCATCCCGCGGTTCCCGCTGCCGGCGATCCTCGCCGCGCTCGTGATCGACGGCGTCGACAAGTCGATCTTCGCCGCGTTCACCGGCCTGCCGCTCGACAACTACCAGTCGTACGACAAGGCGCTCGACATCTACTACCTGACGATCGCGTACCTCTCGGTGCTGCGGAACTGGCGCAACCCGTTCGCGGTCGGGGTCGCGGCCTTCCTCTGGTACTACCGGCTGGTCGGGGTGCTCCTCTTCGAGCTGACCGACCTGCGCTGGCTGCTCATGGTGTTCCCGAACACCTTCGAGTACTTCGTGATCGCGATCGAGGTGGTCCGGACGCGGCGGGACGCCGCCCGGCTGAGCAAGGCCGCGTTCCTGTGGACGGCCGGGCTCATCTGGGTGGTCATCAAGCTGCCGCAGGAGTGGTGGATCCACGTCGCGCAGCTGGACTTCACCGACGAGTTCGGGAAGCTGGTCGACGCGCACCCGTGGGTCTGGGGCCTCCTGGCCGTCCTCGCGGTGGTGCTGGTCGTCGTCGGCCGGCGCGTGGTCCGGCGTCTGCCTCCGGCCGACTGGCCGTTCACCGTGGACGCGGACAGGGTCGCCGAGCGGGTGGGCTGGGTGCCGAAGCGCCCCGTCGGGGTCGCGCCGAGGGGCGTCGGTCACCTCGCCGAGAAGGTGGCGCTGGCCGGGCTGGTCACGGCCGTCCTGTTCGAGTCGTACCCGCTCACGGAGGGGCGGCTGTCGGTGGTCGTGCTCGTCGTCACGGGGACGGTGCTCGTGCACGCGGGGCTGGCGCTGTGGCGGGGGCGGGCCACGGCCTCGCTCGGCATCGGTGTCGCGGTCAACACCGTCATCAGCGTCGTCGCCATGCTCGTCTTCGCGGCGTTCGCCACCGGGCAGAGGGGGTCGGTGGCGGTGGGTGACGTGCTCCTGTTCGCCTACGTGGTCGCGCTCGTCGTCACGCTGTACGACCGCTACTCGGCCCGCCGCGAGGCGTGCGTCTGACGCGCGACAGGATGCCGAGGACGACGAGCGTCCACGTGATGACCACCAGCGCGGACAGCGCGACCGCGACCGCGAACCAGGGCGACGTGAACGCGTGCGGGGGGTCCTGACCGGCCGAGCCGAACATCGCGACCGTGTAGCTGCCGCCGCCCTCCGTCCGCCACCAGACCCAGCTCAGCGCCAGGGCCGGCACCACGTAGAGCCCGACGACGCGCCTGCCCCGCCACAGGGTCAGCCCGGCGAGCAGCACCACGAGGACCAGGGCCGCGACCCGGACGACCGCGACCCCCGGCGGCGCGGCCGCCGCGACCATGAAGACGCCGTCGGAGGTGGTCACGTGGTCCGGCGGTGCCCACAGCGGGATCGTCGCGAGGACAGCCAGGATCGCGAGCACACGCACGAGGCGCGAGCGAACCTGCTGGTCAGCGGGGGGCATCCCGCCACGCTAGGAGCGGACCGGTCCACCCGGGGGTGAACCGGTCCGACGTTCACCCGTGCGCGCGCAGGTTCCTCCACGTCTCGCGGCGGGCGGCCTGCTCGACCGGGTCCGGCACGGGCAGCGACGCCAGCAGGCGCTGCGTGTACGGGTGCTTCGGTGCACCGAGCACCTCGTCGCCCGTGCCCTCCTCGACCAGCACGCCGCGGTGCAGGACCGCGATGCGGTGGGCCAGCAGGTCCACGACGGCCAGGTCGTGGCTGATGAACAGGCACGCGAAGCCCAGCTCGGCCTGCAGGCGGGCGAACAGGTCGAGCACCCGGGCCTGCACCGAGACGTCGAGCGCGCTCGTCGGCTCGTCGGCGATGAGCAGCTCTGGGCCCAGGATGAGCGCCCGGGCCAGGCTGGCGCGCTGCCGCTGACCGCCCGACAGCTCGTGCGGGAACCGGTCACCGAACGCCTTGGGCAGCTGGACGGCCTCCATCAGCTCGTCGACGCGCGGCCGGGCCTCGTCGGGGTTCGGCGCCAGGCCGTGCACGACCATCGGCTCGGCGACGCACTGGGCGATCGTGAGCAGCGGGTTGAAGCTGGTCGCCGGGTCCTGGAAGACGAACCCGATGCGCTTGCGGACCGGTCGGAAGACCTTCGCCTTGACGTCGAGCATCTCGACGCCGTGGACCTTCAGGGAGCCGCCGCTGATCGGGGTGAGACCGGCGATGGCCCGCCCGATCGTCGTCTTGCCGCTGCCCGACTCGCCCACCAGGCCGAGCACCTCGCCGGGGCGGATGACCAGGTTCACGCCGTCGACGGCCGTGAACGCGGGCTGCCGCAGCCGGCCCGGGTAGACGATCCGCAGGTCGGACGCCTCGACGACCGGTGTCGCCGACTCGTCGACGACCATCGCCTCGAGCTCGTCGGCCACCCGGACGCGGTCGCGCAGGCGGCGCCCGCCCACCCGCGGCACGGCGTCCAGCAGCCGCTGCGTGTACGGGTGCTGCGGCGACGCGAACAGCGTGCGGACGTCGGCCTGCTCCACGATCTCGCCGTTGAACATGACCGCGACGCGGTCGGCCAGGTCCGCGACGACGCCCATGTTGTGCGTGATCAGGACGATCGCGGAGCCGAACTCCTTCGGGAGGCGGCGCAGCAGGTCGAGGATCTCGGCCTGCACGGTGACGTCGAGGGCGGTCGTCGGCTCGTCGGCGATGATCAGGCCGGGGTCGAGGACGAGCGCCTGGGCGATGACGATGCGCTGCTTCTGCCCGCCCGAGAACTGGTGCGGGTAGTGGTCGACGCGGTGCTCCGGGTCGGGGATGCCGACCAGGCGCAGGATCTCGATCGCCCGCGCGCGGGCGTCCTTGTCGGAGACCTTGCCGTGCGCCTTCAGGCCTTCCGCGATCTGCCAGCCCACCGGGAACACCGGGTTCAGGGCGGTGGACGGCTCCTGGAAGACCATCGCGGCGTCGCGACCGCGCACGTCGCGCAGGTCGGTGCCGCCCAGCGTCACGATGTCGTGCGTGGCGGACCCGTCCTTGCGCGTGAGCATGACGGTGCCGCTGCTCAGGGCGGTCTCCGGCAGCAGGCCCAGGATCGAGCGGGCGGTGACGGTCTTGCCGGACCCGGACTCGCCGACGATCGCGAGCACCTCCCCGGCGGCGACGTGGAGCGTGACGCCCTCGACGGCCCGGACGGTTCCGGCGTCGGTGGCGAACGAGACGTGCAGGTTCTTGATGTCGACGACGTTGGTCATCAGCGCTGGCCCCTTCCGTCGAACAGGTCTGTCGGCCCCTCGAGGTCGTCGATGCTCTCGACGCCCGGGACGCGGTCGGTGGCGACACCGCCGGGAACAGCGGTGACCGGGCTCAGCGGCACGGCGGCCTTGGCGGCCCGGCGCCTGCGCAGACGCGGGTCCGCGAGGTCGTTGAGCGACTCGCCCACGAGGGTCAGCCCGAGCACGGTGAGCACGATCGCGACGCCCGGGGGCACCGCGGTCCACCAGATGCCGCTGGTCACGTCGGACAGGGACTTGGACAGGTCGTAGCCCCAGTCCGCCGCGGCCGTCGGCTCGATGCCGAACCCGAGGAAGCCCAGGCCCGCCAGCGTGAGCACCGCCTCGGAGCAGTTCAGCGTGAGGATCAGCGGGAGGGTCCGGGTGGAGTTGCGCAGGACGTGGCGGCCCATGATCCGCAGGTGCCCCGAGCCGATCACGCGGGCGGACTCGACGAACGCCTCCGCCTTGACGCGGACGACCTCGGCGCGGACCACGCGGAAGTACTGGGGGATCATCACGACGCTCAGCGAGATGGCCGCCGCCATCACCCCGCCCCACATCGATGACTGCCCACCGCTGATCACGATGGCGACGACGATGGCGAGCAGCAGCGACGGGAACGCGAAGAGCGCGTCGGCGATGACGACCAGCACGCGGTCGACCCAGCCGCCGAAGTACCCCGACACCAGACCGAGCGCCACGCCCGCGAAGATCGAGAGCGTGACCGCGACGATGATCACGAGGAACGCGGGCCGGGCGCCCCAGATGGTGCGGGACAGCACGTCGTAGCCGCCGACGGTGGTGCCCAGGAGGTTCTCGGCCGAGGGCGGCTGCTGCGAGCCGAAGTTCACGTCGCCCGAGCTCAGCTGCGCGTACCCGTAGGGGGCGAGCAGCGGGGCGAACGCCGCGGTGATGATGAAGATGAGCATCAGGACGATGCCGATGACCAGCATGGTGCGCTGCAGGCCGACGCTCGTGCGGACGTGGCGCACCACCGGCAGACGCTTCCAGAACGACGTGTGCTCGGGCGTGGCGGGGGCGGCGTGCGCGACGGCGAGGCCGACCTCGGGCAGGGAGGTGTCGGTCATGTCAGTACCTGATCCTCGGGTCGACGAGCGCGGCGATGACGTCGACGACGAAGTTCGTCAGCGCCACCACCACGGCGAGCAGGACGACGATGCCCTGCACGGCGACGAAGTCGCGGGCCAGCAGGTACTGGACCAGCTGGAAGCCGAGGCCCTTCCACTCGAAGGTCTTCTCGGTCAGGACGGCGCCGGACAGCAGCAGCGCGACCTGCAGGCCGATCACGGTGATGATCGGGACGAGCGCGGGGCGCCACGCGTGCTGGCGCAGCAGGCGACGCTCGTTGACACCGCGCGAGCGCGCTGCCTCGACGTACCCCGTGGACAGGGTGCCGATGACGTTGGTGCGGACCAGCCGCAGGAAGATGCCACCCGTCAGCAGCCCGAGCGCGAGGGCGGGCAGGATCGCGTGCTCGAGCACGTCGAGGACCACGGACGGGTCGCCGGTGCTGATCGCGTCGATGAGGAAGATGCCGGTGCCCGCGCCGTTGCGCTGGAGCTCGATCTGCGCGTCGGTGGACGCGCGCCCCGCGACCGGGAGCCAGCCCAGCCACACGGAGAAGATGAGCTTGAGCAGGATGCCGGCGAAGAACACGGGCGTCGCGTAGGCCAGGATCCCGGAGATGCGCAGGGACGCGTCGACGCCCTTGTCGCGACGGGCGGCGGCGATGCGGCCCAGCGGGATGCCGACCAGGAGCGCGACGAGCATCGCGTAGAACGCGAGCTCCAGGGTCGCGGTCCCGTACGTCAGGACGACCTGGGTGACCGGGCGGTTGTCGGAGATCGTGGTGCCGAAGTCCCCGCGGAACACGTTCCCCAGGTACTCGAAGTACTGCACGATGATCGGCCGGTCGTAGCCGGCCTCGTGGATGCGCTCCTGCAGCTGGTCGTGCGTCAGCCGTCCGCCCAGCGAGGCGGTGATCGGGTCACCCGTGGCCCGCATCAGGACGAAGACGGTGGTGACCAGGATGAAGATCGTCGGGAAGATCAGCAGGAACCGCACCAGCAGGTAGCTGCCGAGGTGTCCCCCCGATCGCCTGCTCTTCGCGGCCGGGGTCGCCGGCGTGGTGGGCCCTGGGGGCGCGACGCCGATGGGTGCTCCGGTGGTGGTGGAGGTCATGGGTTCCTGCCTTGTTGATGACGTGCCGTACGGACGTGCCGGACGGCCCCGCCCCCCGAGTGTGGCGGGGGACGGGACCGTCGGCCTGCGGTGCGGAGAGGTCAGCCGTTCGCGAGCGCGCCGTAGCGGAACTTGAACGACGCGTCGAGGGTGTCCTCGGTGCCCGTCACGTCCTTGCCGACGACGGCCACCTGGGCGCCCTGGAGGTACGGGACGGTGGACAGGTCCGCTGCCACCTTGTCCTGGATCTCCTCGATGAGCGCGGTGCGGGCGTCGGCGTCAGCCGTCGTCGCCTGCTCCAGGATGAGGTCGTTGACCTCGGGGTTGTCGTAGTGGTTCGACAGGAAGTTCTCCTTGAGGAAGAACGGCGTCAGGTAGTTGTCGGCGTCCGAGTAGTCCGGGAACCAGCCGAGCTGGTACGACGGGTAGACGTCGGCGGTGCGGTCCTTCGAGTACTGGACCCACTCGGTGGTCTGCAGGTCGACCGCGAACAGGCCGTCCTTCTCCAGCTGGTCCTTGATCAGCGCGTACTCGTCGGCCGACGACGGACCGTAGTGGTCGTTCGAGTACTGGAGGCTGAGCGCGACCGGGACGGTGACGCCGGCTGCCTCGAGCGTGGCCTTGGCCTTGTCGGCGTCGGGGCCACCCTCGCCGTCGCCGTAGAGGCCCTTGAGGGACTCGGTGGCGCCGGTCAGGCCGTCCGGGACGTAGGAGTACAGGGGCGTGTAGGTGCCCTTGTAGACCTGCTCCGACAGCGGGGCGCGGTCGATCAGGTCCGCGACGGCCTGGCGGACCGCGAGGGCCTTCGCCGGGTCGGCGCCGTCGGCCTTGGTGCCGTACGGCTGCGTGTCGAAGTTGAACGTGATGTAGCGGATCTCCCCGCCGGGTCCGTCGACGACCTTGACGTTGTCGTTCGTCGCCAGGTCCGCGATGTCCGTCGCCGAGAGGCTGCGGAACGCCACGTCGATGTTGCCCTCCTGGATGTCCAGCTTGAGGTTCGACGAGTCGGCGTAGTACTTGACGTTGACCTCGGCGGTCTCGGCCGGCGGCAGGACGCCCGCGTAGTCCGCGTAGGCCTCGTACGAGATCAGCTCGTTGAACGAGTAGCTGGTGATCGTGTACTGACCGGCGAACGCGTTGGCGTCGACGATCTCGTTGTCCGGCGTCAGCGCGTCGGCGGCGAAGACCTCGTCGTCGACGATCGGGCCCACGGGGCTGGACAGGATCTGCGGGAAGATCTGGTCGTTCTCCGACTTCAGGTGGAAGACCACCGTGGTGTCGTCGACCGCGTCCACGCTGTCCAGGTTGTAGAGCAGCGAGGACGGACCGTTCTCGTCGGCGATGGCGAGCTGGCGGTCGAACGAGAACTTCACGTCCGAGGACGTCAGGTCGTTGCCGTTGGCCCACTTCAGGTCCGGCTTGAGCGTGACGGTGTACTCGGTCGGCGCCGTGAACTCCGCGGACTCCGCGATGTCGGGCTCGACGTCCGGGCTGCCGTACGGGGTGTTCATGAGGAACGGGAACACCTGGTTCTGCACGGCGAAGGAGCCGTTGTCGTACGAGCCTGCGGGGTCGAGCGACGTGACCTTGTCGGTGGTGCCGATGGTCAGGGCGCCCCCGGCGGAGGTGCTGCCGCCGTCGCCGCCCTCGTCGTCGTTGGCGCCCGAGCAGGCGGTCAGGACGAGAGCGGTGGCTGCGAGGCCTGCAGTCGCCGCGAGGACGCGGCGGCGGTGTGGTGCGAGGGAGGACATGCGCTACCTCTTCTGTCAGGGCCGCGGGCGCGCGTCGAAGCGGACCCGTCGGCTGTTTCTCAGTGGGCTATGGGTAGCACACAGATGCTTCACGCATGTCGAGGGTCTTACCGGTAAGTAACATCCATATCTCGGGATGGTCACGATCGGTCGGACATTTCCCGGGGCAGACCGTCGTCGTCGATGGGCTCCGCCTCCGTGGCGCGCACCCCGAGCAGGCGTGCGACCAGGGGACCTGTGCTCCCGTAGACGATCGCGGTGAACAGCACCACGCCGAAGACGATCGGCACGAGCGCCGGGAAGGGCTCTCCGGCGTCATCGAACTGCAACGCGAAGACGCTCGCGGTGGACGCCGCGACGATGCCGCGAGGAGCCATCCAGCCGACCATCGCGCGCTCCCGCCGGGACAGCACGGTGCGCATCGTGGCGAGCCCGGCCGCGAGGGGCCGCACGCCCAGCACCAGGAACGCGAGCAGCACGAGCGTGGCCGGCGTGTAGAGGACGAGCGCGTCGAGGTCGATCCGGGCGGTCAGGACGATGAACAGGGAGCCGATCAGGAGCATCCCGACGTGGCTGCCGAACTCGTGCAGCGCCTCCAGGCTCACCCACGGCTGGTTGGCCAGGGCGACGCCCAGGGCTGTGGTCGCCCAGAGGCCGGACTCCTCCCCGACGGACTCCGCGGTCGCGAACGCCGCGAGCGCGACGGCCACCCCGAGCGCGACGTGGGTGGCCGCGGGGACGCGCCCGAACCGCACGATCACCAGGTACGCCGCGGCGGACCCCAGCCCGGTCACGATGCCCACGAGGGCGGTGATGCCGAGGCCCGTCCCGCTCTTGTGCAGCGCGAGGTGGACCATGGTCAGCGCGACGGTGGCACCGATCGGGTCGATGAAGATCCCCTCGAAGGCCAGCACCGACTCGAGCGGCTGCTTCGGCCGGATGACCGCGAGCAGCGGACCGACGACCGTGGGACCGGACACGATGAGGATCGCGCCGATGACCGTCGCCCGGCTGAAGGGCAGGCCGAACACCCAGTGGGCGAGCAGGGTGGCGCAGACACCGGTGACGAGGGCGCCCGTCGTGACCAGGCCGAGGACGGGACGGCGCGCCCCGCCGTGCAGCCGGGAGAAGTCGAGCTTGAGGGACTCCTCGAACAGCAGCAGCCCCACGGCCATCGACACCAGCGGGAACAGGGCGTCACCCAGGAGCGCGTCCGGGTCCACCAGCCCGAGGACGGGACCGGCCAGCAGCCCGAGCACCAGCAGGACGATGATCGACGGGACGCGCACCGCATGGCCCAGGAGCTGGCCCAGCACGCCGAGCAGGACGATCGCGGCGATGCCGGCGGTGAACCCGAGCTCCATGCCCGCCATTGTGTCGTCGGCTACGTTGGCGGGTGGCCTGGACACGAGGTCGAACGGCGCACAGGAGGAGAACGGCATGAGCGGCACCCCACCGTCCGGGCGGCAGTACCGCATCATGGCGGGTTCTCATGAGGCGGTGGTCACTCAGGTCGGGGCGGGCCTGCGGGAGTGCGTGCTCGACGGTCGCGCGGTGCTCGACGGCTACGACGAGTCCGAGCGGGCGCCCGACGGGCGCGGGCAGGTCCTCGCGCCGTTCCCCAACAGGGTCGCCGACGGCCGCTACGCGTTCGGCGGGCACACGTGCCAGGTCGCGATGGACGAGCCGGAGCGCGGGAACGCCATCCACGGCATGGTCCGCTGGCTGGACTGGGCCGAGGTGTCCTTCACCGAGCACGACGTCGTGCTGGCCTGCGTCCTGCGCCCGCAGCCCGGGTACGCGTGGGAGCTCAGCCTGCAGGTGGGCTACCACCTGTCCGCCGACGGGCTGACGGTCGCGTCGTCGGCGACGAACACCGGCACGGAGCCGGCACCGTTCGGCATCGGGTTCCACCCGTACCTCGGCGTGGGCGCCGCCCTCGACGGGCTCGACCTGCTGGTGCCGGCCGGCACCCACTCGCCGGTGCCCGCCGACCGCGACGAGCGCCCCGTGCCCGTCGACGTGACCGATGGCCCGCTCGACTTCCGTGCCGGTCGGGCCGTGGGACCCACGGTGCTGGACACGGTGTTCGGTGACCTCGCCCGCGGCGCCGACGGGCGCGCGGTGGTCGCGCTGACCGACCCGGCGACCGACCAGGGGGTGCACCTCTGGGTCGACGAGTCCTTCGGGTACGTCATGGTCTACTCCGCCGACGGCGTCCTCCCGGCCGACCGGCAGCGGCAGTCCGTGGCCGTCGAGCCCATGACCTGCCCGCCGCACGCGTTCCGGTCCGGCGCGGACCTCATCACGCTCGCCCCGGGGGAGTCCTGGACGGGCACGTGGGGGCTGACGGCAGGCTGACGTGCGACGGGGCGGCCGGTGAGGGTCCGGCCGCCCCGCCCGTCACGGCAGGACGATCAGCACCCTGCGGTCGGACGACGCCTTCACCGTCGTGGACCCCGCGTAGGTCGTCTCGACCACGTGGATCCCGACGGGCAGGCGCGGCAGCCGGAGCCGGGCGACCGAGTCCTTCGGGCCGGGCACCAGGGTGCCGGTGACCTGCGCGAGGACCGGCCCGTCGCCGTGCAGCCGGGCCGTGCGGACGGTCGTGGTGACCTCGCCGGTCGGTGCCGCGGCGCCCTTGGCGGCCTTGACCGTCGCGACGACCGTGGCCTGCGTGGTGCGCCGGACGACGTGCGGCTCGATCTTCACCGAGGTCGTGGAGCGGACCGCGTTCGCGGCCGGGACGGCCGTGCTCGTCGTCGCGCCCACGTTCCCGACCTTGTCGACCGCCCGGTGCTCGACCGTCGTGGCAGTCGCCCCGACCTGCACCGGTGCGGTGTACACCGTCCACGCGCCGGCGCCGACCTTGTACTCGATCCGGTCGACGCCCGAGCCCTGGTCGGTCCCGGTGAGCGTGACCCGGCGCTGCGCGTCGACGGAGGCGGACGTCGCCGGCGCGATCGCGTCCAGCCGGAACGTCACCGACTCGACCTCCGAGACGTTGCCGGCCGCGTCCGTCGCCCGGACTCCGACGGTGTGCTCGCCGTGGCCGTCGACCTGGACCGAGGCGGTCGGCGTCCACGAACCGCCGTCGACCGACATCTCCAGCGAGACGCCCGCGCGGTCGTCGGACGCGGTGGCCACGACGGTCGCCGGGGCTGCACGCCAGTCACCCACGGCGTCGGGGGTGACCAGGACCGAGTCGACCGTCGGGGCCGTCGCGTCCTTCGGCACGGTGTGCAGCGTCAGGAACGTGACCGAGTACGGCGGCAGGTCGTACGTGAACGACGACGACAGCCCGCCGAGCTCGCGCGTCACCGGCTCGACCGTGCTGGGCGCGGTCTTGGTGTTGGTCGCCCCCGGCGGCGCGACGATCTCCGTCACCGAGCCCGTCGGCGCGATCTCGACGTCGGAGACCTCCACCTGCGTGCGCTGCGTGACGGCCGAGACGTTGACCACCTTGGCGACGATGTCGCCGCTGTCCTCGTCGCGGGTGACCACCTGGAAGACGTCCGCGGCGGGCGCCGGGTCGTCGTAGGACATCTGCAGCACCCCGTCGAGGTACAGCTCGATGTGCCGGTCCTGCACCACGACCTTGACCCGGTACGTCTGGCCGGTCGTGATGCTGTGGCCCTCGACCGCCTTCACCTCACCGGCACCGCCGCCGTCCGCCTTCTGCAGCGCCTGGCGGGTGTTGTTCCAGCCGCCCAGGTTCCACCAGAAGTAGTCGCTCGGACCGCCCGCGGCGAAGCCCACGAGGAAGCCCTCGGAGCCCGCCGTCTTGCGGGCGTCGAGCTCGAGCGTGTAGTCGCTCCAGTCCTGCTCGTAGGCGCCCGTGGGGATGCTGCGGGCGTCGGTGACGGTCGTGCTGGACTGCACGTACTCGCCGTCGACCACGGACCAGTCGCCCGTCTGCGGCGACCAGGCCGACGCGTCGGCGAAGTCCTCGTCGAACAGGACCCCACCGCCGTCGTTCTCGGTCACGCGGACGTTGTCGTACGCGGCCGACGTGGCCCAGGTGGACAGGAACACGCCGCCGTCCAGCGGCGTGGGCTCGACCGACGGGGTGGTGAGCGTGCTGGGCACCACCTGGTCGCCGACGTTGTTCGAGAACAGGTGCTGGACCCAGTAGTTGGCGCTGGACCAGGACTCGTCGTTGTCGAACCAGATGGCGTCCGGCGACCACTGCACGTACGACTCGTTGGCCAGGAGCGGAGCGTAGGACGCCAGCTCGACCAGGTCGCCGTTGCGCTCCAGCCCCGTCATGTACGCGGCCTCGGTCAGGCCGTTCCACCACGTGTTGCCGCGCGACGCGTACTCGCCGAGGAACACGTGCGGACCCTCGCGGTCGTAGGAGTCGTACCGCTCGGTGTTGGTCAGGAACCAGCTCGGGTCGTTGTAGTAGTGCTCGTCGACCAGGTCGACGTCCTGCTCACGGTTGAACTCCCACAGCGCGTCGAACCGTGCGCCGGTGTCGTCCGGGCCCGAGTTGGAGATGATCTTGATGTCCGGGTACTGCGCCACGATCGCGTCCCGGAAGGCCGGGAAGTTGGCCTCGAACGTGGTGGTGTTCTCCTCGTTGCCGAGCCCGATGTACGGCAGCTCGAACGGCTCCGGGTGACCCAGCGCGGCACGCTTCGCGCCCCACGTCGTGGACGTGTCGCCCGTGCTGAACTCGATGAGGTCGAGCGTGTCCTGCACCCACCGGTCGATCTGCGCGGGATCCGTCATCTCGGGGATGTTGCTCCCGCAGCCGTTCGCGCCCACGGACAGCACCGGCAGGGGGATAGACCCGAGGTCCTCGGCGAGCTCCAGGTACTCGAGGTAGCCGATGCCGTACGACTGGTTGTAGCCCCAGAAGTTCCAGTTGGTGGCGCGCTCCTCCACCGGGCCGATGGTCTCCTTCCACTGGTACGTACGGCGCCGGTCGGTGTACCCGGACTCCTCGTACGTGCGGAACGTGCCCACGTTGGTCACGCAGCCGCCGGGGAAGCGCAGGAAGGACGGGTCGAGCGCCGCGATCTTCTCTGCGAGGTCCCTGCGCAGCGGCGACTTCCCGTTGACCGGGCCGACCCACGTGTCCTGCGGGAACAGGGACACCTGGTCCAGGTGCAGGGTCGACGGGGCGCCGGCGAGCACGACGAGCCGGCCCGCGTCCGTGGTGGCGCTCGCGGTGAGCGTGACCTCGTACTTGCTCCAGACGTCCGAGCCGTCGACCTCGACCGTGCCCGACGCCACGGTCTGCGTGCCGTTCTCGACGGCCAGGGTCAGGGTCTGCGGCGTGGTCGTGCGGACCCAGACGCTCGCGTCGTAGGACGCGCCGTCCTTGACCGCGACGCCGGAGTTGTAGCTCGTGTTGCGCAGCCCGTCACCCGCCGCGGCCGCGACCAGGACGGCCCGGGTGCGGTTGGTGGCGTTGAGCCTGCCGTCGTCGTCGACCACCGTGACGGTGGTGCCGGCACCGCTGCGGTCCAGCACGTCCCAGCCGGTCAGCCCGGTGAACGAGGCGTTGTCGGACGTGTTGAACTCGAACGAGCGGTTGCGCACCAGCTCGGCGTACAGACCGCCGTCGGCGGCGTAGTTGATGTCCTCGTAGAAGATCCCGTACAGCCGGTCGGAGATCTCGGCGTCGGTGCCGTCGCCGTCGATCTCGATGGTCGTGCCCTCGGCCCGCGTGAACGGCTCGAGCACGAACCCGGCGGCGTCCCCGGGGTCGCCCAGGACGAGCGCACCGTCGACGATGCCGACCGCCTGCGACCCGTCGGCCGTCGTGAGGTGCAGCTTGCCGCCGCCCGCCTCGGTGAGCCGCAGGGTGGTCGGCTCGTCGGCCAGCACGAGGTGGCCGTCCGGCCGTGCCGCGACGGACCGGTCACCGGCCGTCAGCGTCAGGCCGCCGGACACCTCCGTCGCCTCCAGCACGAACGCGTCGCCGGGCCGCTGCGTCGCGACGACGATCGCGTCGTCGGCGTCCGTCGTCAGGTACGGGGCGGTGCCCGGTGCGCGCAACGTGAACGGCCCGTCCGGGACCACGTCGTCGCCCGCCGATGCCACGAGGGTGACGTCGTCGAACACCGCCGGGAACGTCGTGCCGTCCTGCGCGCCCAGCGCGTACAGGCCGACGTGCTCGATGGGGAACGTGACCTCCACGGCGTTCACGTCGACCCAGGCCGTCGTCGGCTCGTCCCAGCGGGCGGTGGTGACGGTGTTCCCCGCCCGGCTCAGCCGCAGCGTCTCGGCGGTCGAGCCCGGCCGGTCCTCGAAGTGGTCGGCGGCGAAGATCGCCGCGGTCTCGATGTCGTTCTCGATCGCGACGCCCGACGGCGTGATCCCGCCGACGAACGTCAGACCCGAGCGCACGTAGTTGTCGAGGTCCTGGTACGCGATGATGCCGGCGCCCTGGAACGTCTTGGCGACGGGCGCCTGGACGTTGACGGCGATCGAGAAGTCGCCGTCGGGGATGTCGAGCGTCAGCACGTTGCGCGCCGAGTTGTTGCCCTGCCACGTGTCACCCGGCAGCGCGGTGATCGTCAGCGCACCCGGGGTGGTGGTCAGGGACCGGGCCGACGGCTCGTCGTTGACCACGGTCCAGCGCGGGTCCAGCGTCGCCGAGTCGAAGCCGTCGGTCCACGCGCCGTCGGGCACGGGAGGGGCGGCGCCGGCGGGCGCGGCGAGCGCCGCAGCCAGCGGAACGGCCAGCGTGAGTGCGAGGACGCCTCGCAGCGCCGGTCGACGGGTCCTGCGGGTCTGTCGCGACAGTGCGACGGGCATGGCGGCCTCCCTGTGCGCACGTCGTCGTGCGCCTCGTCCAGGACTCCGTCGCGCCCGATGTGAGCGCTAACATCCCGGTGATGCGACGACCCTAGGGGGAGGGGGCGATGCCCGGCAAGGGAGGTTTACAACGTTTACCGAAAGAGTTCGGTCCTCAGTGCGCGGGTTCGGCCTTCTTGCGCTTCGGGATGACGTGCATGATCGCGACCACCACGGCACCGACCATGAGACCGACGAGCGCCGAGCCGAGGGTGTCGACCAGCCATGCCAGGAACCCGCCAACGCCGGGCACGACGGCCACGGCCTCCTCCAGGTGGTGCAGGAGCTCGTACGGCGCGTGCCAGCCCAGCTCGTCGACCCCGGCGAGCAGGATGTGCCCGCCGACCCACAGCATCGCGACGATGCCGACCGTCGACAGGACCGAGAGCACCTTCGGCATCGCGCGCACCAGCCCTCGGCCGATCGCGGCGACGGCACCGTTGCGGCGCTCGGCGAGGTGCAGGCCGATGTCGTCCATCTTCACGATGAGCCCGACGACGCCGTAGACCAGCACCGTGATGGCCAGCGCGACGATCGCCAGGATGATCGTGCGGGAGAGGAACGGCTCGTCGGCCACCTCGTTGAGGGCGATGACCATGATCTCGGCCGACAGGATGAAGTCCGTGCGGATCGCGCCGCGCACCATCGACTTCTCGGTGTCCTCGCCCTGGACGGCCACCGGCGTGGTGGTGTGCTCCTTGGCGTGCCCGGAGATCAGCTCCCAGATCTTCTCCGCACCCTCGTACGCGAGGTACGTGCCGCCGACCATGAGGATCGGGGTGAGCAGCCACGGCAGGAACTGGCTGAGCAGCAGCGCGGCCGGGAGGATGAACAGCAGCTTGTTGCGCAGCGACCCGAACGCGATCTTGCGGACGATCGGCAGCTCGCGCTGCGGCTGGAACCCGTGCACGTAGCGCGGGGTCACCGCCGTGTCGTCGATGACGACGCCCGCCGCCTTCGCGCTCGCCCGGCCCGCCGCCGCGCCCACGTCGTCGACCGACGCCGCGGCGAGCTTCGCCAGCGCCGCGATGTCGTCCAGAAGCGCGGCAAGACCGCCAGCCATCAGTTCTCCCTCGTCTCCGTGCGCGTGCGCACGGGTGATCCTGACACAGACCTCGGGTCAGTTCAGTTCAGGCTGGCGTCGAGCGCGAACGTCGACACGATCGCCAGGTCGCCGCCCTGGCGACGCAGCACCCGCCGCCACAGCTGCTCGGGCTCGGGCGTCAGCACGTCGTCGGCGACCGCGTCGACCACGTACCAGGCGCGCTCGGCCAGCTCGTCCTCCAGCTGGCCCGCGCCCCAGCCCGCGTGCCCGGCGAACACCCGGACGCCACCGACGTGCGGCGCCACCGCCGACGGCTCCGCGTCCAGGTCGACCAGGCCGAACCGGCCCGTCACCCGGTCGACCTCCGGCGAGAGGCCGCCGCCGTGGGGGAGCGCGGCGACCCCCATCGCGCCGTCCAGGCCGACGGGCCCACCGTGGAACAGCCGCGGCGGGTCGCTCACGTGCTCCTGCCAGTCGGGCAGGACGACGCCGACGTCCACCGTCGACGGGCGGTTCAGCACCACCCCGATCGCGCCCTCCGGTCCGTGGTCGAGCAGCAGGATCACGGTCCGCAGGAACGTGGCCTCGCGCAGGCGGGGCGTCGCGACGAGGAGCCGGCCGCGCAGGGCCGTGTCGTCGGTCACCGGCCCACCTCCCGCCGCATGACCACCCGGGGCCGACCGCCGCTGTGACCGGTCGTCTCCGCGGCCTGCGTGAACCCCGCGGACTCGAAGAGCCGGCTCGTCCCCACGTAGCCGGAGATGACGTCCACGCGTTCGTCCGGGGTGAGCGCCACCGGGTAGCCCTCGACCACCTCCGCGCCGCTCGCGGCGGCGTGCGCGACGGCCCCCTCCAGCAGCTCGTGCATCAGCCCCTGGCGCCGGAACGCGGGCCGGACCACGAAGCACACGATGCTCCACGCGTCCCGGTCGTCGACGAACGGGATGGTCCGCGACGCCATCAGCCGCCGGTAGCTGCTGCGCGGGGCGACCGAGCACCAGCCGGCCACCGTGCCGTCCACGTACGCCAGCACCCCCGGGCCCGGCTCGGTGGCGCACTCGTCGCGCATGTACTGCGCGCGCTCCTCGTTGGGCACCCGGCTGTCCCGGTACGCCATGCACCAGCAGCCGGCGCCGCCCGGCTTCTTCACGCCGACGACCTCGAAGAAGTCGTCGTACCGCCCGACGGCGGGGAGCACCTCGATGGTCATCCACCCAGGCTACGGAACGCCTCCGACGCGCTCAGACGGGCTCAGCTGCCTGCTCGTCGATCCTGTGCCGCTCGTCCTGGATCGTCGCGCCGGCTGCGACCAGCTTGGCCTCGTGGGCGCGGAAGTGGTGACCGCAGAACAGCAGGTCGAGCCCGTCGGTCAGCGTCGCCTTGACGAACGCCTGCGCGCCGCAGCGGTCGCACCGGTCCTGCCGGCTGAGCCCGGCGGTCGTGGGGAGGTCGATGGTGGCGGTCGTCATGTCGGTACCTCGTCTCGGTGCAGGAGGCGGAGCCTGGGCTCCACATGTGCTGCTCATCCGAACCATCGGTCGTGGTCAGACCATTCCTGAGTCGTGTTCGCTCAGCGGGGAACTGCCCTACCTGGATGGGGCGCGGGCGGAAGCGGGAATACCCGGCCCACGGGAAAGGCCCGTGACCTGCGCAGACGCAGGTCACGGGCCCTCCTCGCGCTCAGGTGAGGAACAGTCCCGACGCGCCGCCGACCACCTGGCCGGACTCGTCGCGCTGCGCCACCGACACCTCCAGCTGCCGTCCGGCCTCGACACCGGCGGGCAGCCGCGTCTCGAGGACGAGGGGCAGGAGCTGCCCGGCCGCCTTCTCGATCCGAACGACGGCGACGTCGTCGGTGAGGACCGCGAACCGCAGGCCGTCGCGGACGACGACATCGCCGCCCTTCACCGACACGTCCCGGACCCGGCGCCTGTCCGCGCAGTCGAAGCGCGAGCCCTTCTCCAGGGTGAGCACCCCCTCGCAGCACCCGAACCGGGTCCGCACACGCGTGCGGTCCAGGAACACCAGGCCGCCGCCGCACCCGTCGTGACCCCCTCCGCCGCCGTCGCCCGGGACATGGGCGTCGACGTCGACCTCGGGGAAGTACACGTTGGGCCCGTCGAGGGCGAGCAGGAGCGTCGCCGCCTTCGGGAGCGCGGACCGGTTGACGACCAGCTCGAGGAACCGGTCCCTGTTCAGCGCGTTCCCGGCCAGGAACGGGAACGCCGCCGTGGTGTCCGCCAGGACGTTGATCAGCGACAGGTTCCGCTGGGCCAGGTTGCCGATCCGGGTGACCACCGGGTCGGCGACGAACGCCGCCGTCGCGAACGCGTAGTCGTTGTCCGCGTTCACCGAGACGACCACGCACGGGTGCCAGGCCTCCGAGTGCAGGATCCCCACCTGCGCGGCGGAGATCGAGAACGTGGCGATCTCCTCGCCGCCCGCCGGGATCGTCGCGAAGGTCGCGGACATCGGGGTCGGGGCCAGGTGGGTGCCGTCGGTGGTGGTCCAGTCCGTCGGGTAGACGAACTGCGTGCCGACGTACGGCGTGAGGCGGGCGTCCACCGTCACGTTGCGGGCCTCGCGCGGACCGACGTTGCGCACCCGGACGTAGAGGAAGTTCTCCTGCCCGACCTCCAGGTTCTGCGACTGCAGCGGGTCGCTGGGGACGAAGACGTCGTCGTCGAAGATCCGCACGACGACGTCCGCGAAGTTCCAGAAGTTGCCGCCGCTCGGCGCGGACGGTTCCGTCCCGGTGTCACCGGGCCAGTCGCGGATCATCAGGTCGGCGAGGTCCAGCGCCTTGCGGACGCTGATCCGGCCGTAGCCCATGTTCTGGTTCCACGTGCCGCTGTCGTAGCCGGCGGTCTCGACGTACGCCGTGGTGCCCGTCTTGTCGGCCGTGCGCTCGATGGTCCGGCGCACCTCGGCGTTGGTCATGCCCGGGTACTCGCTGAGCAGCAGCGCGGCGAGGCCCGCGACGTGCGGGGTCGCCGCCGACGTCCCGTCGAACACCGTCACGTAGTCGCCCGCGGCGTCGCCGAAGCTGGGGTAGTTCACCCCGGCCCACACCCCGCCGGAGCCGTCGACGTTGTAGCCGTCGGCGCCCTGCCGGTCCGTGGTCGGGACCAGCACCCCGGGTGCGACCACCGAGATCTCCGGGCCGAAGTTCGACCCCCACGTCTCGCCGTCCGGGCTGGCCGGGGACTTGCGGTCGTCCGCCTGGTCGGAGGCGCCGACGCCGATCACCAGGGGGTGCGTCGCCGGGTAGGTGATGGAGTTGCTGTCGTAGTTGTGCGTCGCCGCGGCCATGACGAGGCCCGCGGCGTCCGCCGCCACGATCGACGGGTCAACGATCAGCGGGTCGACGTAGTACCCCCCGAAGCTCATGCTGATGACGTCCGCGCCGTTGCCGGTCGCCCAGCTGATCCCCGCGGCGATCTCGGCGTCGCTCCAGGTCACGAACGCGACGGGCAGGATCTGCGCCGCCCCGGCCACGCCCGCCACCCCGGTCGAGTTGTTGAACGTCGCCGCGACGATGCCGGCACAGGCCGTCCCGTGCGACCCCGTGGGGGAGCCGTCACCGGACATGCTGCCCAGGTTGATCCCCGTGCCCGCGAACACCAGGTCGGGATGCGTGAGGTCACAGCCCTCGTCCAGCACGCAGACGACGACCGACGCGGAACCGGTCGAGATGTCCCACCCCGCCGGCGCCTCGATCTGGACCATGTCCCACTGCTGCGCCCAGAGGGTGTCGTTGGGGATGACCGCCGTCGGGACCACCATCGGCATCGTCTCCAGCCGCACGTCCGCCACCTGCTCGCGCTGGCTCTCGAGCAGCAGGTCCCGCAGCTGGTACGCGTCGACCTGCGCGGGGTCGTCGATGACGAAGTAGCGCAGCCCGTTCAGGTACTTCGAGCGCTCCCGGTCCTCCGAGACCTTCAGACCGCGAGCCGCCCCCGTGAACGCGCGGCCCACCGGCCCCTCGACCCCGCGCCGGAACCGCACCAGCACCACGTGGGGCAACGGCGCCACCAGGGCGGCGCGCCCGATCGGCCGCGACTGCCTCCCGCCGAGCCGGTACACGGGCCCGATCCAGGCGAGCACGTCGCCCAGGACCTCGCGCAGCAGCGCGACCCGTCCCTCGTCGAGCGGCTCGCGGTCCGCCGACCGGATCCAGAACCGGGTGGCCGTGTGGTTGATCCGCTCGAAGCGGCGGGCGTCCTGGTCGTCGCCCGCGTCCTCGAGCACGACGCGCGCCTGCTTGAGCCGTGCAGCCAGGTCGTCCGGCGTGATCGGTTCCCTCGTCGCGATGAGGAGCCGGGTGTCGTCCAGCTCCATGGGCACGCCGGTGCCGTGCACCAGCCGCCTAGGAAAAGTGCTCATGATGGTGCCCCCTTGTTCCTGTCCCGGACGTGGTCCTCGTCGTCGAGGACGCCCCCTCCGCCCGAAACAGACAAAAGGGACAATCCGCCCATTCACTCTTTCGAGTCAACGCCGGCCGGCCGTTTTCACCCCGGCGCCTCAACACCGGGCGACCGGGAGCCGATGTCCCTGCGGTGAGCAACGTGCGCTACCTGTCGTGGCCGGCGATGATCCTGGACGCCGCCCCCGACGTCCGGGCGCAGGGCTATCTCCAGGTCCCGGACGACCTCCAGGAGGCGCGCGCCGGGCTAGCCCGGGCGCTCGCGGGCGGAGACGACGTGCTCGACGACGCGCTCACGTTCCTCGTCGACCGCGGCGGCCCCGTCGCGCGCACGATCCTGGTGGAGGCGCTGGACAACCGCCCGCCCTATGCCTGCCATCCCCTCCGAGCGGCCATCGGGGAGATCGACGTCCGTCGGCACGCGCCGGACCCGCGCGTCGTCCTGCCTCCGTTCCAGCCGTGGCCGGACTCCCCGGCGCCGCTCGGGTTCGCGGAGCGGCTGTACGACATCGTCGCGCGGTGGATCGGGATGGAGCGCCAGAGCCTCCAAGTTGGCCGGCGCCTGACGGGCGAACGGGGGGAGGACGAGCAGTCGAGGCTGTGGCGGATCCAGACCGAGCGGGACGTCGCAGCCCACGAGGCGATCACGCTCGAGCACTGCGCCGAGGCCGTCCGCGCGATCGAAGGGAGCGGAGGGCGGGTGCACCCGCTGATCCGCAAGCTCACCGACATCCGCTTCGCCGACGAGGTGGGGCCGATGCTCACCCCGCTCCAGCGACTGCGGCTGGACTGGGAACCTGATCGGCCCCATGTGCTGATGTGGAGCTTCGACTACGCCGGCGTCGACCTCCGCCATTTCGCCGACTCCCTGGGCCGGCTCGGAGTGGCCCGTCCCGAGGCGATAGTCGCCCGCGACTACCTGCTCGGCGACTACCTGCTCCCCACGCTCGCGTGGCCCTTCTTCGTCGAGCACCCCGAACGCCTGGAGGACTGCCTCGGCCTCGCCGTGCCCGAGATGCCCGTCGAGGACGCGTGGCTGATCAAGGCGCTGGGCGTGCTCGCGCAGATGCCCGTGATGCCCTCCCGGTACCTCCCGCGCGTCACCGACCTGTCCGTCACCGGTCCCGCCCGACCCCGCACCGCCGCCCGACGCGTCGTCGAGGCCCACGGCGACCCGCTCACCGTCGCCACCGGAGCACTGGGTCACAGCCGCGGGGCGGTCCGCTCCAGTGCGGCCCAGTGGCTCGGCGAGCAGGGGGCGACCGCCGCGCTGCCCGCGCTGCGCGAGGCGCTCGCGCGGGAGGGCAGCGCACCGGCTCGGACCGCGCTCGCTGCGGTCATCGGTCGGCTCGAGGGGTAGCGAGGCTAGGCGCCCGACCTGGTGTTCCGTGCCGGGTACGGAGTCGTGCCCTCCGCCAGGGCATCCGTGAGCTGCTCGATGCGGCGGGCGCGGGTCTCCGGGCGCACCGCGGTCTGGATGCGTGAGAGGAACGCGAAGCGGTTGCGGCTGTCCAGCGCGGCGAAGACCTCCGTGAGGTCGCGCGTGGCCAGCGCGACGGCGAGGTCGTCGGGCACCACCGCCGTGGCCGGCCCGTCGTAGGCCGCGTCCCAGCGGCCGTCCGCCTTCGCCCGCTCCACCTCGACCAGGCCGGCAGGGCGCATCCGCCCGTCGGCGGTCAGCCGCTCGATGCGGTCACGGTTGATCTTCGACCAGAGGCTCCTCGCGCGCCGCGGGGTGAACCGCTGCACGTACCACTCGTCGTCGAGCCGGCGGGCGATGCCGTCGATCCAGCCGAAGCAGAGCGCCACGTCGACCGCTCTCGTCCAGTCGATCGACGGGACGCCGGTGCCCTTCTTGGCCATCCGCACCCAGACGTGCGTGGCGCTCGCGGCGTTCTCGACGAGCCACGCCTCGAACGCCGCCTCGTCCTCGAAGAACACCGCGTCCGTGTGGTCCATCGACATGGCGGCAGCCTAGGGCTCGGGTGTGACGGAGCCGGACGCGCGACGTCAGGCGGGTCGGTGGGCCCCGTGGGGATCGAACCCACAACCCGCGGATTAAAAGTCCGCTGCTCTGCCGATTGAGCTAGAGGCCCGGGGATGGGGGCGGTTACCAGAAGAACCCTCGGGACAGCTCCCGTGCAGTTCTGCTCGTCCAAGAAGCCGCCCGGCCACCCTTGGACGAGGGTACGGGAGCGGGGTGACTGGGGTGGACCGAAGGGGACCACCGACGGCCGGGCCCACGGGCGAACTGCCTCCACCGCGACCACACGGTGCTGGGCTGTGGCTGCAGGACGCCCTCTCCGCCTGCGGTCGGCGGAGCACAGCCACAGGGCATCGACGGCGTCAGCCCGTCGGCATCGTGACGGGGCAGGGCGGCGCAGGGCGGCACCGTCGAGGCATCCAGCAGCAGTCGGTCGCCGAGCGGCTCGTCGAGCTCGATCGTGAACGGTGTCGGTGGGTTGGACGGGCAGTCGTGGGCGCCGCCCCGGGGCGTGACCGCAAGCGCCACCTCGACGGCGGACGCCGTCTCCCGCAGTTCGACCACCTCGATGCGACCGTCGGCGTCCTGGCCGCTGTTGCACGCGGCCTCGGTGACCAGGAGGGCGACCTCGGTCGAGCCGGGGCTCGGGGGTGCGGCCGGGTCGAGAGTCAGCATGGCGCTGCCACTGCCGGGGTACGAGATCGTGAGCGCGCAGGAGCCGAACGCGGAGAGCCGCCAGGCCGGGCCGTCCGGTGCGTCGACGAGGGCGTGCCCTGCTGTCGTCATCGAGGCGTCCTGCGGCCCAGGATGCCGGTCATTGGCTACGCCTGGGCCCGCTTCACGTCACAGCTCTATCTTGACCGAGTGGTCGGCGTTGCTGCCGTCGCCGTGCAGAACTGCGCGACCCGGTCGAGCATGCGCGAACGGAGCCCGGAGACCTCGAGGTCGTCGTGCTCGGCCTCGGCGGTGAAGGCGTCTGCCATCGCGTCGGGGATGCGCTCGGCCAGGCTGAGCACCCTGGCGATCACGGCGTCGGGGTCGAGTCCGGCGTCAGAAGCGAACCGGCCCCAGCGCTCGAGGTCGATCTGCACGAACCGTCGCCGGCCGCCGATCGCCATCGCCGACGTTCGCAGCCCGGTCTGGTCGGCGGAGTCGTAGGGCGTGCCGGACGCGACGTCGTACAGCGGCGCGAGCCGCACGATGCTGTCGAGCAGGAAGAGGGAGTAGTTCTTCGCGTGGGCGTCGGGCGCCTGGATCAGGATGTTGAAGGCCAGCGCGTCGACGAACGCGTCCAGGTTTCCCTGCCGGTCGCTGCGCGTGCTGCTGGTCCGCAGCAGCTCGATGATCTGCACCGCCCGGGGGCCGCCCTCGGACTCGTACTTGTCCCCCGGGTAGGTGCCGGTGGCCTGGCACAGGTCCTCCTGGTGCAGCCGGACGAGGACGCCGTCCCGGTCGCGGCGACGGTCGTAGCGCTCGACCACCAGCGCTGACTCGGTGCCG
The DNA here is from genome assembly GCF_054049655.1 of Cellulomonas sp. P5_C5. NCBI lineage: Bacteria > Bacillati > Actinomycetota > Actinomycetes > Micrococcales > Cellulomonadaceae > Cellulomonas > Cellulomonas sp. P5_C5. The sequence goes on along the minus strand of NZ_JBFULY010000001.1, from coordinate 26,535 downwards.
AACCGCTCGAAGGTCGACCGGGCGGCCGCGAGACCGGCACGCCGGGCGGTCTGCAGGCTGATGTGCTCGTTGAGGGCCTGGGAGCGGAAGCCGTCCACGCCGGGTTTGACGATGTGGGTGGTCGGCTCGGCGCCGGTGGCCTCGTACCAGGTGTCACCTTCGCGCCGCAGGGCGAACTTGGCCTGAGCGCCGGCCAGGGACCACCGCTCTCGCGGAGCGAGCCAGCTGGCGCTGGGGTTGGTGCGCAGCTCGGTCAGGCGCTTCTCGATCTCGTCGTCGGTGAGTGCGTCGAGGGAGCCGCTGCGAGCCAGGACGTCAGCCACCTCGTCCTCGGCGCAGAACTGCACGGCGCCGGCACAGTCCAGGCCCATGTGGCCCAGCAGTGCGTACGGGTTGCGGGCGGACACGTCGAACTCGCGCGACATGGCCTCGCGTGCAGCCTCGCGCTCAGGCAGCAGCCCCTCGAGGAAGGGGTCCACGACCCGCTGCCTGAAGGGGCCGCCCGCGAGAGGCATCGTCAACGAGATCGGTGTGGTGCCCGGATCGTCGCGGTACGCCAGGAGGTGCTGCCCGCCAGGGGTCTGCTCGAGGTCGGCGATGTGCTGCCCGTACAGCAGCACGGCCAGGTGCTGGCCGGTCACACGTCCTCCAGCAGGTCGGCGAGGTCGCTCGTGTGACGCCGCGCCCCGGTGACGGTCAGGTGCAGTCCGAGTGCGTCGAGGGTGTCGAGGATCTTGCCGAGCTCGGCCCGTTCCGCATGCCCTTGCTCGAGGCTGACCAACCATCGGCGGCTGACCCCGGCCCGCTCGGCCAGGTCGGTCTGCGTGATGTCCGCTCGCCGGCGGGCGCCCAGGATCGCCGCCCCGAACTGGGCAGGAGTCGTGAGCGCGATGTCGGCCATGGTTGTGATCGTACGTGCACATCGTGACAATGTGCAAGAACGGTAACATTGCGCCGATGTGCACGATCGTTCACATGCGGCGACCGCGGGCGGTCGGCGGTCAGAGCGTGGCGTCGGCCGGACCCGTGCCCGGGAGACCGCTCAGCTCCCACGGGATGACGAACCCGTAGGACACGACGCTGACCACCTGGCCCGCGGAGTCGTACCCGAGGAACGTCGGGTAGCCGCCGTCGCCCCAGCCGGAGGAGAACACCACCCCGTCGACGTGGTCCCTCGTCGAGCGCAGGACGCACACGTTCCCCGAGGCCGAGTCGCTGTCCGGGTACATCACCTCGATCCGCTCGAACGTTGCGTCGGACGCGGCCGCGGGCTCGTCGAGGGACCCGGGGGCCAGGACACCGCCGTCGCCGCCGTCGGTGCCGAACCCGAGGCTCGGCACCTCCTCCCACCGGACCGGGGGCTGCGGGGCGACGCGGACCTCCAGGAACGCGACCCGGCGCCCGGACGTCGGGCTGTCCAGGACGGCGAGCGACACCGGCGCGGTCGTGCCCGGCGCGGCGACCTCGCGCAGGCGCTCGCCGCCCAGCGCACCGATAGACGCCTCGAACCCGTCGCCGAAGCCCAGCAGGCCCGCGGGCAGTGTCAGGTCCGTGACGTGCTCGACCACCATCCGCCCGTCGGGGAGGGGCCCGTAGCCCCAGTCCTGCACGGCGGCACGCTCGGTAGGCGTGAGCTCCGACGGGCGGAGGTTGGTCACGCTGGGGTCCGCCGGCTCGCGGCCGCACGCGACGAACGTCGGGTGCTCGCCGACCACCTCGGTCGGCGACGGGACCACTGATCCCGGCTCCGTCCGTGACGCGGAGCCGGACCCCAGGTCTGTCCGTGACGGGAGGCCGGACCCCGGCTCTGTCCGTGACGCGGCGCCGGACCCCGGAGGGGTGGCGGGCTGCGCGCAGGCCGCGAGGAGCAGGCCGGCCACGGCGAGAGCGACGCCGGAGCGAACGACCCCCGTCGTGGTCAGCACCGCACCGGTCAGAACTTCGCTCGGACGCCCGTGAGCCCGGGCCGGGGCGGGGAGACCGAGAACGGCGTGGCGGCGCTCGTCGACGCCTGGTGGATCGTGGAGCCCAGGTACTTCGCGGTGACGGTGTACGAGCCGGCAGCCCACACCGGCGCGTTCCACGTCGCCTTGCCCGCGACCAGGGTCACGGTCGCCAGCTTCACGGTGCCGCCGTACAGGTCGACGGTGCCGGTCGGGGTCGCGATGCCGGTCGGCGGCGTCACGGTCACGGTGAACCGCGGCGCGAGGCCGTCGGGGACGTTCGGTGCGACGACCGTGGTGGTCGTCACCGCCTTGTTGACCTTGATCGTGCCGGTCGCGCTCGAGGGCTTGTCGATGCTGGAGCCCAGGTAGTTCGCCGTGATCGGGTAGGTGCCCGGCGCCTTGACGGGGCCGGTCCAGACCGCGGTCCCTCCGCTCAGCTTCACGGACGTGAGCTTGGTGGCGCCGGAGAAGATGTCGACGACGCTGCCGTTGGGCGCGCTCGGCACGGTCACCCGGCCGCTCAGCTTCGCTCCGTACTTGACGGCCGGGTTGCTCAGCGTGGTGGTGCTGGCGACGCGCGCGTCCTTGCCGAGCTCGAGGGAGACGGTGGCGGCGCTCGTGGACAGCGCGGTGACGGACACGGTGAACGTGGCCGGCGTCGCGGCGTAGGTCTTGCCGGTCGACTGGGTCGCCCAGTACCGGGCGCCGTCGAACGTCGACAGGGTCGTCAGGTCCTCCCCGTCGATGCGGGTGATGTGCACCCCCGGCGAGTACGTGACGCTTCCACCGGTCACGCTCAGCGAGCGCCCGGTCGTGTAGAACGCTCCGGCGTCAGCACCCGCGCCCGCCCGGTACTCGACGAAGTAGGTGGCGCCGGTCGTCGGGTCCGTGAACTGCACGGCGGTCACACCGGTCCCGCTCGTCGACGGGCTCAGGGTGACGACCGACGTGGTCGGCTGCGTCGGCCAGGCCAGCGTGGTGCGGTGCGTGGCGCGGCCCGGCAGGGCGAGCAGCTCCTGGAAGCCGGCCTCGAGGGTGGCCGGGAGGTAGGAGCCGATGCGCGCGGACATCACACCGAAGGCGCCGTAGTACTCGCCGATGTTCGACGGGGAGAACTCGAGGTTCGCGTGCCCCAGGCTGACGTTGTGCCCGAGCTCGTGGGCGACCGTGGACCAGTACGTGTCGGCGATCTGGATGAGGCCGCCGTCGGCGAGGTCGCTGCCGACCGTCCCGATGCCCGTGTAGTCGTAGTCGCAGGTCGACGGCGAGTACACGATGAGGTGGTTGCCGTTCGAGAACGAGACGTCGGGGAACAGGGCGCTCGCCCGCTGCCAGATGGAGGCGTAGTTGTACATGCAGCTGCTGGGCAGGGTGAGCGTGGCGCGGCCGGCGATGTCGAACGAGGAGACCGACCCCTTCGCCTCGCGGATCCAGTAGTTCCCGCCGTCCGTCGTCAGCTGGTCCGCCTGGGCGGTGGTGATGTCCCCGGAAGCGTTCGCGTCGTCGATGACGACGACGTACGCGTGGTGCGCGGTCGCCGGTGCGGTCGCGACGGCGGCGGCTACCTCCGGGGCGGGTTCGGTGAGGGTCGCGGACAGGACGTCGCGGGTGCCTTCCGCATCCGGCGCGGACACCTCGGCGACGATGGTCGTCCCCGCGTCGAAGTCCGTGTACGCCGCAGGCAGGTCCACCGGCACGAGCTCGCCCGCAGGGGTCTGGATGAGGAACTCGTCGACGACGGTCGCGCCCGGCAGGGTCGGCTGGATGTCGTTCGAGACGCGCACCAGCTCGCCGGTGACGGTCGTCGTGTCCGCGGCCACGGAGGGTGCGGTGACGGCGAGCGTCAGCCCGAGAGAGGCGACGGCGGCGAGAGCCATCCCGCGCACGTGCTGCCTGGTCGGTCGTGTCCGTCGGAGCTGGGAAGGCACGAGCGGGTCTCCTCGGTCGAGTGGCGGTGCTTCAGGCTCTATCGGCATCAGGGACCGCGTGGTGAAGGCCCGTGACTCTCGGCTTGCTCGTGCACGGCGTGATGAACCGGCAGGTCAGCGGGGCTGCCGGTCCGGCCGTCACAGGTGCGGGGTCGAGGGTACCGAGCATCCGGACCCCGTCGGACGCGTTCGGGCGCCACGATGGTCGGTGTGCTTCTCAACCAGCGCATCGCCGACGGGATCCGCAGCGGCAAGGTGACCCTGGCGTTCCGACGATGGGACGGCCGCTCCCCGTGGGCGGCACCCGCGGAGTAGCGTGGCGGGATGCCCACGCCACCGGCCGACTGGTACGCAGACCCGCAGGAGCCCGCTCGGCTGCGGTACTGGGACGGTGCGCAGTGGACGGGCTACCTGGTCGACCCGGACCGCCCCGGGGTCGTCCGGTACGAGAACCCGCCGTGGGCGACGGGCGCCCGGGCGGCCGGGATCAACGTGCCGCTGTCGATTGCGGTGACCTCCGCGTTCTGAGCTGCTGCGCCGGGCCCGGTCGCGCGCCCCCGTGAGCAGCGGGAACATCACGAGCATGGCCGCAGAGCAGCTCAAGGCATCGCCGGACCCGTACCTGGCTCACGAGACGTACCGTCACCTCCGGCTGATGCTGGTCGCCCTGCCGGCGCTCCTGCTCGCCGGCCTGGTGGGCGCAGCGTTCGCCTTCGGGATCGGCTCGATCCAGGGCTCCATCAGCGCCTACTACCTGGGCCCCATGCGGGACGTGTTCGTCGGCTGCATGGTCGGGATCGCCGTGTGCCTGGTGGCCTACCGCGGCGAGGCGCTGGAGGACTACGCCCTCAACCTGGCGGGCTTCTACGCGTTGTTCGTGGCCTTCGTCCCGACGCAGCTGGCGCGGACGCTGGCAGGGCTCGACGCGCAGGAGCGCGCCCAGGTCGTCGCGTCGCTGCGCGTCACGATCGCCGCCGTGCTCGTCGTGACAGCCGCCTTCCTCGTCGTCGAGGCGAGAACCCAGCACTGGCCGTACGACGAGCTCCGGAAGAACACCCTGACCAGGTGGTTCTTCCACGTCTCCACCGCGCTCGCCGTCGCCTTCGTGATCCTTCTCGTCTGGCGGGCCGCGGAGGGGACGACGTTCGCCGACGTCCACCTCGCGGCGACGGTCCTGCTGATCGTCAGCATGGCGACCGCCGTCGCCAGCTACGCCTGGCCCGAACGCACCGGGGCTGTGCGGCCGCTGCTGGCCGACGGGACGCCGCCCGGGACGCGCACGTACGTCGTGATCTTCTGGCTGATGGTGGCCGGTATCGCCGTCTACGCCGCGCTGAGCCGCACCGGCTACGCCGGCATCGTCGCGGAGCTGTGGGAGCTCGGCCTGTTCGTCGCGTTCTGGTTCATCCAGACCCGCGAGAAGTGGGACCCGCCGGTTGCGGCGGTCGCAGCGGCGCGAGGTTCCGCGGCGTGATGCGGGCGGTCAGTCGAGCGACCCGTGCCGGAACACCCGCCAGACGGTCGGCAGCATCTGCTTGCGGGGGACGCCACGCAGGATGCGGGTGATCTGCTTGCCGGCGACGAGGGCGCCGAGGGCGCCGACGACCGTCTGGACGACGACGAGGCCCACCACGACGTTCTCGACCTCGAGCCCGAACGCCTCGGCGATCACCGGGGCGGCGAGCCAGACGGGAACCCACCAGAGCAGGATGAGGAAGACGCCCGCGCGCAGGCGGGTCGGTGAGATCGGGGTCGTCGTCACCGGTCCGTCCGGGGCGGCGCGGCGGGCAGACGGACCACGACGCGCAGACCCCCGTCGGCACGGGGGGTGAGCATCAGGTGCCCGTCGTGCGCGCGGACGATGCTCTCGACGATCGCCAGCCCGAGGCCGACGCCCGCGTGGTCGCCGTGCACGCGCGCGGTCCCGCGCTGGAACGGCTCGGTGAGCGTCGCGACGAGCCTCGGGTCGAGCTGCTCGCCCGTGTTCTCGACGGTGAGCACGGCCGACCCCCGCAGGGCCGCGGTCCGCACCCGCACGGTCCCGCCGGTGGGCGCGTTGTGGACGATCGCGTTGTGCACGAGGTTCGTGGTCATCTGCAGCAGGAGCGCGCGCGACCCCACGGCCGGCGTGAGGTCGCCGGAGGTGTCGAGGCGTACGCCGCGCTGCTCCGCGAACGGGAGCAGGGTCTCGGCGGCCTCCTCGGCGAGGAGCGACAGGTCCACGCGTTCGCGCGTGAACGACCGCTGGTCCGCGCGGCTGAGCAGGAGCAGCGCCTCGGTGAGGTCGATGGCCCGGGCGTTGACCGTGTGGAGGCGTTCGACCAGCTCGTCGTGGTCGTGCGCCGGGTCCTGGCGGGCGACGTCGAGCAGCGTCCGGGTGGTCGCCAGCGGGGTGCGCAGCTCGTGGGACGCGTTGGCCGCGAACCGGCCCTGCTCGGCGACGTGCGCCTCGAGGCGGTCGAGCATCGCGTCGAACGCGTCGGCGAGCTCGCGGAACTCGTCGCTGCGGCCGGGCAGCCGGATCCGGTGGGAGAGCGACCCCCTCCCGGTCAGCCGGCTGGCCTCGGTGATGCGCTGCAGGGGCGCGAGCATCCTGCCGGCGAGGATCCACCCGCCGGCCAGCCCGAGCACCAGGAGGAGAGCCAGCGCCATGGCCGCCTTGGGGGCGAACGCACGCCAGAGGTCGGACCGGCCCGGGATGAAGAGCCCAGGGCCGCCGGGTGCGTCGTCCCCGGAGACCGTGACCGCCTCGTCGGGGACGTACCGCAGGAGGAACACCAGGACGACGGCGAGGAGCAGGAAGCTCGCGATCATGAGGAACCCGGCATAGCTGAGCGTCAGCTTGAGGCGGACGCTCAGCCCTGGCTCCCTACCCACGCTCGTCCTCGATGCGGTACCCGGCGCCGGCCACGGTGGCGATGAGCCAGGGCTCGCCGAGCCGTTTGCGCAGCGCCGAGACGGTGATGCGCACCGCGTTGGTGAACGGGTCGGCGTTCTCGTCCCAGGCCCGCTCGAGCAGCTCCTCGGCGCTGACCACCCCGCCGTCGGCCGCGACGAGGACCTCCAGGACGGCGAACTGCTTGCGGGTCAGCGGGACGTAGCGGCCGTCCCGGAAGACCTCGCGGCGGAACGGGTCCAGGCGCAGGCCCGCGATCTCGCGGACGGGGGGCCGGTGGTGGGCGCGTCGCCGGTCCAGCGCCCGGAGCCGGAGCACCAGCTCGCGCAGGTCGAACGGCTTGGTGAGGTAGTCGTCGGCGCCGAGCCCGAACCCGGAGGCCAGGTCGTCGAGCCGGTCCGCTGCGGTGAGCATGAGGATCGGCGTCCCGCGTCCGGACGCGACGATGTGCGCGGCGACGGCGTCACCGGACGGCCCCGGGATGTCGCGGTCGAGGACGGCGAGGTCGTAGGCGTGGACGTCGAACAGCTCCAGCGCGGTGTCCCCGTCGCCGGCGATGTCGGCGGCGATGGCCTCCAGGCGCAGGCCGTCGCGGATGGCCTCGGCCAGGTAGGGCTCGTCCTCGACGATCAGCACGCGCACCCTCTCGACTCTACGAGCCGCGACCTGTCGTCGAGATATCGGAATCCGCATACGCCCCGGCAACACGCGCTCGCGTTGGCTGGTGCGATGTTCTCCTCGACCCACGCGCGCCGTCCTCGATCGGCCGTCGTCTCCGGGGCGGTCGGCGTCGCGATCATGGCGGTCGCCGTCGTCGGGTTCCTCGGCGACCAGCCCTCGTCCGCGTCCGTCGTCCTGGCCGCATCCGAGGCGCCCGCACCGCCGCCGCGTGACGCCGCCCCGGTCCTCGGGGCCGACGGGAGCGTCCCGGACGGCGTGACGGTCTTCGACGACGAGGTCCCGGCCGTGGCCAATCTCGACCCCGACCTGCTCGACGCCTTCCGCCGGGCTGCGACGGACGCCGCCGCCGACGGCATCACGTTCGTCGTGAACAGCGGCTGGCGCTCCGCCGAGTACCAGGACCAGCTGCTGCGCGACGCGGTCATCGGGTACGGCTCGGCCGCGGAGGCGGCCCGCTGGGTGGCGACGCCGGACACGTCCCCGCACGTGCAGGGAGCCGCGGTCGACGTGGGACCGTGGGCCGCTGCGACGTGGCTCTCGGAGCACGGCGCGGGGTACGGGCTGTGCCAGGTCTACGGCAACGAGCCGTGGCACTACGAGCTGCGCCCGGAGGCCGTCGACGGCGGCTGCCCGACCCTGTACGCCGACCCGACGCACGACCCGAGGATGCACCCGTGACCAGCACGTTCCGCCCCGAGGCACCGACTGCCGGGCAGAGCCCGGAGGCCGCCGCGACCCGGCTGGTCCTGCTCCTCGCGGTCTACCTCGTGCTGCTCGCGTGGGCCGTGCTGTGGAAGCTCGAGGTCCCGTGGGTCGGCGAGGCCGGGATGCGCATCGTCAAGCTCGTCCCGTTCGTCTCCACGAGGGGTGCCGGTGCCAGCACCCCCTTCGACGTGGTGGTGAACGTCGCACTCTTCGTCCCCTTGGGTCTCTACCTGGGCCTGCTCGCGCCGTCGTGGCGGTGGTGGAAGGTCGCGGGCGCGGCTGCGGCGGTGAGCCTCGGCCTCGAGGTCGCCCAGTACGTCCTGGCCGTCGGCAGCTCCGACCTCACCGACGTCGTCGTCAACACCGCCGGCGCCCTGGTCGGGCTCGGCCTGCTCGCGACGGCGCGCCGCCGGCTGGGTGCGCGCACCGGCGCGGTCCTGACGCGGGTGTGCACGGTCGGGACGGTGCTGGCCGTGCTCGCGTGCGCGCTCGTCGTCGTCTCGCCGCTGCGGTACGGGCCGCCGGAGGACGTCCGGTGCGACCGCGTCACGGGGCTGTGCGGGCCGCCCCTACAGGAACTCGAGCCGCGCGATGCGCTGGGCCTTGGGTAGCAGTCCCTTGTGGACCTGGTCCAGCACCCACAGCACGGGCATGAGGACCTCGGCGAGGCCGGCCGACTCCTGCCAGGTCACGGTGGGCGGCCCCGCGGGTGAGCGCGGGTGCCCGGGGACCGGTCGCAGCGTGTGGGTGACGACGGGGGACCGGTCGCCGTCGCGGGTGAGCTCCATGCGGTCGGCGATCAGCGTGCCGGCGGGGCGCCACCGCCAGGACCGGCCCTCGGGTCCCTCGACGTGGAACGCCCACCGGTCGCGGCCGCTGCGCTCCCGGGTGGCCTCGACCGTCTCGCCCGCGACCGTCAGCGGCATCAGGAGGTAGTCCCACACGAACGCGTCCTGGCCGGTGCGGACACCCTCGGCCTTGCCGGACGCCACCTCACGCGCCCCGCCGTCGGCGGTGGGATCGGGCACCGAGCACGCGAGGACGCGCCCGAGCCGCCAGTGCACGTCGACCCGGTGGCCGGCGACCTCCACATCGCACCGGTGCACGAGGGGCGCCGCCGCGGGCGAGCTCGCGAACTGCTGGTGGGTCAGGACGTCGACGACCTCGGCCGACCCCGCCGCGCCGAGCGGCGCCCAGACGTCGAGCCCCGTCACCGGGGGACGTTGGCCTGGGCGTCGCGCGCGTCCTGCTCGCGCTGCGCCGCCCTGCCCGCCTCGCCCCGCACGCGGGACGCCTCCTCGCGCAGGTTGCCCGCCGACGAGCGGGCGGCGCTGCGCCACTGGTCGAGCGCGCCGCGCACGTCGTTCGCGTTGGCGCACTCCCACTCCGGCGAGCGGGGCACACCCCATGCGACGTCGACGCAGGTCTCGACGTCGTCGGCGAGCGCGTCGAGGTCCCGTGCCTTGGCGTACAGGTCGTCCGAGGTCATCGTGTCCTCCCTAGAACCAGTTCATCGGGTTGAGGTCGGACTCCTTGATGTCGTCCAGGCGGTCGCCGGCCCAGTCGGCGGCATCGTCGGCCCGGTCGCCCACCCAGTCCGCGGCGTCGTCGACGGCGGCGGTGATGTCGTCCCAGTGCTCGACGACCTCCGCACCTGCCCACACCAGGCCGGTCACGGCGACGAGCCCCAGGGTCACCGGGTTGGGGGCGATGAGGGCGGCGGTCATCGAGGCGTTGAACGCGGTCTCGGCGTACTCGCCGATGACGTGCGCCTTCCCCTCGGTGCCCCCGTTCTCCCACAGGTCCGCGTTCTCGTCCCAGTTGTTGACGAGGCCGACGACGCCGTCGACCGTGGCCAGGCCGCTCCCGGCGACCCCCAGCACGCGCAGCGCACCGGCGCTGGACACCATGGTGCGCAGGCCGGACTGGTTCGCCATGGTCAGGAGGTTGCCCGCGCCGCGCCCGTAGGTGACGCCCGTGACCGTGTTGGTCCAGGGCCGCCCGAAGACGTTGTTGCCCCAGCCGGCGAGCCGGGTGGCGAGCTGCCCGGTGCTCGTCGTGTTCAGGATCGACGACACCCACGTGGTGGTGGCCGTGCCCGGGCGGGACGTGAGCAGCTTGGCCAGCAGGGTCGGCTTGACCTGGCCGGCGACCTCGTAGGGCTTGACCGCCTGGGAGGTCCGCAGCACCCACGCGTCGAAGTCCTCGACCGTCGACGCGGTGCGCAGCAGCAGCTTCTGGGTCAGGTTGGGGACGAAGCTGCCGGGCCGGGTGAACTGGGTCTTGCCGTTGATGTAGTTGGAGTCGGCGGCGTTGAGCGCACCGCTGAGCCAGTTCGCCAGGCCCGGCCGGCCGGACGCGACCAGGGCGTTGAGGCCGGGGTCGACGATGCCGCGCTGTGCCATCCAGCGGACGAGTGCGGGGCCTCCCTTGAGGATGATCTGGGAGACCGCCGCGGTGGTGCCGGTGCTGGCGACGACGAGGTTCTGGACGTCGTTGTACGCGTCGACGAGCTTCTCGGCCTGCTCCGCGTCGCTCATGCCGGTGAGCTTCTGCAGCGCGGAGGCCTGGAGCTGCTCGAACCACTCGCTGAGGTTGGCCGGGTCCCCCTTCCAGGCGTCGGCGGGGGTGCCGGAGACCTCGAGCGCGAGCGCGGCGTCCTCGATGCGCATCGACTGGCCGGCGACCTCGAGGGCCTGGCCGCCGGTCATCCGGACCCCGGCGAACGTGGGGTTCGCCTGGGCCATCTGCTCCAGCACGCCGATGCGGGCCTGCAGGTCCCGGGCGGTGTCGACGGCCCACTGGTCCGCGCCGCGCAGGCCGGCGAGGTCCGTGCCGGCGCCCAGGTTGCTGGCGCGGGAGAACAGGGCCGGCAGCGCGTAGGACAGGTCGTCCAGGGCGATGACCGTCGCCGCCAGGACGTCCTTGTCGATCTTGACGGTCACGGCGCGGGGACCCTGTCGAGCACCGCCCGCAGGTCCGCCGACGACGGCAGCAGCCCGGCGAGCAGCCGCCACGCCTCCCCACCGCTGACCGGCCGGAAGTGGGCAGCCGTGTCGGGGGTGATGTCCTCGGCGCGCAGGGGCTCGGCGGGCTGCTCGCGCACCCAGTACCCGCCCGGTCCGCAGTCCCACAGCACCAGGCCGCGGGCGTCCGTCCCGATCTCCGGTCCCCACACCAGGGTCACCCGGGACGTCGACTCCAGGAACGACAGGGTCGCCATGAGCATCGTGCGGTCCTGCTCGGCGATGTCGGCGCCGAAGAACCGCTCCAGCTGCGCGGTCGCCACGATCCGGGTGGGCTCCCACGCGTCCTCGGACAGCGCCATCGTCTGCACGACGGCGTCGATCGCCCGCAGCGGGACCGTGAACGGCGTCGCCACCGGCGGCACCTCGCGGCGCCGCAGCCCGACCAGCCGCGCGAGGACCCACAGGATCTGCGGCAGCTCGTCCTGGCAGTACACCGTGGACGGTGTCGGCCCGCCCTGCGGCCACGGGTCGGTGTACCAGACGGTCTCCTCGCGCACCGCGAGCAGCGCGTTCGCCGCCCCCTGCGGACCGGCGGTCTCGACGGCGCACTCGATCATCGGCTCCGAGACGGTGCGCACCAGGTCGAGCACCAGCGGCGCGATGCCGTCGTCGTCGCTCACGATCCCGGCGTCCACGAGCGCCTGCCGGGCCTCGTCCGCGACCGGCTCGTCGTTGTGGACCAGCCGCAACGTCTCGAACTCGTCGTCGCTCAGCGAGATCCGTCGTCGCACCACATCGAGCTGCGCCATGCTCTGGGTCTCCTCGGGGAGGGGTCGTTTCCGGGCGAAACCTTACCGGGGCCGTGCGGGTGTCACCGGCGGGCCGGACGTGTCAGGGCGCGTCCGCGCGGAACGGCACCAGGGCGGCGTCGAGGGCGGCGCGCAGCGCCTGCGGGTCCTTCGCCTGCACCAGCTTGGTCTCGCCGTCGCGCATGGTGAGCCCGATGACGTGGGTGCCCATCGCCTGCGCGTACGCGCCGCCGATGATCTTGCCCGCGAGGGCCTCGCCGGGCTTCGAGACACCCCACGGGTTGATGTCCGCGATCGGCACCCGGGCCCGCCCGACGCGCAGCTCGGTGTCCGTCAGCGTGATGTTGCCGTAGCGCCCCGTGCTCCACATCGTGATGGCGGCGATGATGCCGAGCATGCCCACGATGGTCGTCGGCATCCACGGGGAGGACGTGTCGACGAGGAAGAGGCCGAGCCACGCGATGACGCAGATCCCGAGGAGGATCAGCCACGCGCGACGGCTGGGGGAACGTTCCTGGTACCGGATCACCCGGGCATCCTAGGACGAGTCGGCCGCGGCTACCGTGGCCCCATGTTTCTGGAGAACCTCGTCCTCGACGCCGTCGACCCGCAGCGGGTGGGCCGGTTCTGGGAGGCGGTGGTCGGCGGTGAGCGGCTGACCGACACGCCCGACGGCTTCGAGACGCGGCTCGCCCTCGAGGGCGGACCGGTCCTCGACCTGTGCTTCCAGCGCGTTCCCGAGCCGCCGACGGAGCCGCTGCGGCTCCACCCGGACCTGCGGGGCGGGGTCCGCCAGGCCGACGAGGTCGACCGGCTGCTCGGGCTCGGCGCGCAGCGGCTCGACATCGGGCAGGGCGACGTGCCGTGGGTGGTGCTCGCGGACCCGGAGGGCAACCCGTTCTGCGTCATGGAGGACCGGGACGTGTACACCGACACCGGTCCCATCGCCGCGCTGCCGCTGGACTGTGCGGACCCCGACCGCGCCGCGGAGCTCTGGTCGTGGCTGACCGGATGGACGGACGCTCCCGGCGTCGCACCCCGGACCCTGCGGCACCCGTCGCGACGCGGACCCCTGCTCGACCTGTGCCACGAGCCGGCCCCCAAGGGCCCCGCGAAGAACCGGCTGCACCTCGACATCCGGCTCGAGGCGGGGGACGACCCGGACCGCGTCGCGGCGGGGATCGCCGACCGCGGCGGCCGCGAGCTCCACCCGGACTGGGCCCGCGGCCTGCCGTGGCGGCTCTACGCGGACCCGTCCGGGAACGAGTTCTGCGTGCTGCCCGCGACGGCCTGAGCAGGCGCTCCTTGCCTATCCGGGCAAAACGGGGCAAGTATGGACGAACCAGACCGGCGCGCGCGCCCTCGGCGTCCTGGGCGCCGGGTGTCCCACCGGGGGTTGCCATGAGGCTCGTCGCGCGTTCCGTCCTGACCGCTCTGCTCACCGCCGCCGTGCTGGCGCTCGGTGTCCCCGCGCACGCGGCGCCGCCGCCCGGGGCGGCCGTGCGGTGCGGGGACGTCCTGACCGGGGACCGTCACCTCGCCCGCAACCTCACGTGCCCGGGGGTCGCGTTCACGGTGGTCACGCCTGCGACCCTCGACCTGCGCGGTCACACGCTGCGCGGCGGCGACGTCGCGTTCGCGGTGCAGGCCACCGACATGGACGTGTTCCCGTTCGTCGTGCGCAACGGGCGGGTCACCGGGTTCGGGACGGTGGTCGAGAACGCCCGCGACGCGTTCGCCTGGAACGTGACGCTGACCGGCCTGCGGATCGACGCCAACGGCACGGTCGCGCGTGGCAACGACTGGGGCGGGCCGTTCGTCGTCGACCGCTCGAAGGTCGTCGACAACACCACGGTGTTCGCGATGGAGCGCTTCGCGGACGTGAACGTCACGAGCTCGCGCCTCGTCCGCAACGACGTGGTCATCTCCGCGATCTCCGACGGCGGCCGGGCGGCGTTCACCGACAGCACCCTCGTCGACAACCGTCGGCTGTCCGGGTTCGTGGGCATCGCCAACCTCACCCTGCTCCGGAACACCATCACGGGCTCCGAGGAGGTCGTCTCCCCGTCCGGCTGGACCTTCGTCACGGCCCAGGACAACACGTTCGTGGGCAACGACGTCGCGGTGAGCCTCGGCTCGCTGCCGGGCAACGTCCGCGGCAACACCTTCCGGGGCAACGGGGTCGGCATCACGGCCACCGCTCCCGCCGGTGGCATCTGGGACGGGCCGGCGGAGATCGTCGGCAACACGCTCATCCGCAACGGCGACGCCATCGTCACCGAGGACGGTGCGGCGGTGTCCCTCGGGGACAACCGCGCGGTGCGCAACTCCGGGTGGGGCATCTTCGCGCCCGGCGCGACGGACCTCGGCGGCAACGTCGCGAAGGGCAACGGCCTCGAGCCCCAGTGCACCGGGGTGGTGTGCGGCCCCACCCGGAGCTGAGCGCACTCAGGAGCAGGTGACCCCCACGCACTGCGGGCTGTTCCCGTTGCCGCTCGCCGCGTTCCCGCCCAGGTCGGTGACACCCGGCGCGTAGATGCCCCAGCCGCTGTTGCGCGTCGCGGTGTTGCCGCCCAGCGACGTGTTCGCGTCGGCGGCGTCGAAGACGATCGCGTCCCCGTTGCCCCGCAGGACGTTGTCCTGCACGACCAGGCTGGTGGTGGCCGTGGACTGCCCGTGCACGCCCGACCCGTTACGACGGAACACGTTCGAGCTAATCGTGCCGTCGACGTCGCCGAGCTCGACCGCCTGGGTGTTCGCCGCGAACGTGTTGCCCGTCAGCGACAGCTGCGGCACGAAGCCGAGGGCATTGACGGCGACGCCGTTGCCGCGGAACGTGCTCGCATCGGCCGTGGCCGCGCCCATGAAGTAGAGCTGGATGCCCGTGGTGTTGTCGGCGAGCGTCGAGCCGTGGACGTGGACCTCGCCCTCCGTCGCCGCGATCGCGGTCCCGTTGCCGGCGAACCGCGAGCCCGACACGTCGGCGACCGAGGTGTCCACGCGCAGGCCCATCGTCGAGTCGGTGAACGTGGACGCGCTGACCCACACGTCGGCGAACCACGAGGCGTTGACGCCCGTGCCGACGCGCTCGAAGTGGCTGCGCGTCACGGTCGTGGCCTTGCCGCCGGAGAACGGCAGCTCGCCGGACGCGTCGACGCCCGTCCCGCTGTCCGTGACGGTGACCCGGTCGACCGCGACCGTGCCCGAGCGCGGCTCGTCCACCGGTCCGCCCGTGTCGACGCCGGCGCCCCAGCCGGTGAGCGTGCCGTTGCGGATCACCACGTCACCGTCCTGCGGCACGAGGATCGCCACCCCGGTGCCGGGACCGCTGACCGTGTGGCCCTTGAGGTTGAGCGTGACGCCGGCGCCGAGGGTCAGTGCGGGCGCCGGACCCGTACAGGTCAGGTCGGTGGTCAGCGAGGAGCTGACGGTGACGGTCGAGCCGCAGACCAGCGGCGCGGCGTGGGCGGGGGTGGCGACAAGCACGGCCGTGCCGACGAGGGCGGCGGTGGCCAGGACGGAGGTCGTTCGCATGGTGGGCTCCGTGGGATCGGGGCGCCCCCTGATGGGCGCTCCTCGAGGAGGACAAGCACGCTACGCCGGATACACCCCATATGTCCGTATCAGGCCCGGCGGTCGCTGTCCCCTTTCCTCTCGAACGGCCCAGCCCGGGCCGCTCGGCCTGACGCCGTCCGGCGTGGGCCTCTCTGGAGGGGGAGCCATGGGTTTCTACGTGAAAGACCTGTACGTCCAGCGCGTGCCGAAGTTCCAGTGGCACGACAAGCTGACCAACCCGCCGACGATCCCCGAGACGTCGCCGATCATCGAGATCGCGGCACTGTCGCCGCAGATCGCCCAGGTGCGTGCCGGCGGGGGCGGGGGCGGGGGTGTCTACCAGCCCGCCGACGACACGACCTTCTACACGATCCCGTCCTGGCTCACGCCGGTCGTGAACCCGGCGCGGCGCCTCTCGGAGTCCGACCTGCACACCGTGCGGGAGAGCCTCGCGGTGACGCTGAAGGCGGTCGAGCTGCAGATCGAGGGTCTGCAGGGCACGCCCGAGGACATCGCGTACGCGCAGTCCGTGCTGAAGGGCTGACCATGTCGCAGCCGTCCGGCGGTCGCCTCGCCCAGATGACCCGCACGGTGGTCGTCCGTGCGGCGGCGCTCGCCGGACGGGTGGGACCCGACGAGCTCGCCGCCGTGCTGTACCGGTCCGGCGGGACCGCCGCCGACCCGCGCCAGGACCCCCGCTGGCCGCACCACCTGGTCCACGTGGCCGAGCGGTCGACGCCGGCGATCGAGCGGTACGACCGCTCCCGCACGGAGCACTGGAACGGGTGGACGACCCCCGGGATCGAGACGTCCACGCAGGTGCACAAGGTCTACGTGAGCCCGACGCCCCCCTGCCTGCCCGCCGCGCTGCCGGTGGTCTTCGCGACCGCGGCGGCCCTCGACGTGCCGTCCTGGAAGGTCGGCGCCGACGCGGCCGGACTGCACCGCGCCGACAAGATCGTGCTCTACCTCCCGTCGGCGCCGCGTGCCGACGCCGTGGCCGCCGCCCTCGCGGAGGCTCTCGACGGGTTCGACGCGCAGGGGGTGCCGTTCACCGGGCAGGTCGGCGCGACCGGCATCGTGTCCCGGGGGCAGGACCGGCACCGGGAGAGCTGGCGCGCGGTGCTGTGCCGGGCGGTGGCCGGAGCGCTCGACGAGCACCGCACGCTGCTGGGCCCGGACGTCCCGCCGGACGTCGTCGCCGGCTCGGCACTGGACGCGCTGGCGGACGCCTACGACGTCGTGACCTGGCGCCCCGACCTGCGGGTCTCGGCATGACCGCCCCCGAGGTGCAGTTCCTCCTGCACGCCGACGTCGAGGCGGTGCCGATGCCGGACCAGGACGAGGTGCTCGTCGCGCGACGCGGCAGCCGCGTCCCACCCCAGCTGATCTCGAGCGACGCGATGGCCCTGCTCGAGCACTTCCGGGAGCCGTCGACGCTGGTCGACGCGATCCTGGCGTACAGCGCGGACGTCGGCGCCGACCCGATGGCCACGCTCGACCAGTCGTTCGGCGTCCTCGTCGCCCTGACCCGCACCGACGTCCTCGTCGCGGACGGCACGGCGCCGGCGCACGTCCTGGCGGACCGGCACCGGGTCGGCGAGGTGGTCGGACCCGCGACGGTCACCGGGCGCATCCGGGTGCTGCGGGACAGCGAGATCTGGCGCGGGGTGCTGGCGGACGGCACCCGCGTCGTCGTGAAGGTCGTCGACGACGAGGTCCACGGGCCCGGCCTGGTCTCCCGCGAGCTCGCGGCGCTGCACCGGCTCGACGGCTCCGTCGCCCCCCGGCTCGTGTGGCACGAGCGGTCGTCCACCGGGGGGACGCTCGTGCTGGACGAGGTCGACGGCGACTCCGCCGACCTGGCCGCGCTGGTGGCCGACGCCGACGGGCGCCGCCGGATCGCGGCGGCCGTGCTCGACGCGTACGTCGCCCTGCACGAGCGCGGCGTCCTGCACGGTGACGTCCACCCCGGGAACGTGCTCGTCGGCGGGGACAGCAGCGTGACGCTGATCGACTTCGGCCTTGCCGGCACCGCGACCGAGCCGCCCCCGCGGCCCGGCGGTGGCGAGTACCTCGACCCGGCCGGCGCCGCGGCGCTGCGGACCGGCACCCCGACCCCCGCGCTGGACGCGGCCGCCGAGCAGTACGCGGTGGCGGCCGTGGTGTACCGGCTGCTCACCGGCGCGGCCCCGCTGGACCTGGCGTGCGAGCGCGACGAGGCCCTGCGACGGATCGCCGAGGACCGGCCGCGCCCCTTCGTCGCGGTCGGGGCGACCCCCTGGCCGACGGGGGAGCGCGTGCTGCGCCGGGCGCTGTCCACCGACCCCGAGCGCCGGTACCGCTCGGTGCGCGCGCTGCGGGACGCGTTCGCCGGGGCGGCCGTCGCCCCCCGCACCAGCGCCCCGGACCTGGGCGACGCCCTGGCGGCCCTCGACGTCACCGGGTCCGTGTGGGCGACGGCGGACGACGCCCGTGCGGCCCACGTCGCCTGGTTCGCCGGCCGCGTCGCGACCCTCACGGGCGACCCGTTCGCCTACGACCTCGCGCTCGTCTGGGCGAGCCGCTGCGGGCACGTCCCGCCGCCCGCACCGGACCCGCGCAGCCCGCTGGCCCGCGCCCACCGCGCCCTCGCCGCGCACGCGCTGACCGGGCGGCCGGCGTTCCTGCGCGCTGCCCGCGACGTCGCCGCACAGCTGCAGGCGCAGGCGCACGCACCCGAGGCGGTCGACGTGCTGACCGGCGGCTGGGCCGGGCTGCTCCTCGCGCTCGAGTGCGAGCGACCCGCCCTCGCGCTTGCCCCGGGGACCGCCGACGGGTGACTAGCGTGGCGCCCATGCCGGCCAAGGGAACGCGCAGGGCGCGGTACGCGACGCGACGCAAGCGCCGCATGGCTGCCGTCGAGCACGACCTCAGCCCCGAGCAGTGGGGTGCGCTCACGGCGGCCTGGGGCGGGTGCGCGTACTGCGGGGCGACGGACCGGCCGCTGCAGCGCGACTGCGTCCTGCCGATCTCCCGTGGCGGGCGCTACACGCTGGACAACATCGCCCCGGCCTGCGGGTCCTGCAACGCGAGCAAGTGCAACGACGAGGTCACCGGCTGGCTGCGCCGCAAGCGCCTCGACGAGCGGGCGTTCCTGGCGAAGCACGTCCAGGTCCAGGCGGAGCTGGCGCAGCGGTTCGCCCTCACTCCGGGGGAGTGAACTGGCTCGCGGTGAAGACCGCGCCCTGCGGGTCCCGGATCGTCGCCGTGCGCGCCCACTGCGACTCCTCGGTGGCGAGCACCTCACCGCCGTTCGCGGTGGCGAGCGCCACGGTCTCGTCCCGGTCCGCGACCGCGAAGGTCACGTGCCAGTGCGGCAGCCGGCCGTCCTCGGCGGGCGCGACCCAGCCGATCGCGTCCTCGAACCCGGGCGGCACCGAGACGCTCGCCTGGAGCTCGCGGATGTCCGGGTCGGTGGTCGCGGCCAGGTGGTCGCCGTACCCGGGGACGCGGATCAGCGTCGCGGACCACACGTCGGTGATCTCCCAGCCGAGCACCGACTCGTAGAACTCGGTCGCCGGGTCGTCGGCGTGCAGGTCGCTGAAGTTCCAGGCGCCGGGGGAGTTGACGAGCTGGGCGCCCAGCCGGCGGTTCGCCTTCCACAGCCGCAGGACCGCCCCCGACGGGTCGGCGACCTCGGCCCAGGTGCCGCCCTCGCCCGCCGCGGTGGGTCCGGCGGTGACGGTCCCGCCGGCGGCCACGACCGCGTCGAGGACGCCCTCGAGGTCGTCGACCGCGACGTACGTCTGCCAGCCGGGCCCGTCCGGTGAGCCGCTGCCGATGCCCGCCACGTCGAGCCCGTCCACCTGCGCGATGACGTACCGGGACGGCGCCCCGGGCGGGGCGGCGTCCTGGAACGTCCAGCCCAGGACCGCTCCGTAGAACGCCAGCGCCGCCTCGACGTCGGCCTGCTCGAGGTCCACCCAGGACGTCACGCCGGGCGGGTACGTCCGCTGCTGCTGAGTCATCCTCCCAACCTACGAAGGCCCACCCACACTCCGCTCCAGGAGCGTGCACGAGAAGTCGGCGAAGTCCTTCTGACCGACCGCCCGGAACCCGTGGCGCTCGTAGTAGGTGCGCAGGACGGGGTTGGTGGTCCGGCAGTCGAGCCGGAGCAGGCCCACCCCGGCGTCGCGTCCGCGTGCCGCCGCCCAGTCCAGCAGCGTCGTGCCCACCCCGCGGCCGGCCGCGCGGCGGTCGACCATCAGCCCGTGCACGTAGACCGCCGGGGCATGGTCGTCACCCCAGAAGTCCGGGTCCGACCACAGGAGCCGGACGGTCCCGACGAGGCCGAGCGCCTCGTCGCGCACCACGTGGAACTCGCCGGCGTCCACCCGGGCCGCGATGCGCTCGCGCGGCAGCGATCCCTGCGGCCACTGCACCGTTCCCTGCGCGGCCATCCAGTCCTCCAGGGACCGGCGCAGCGCGTGGATGTCGTCGACGTCGGCGGGGGTGGCGGGCCGCGGGGGGTCGAAGGTCACCGGGCGAAACCTACCCGTGGAGCCGTTCCAGGACCTGCCAGGCGGCCCCGTCGCTCGGAGGCCCGTGGAGCTGCTCGAGCGTCGGGGCGTCCGGACGCTCGGCCCAGTAGGTGGTGTGCACGGCGGACCAGTCGCACGCTGCCGCGTACGGGCGGACCAGCTCGAGCGCCTCGGCGTGCTGGAAGCCTCCCCGGGAGTCGGACCGGAACCGCTCCAGCCCGTCGAGCAGCAGCCGCAGCCCCTCGGTGTACCGGGGTACCCCGCAGGACGCCGCCGTGACGAGCTCGTCGAGCGCGCGGTCGCCCTCGGGCACCCCGTCCTGCTGCAGCAGGACGCTCGCCGCGAGCACGTGCGCGTCCGGCAGCCACTCGAACGCCTCGACGAAGACGTCGACCCAGTCGCGCAGCTGCTCGGACCGACGGACGCGGAGCAGGAAGTACCCGGCCGCCGCCATCGCCTCGGCGCTCACCCCGCCCGTGCCGAGCGCCTCGGTGACCTCGGTGAGCAGCTCGTCGGCCAGGCCCGACGCCGCGCCCAGCTGGCCCGACTGCAGGTACCCGAGGAGCGAGCCGGCCAGCAGGGACGTCCCACGGGCCTCCAGGTGGAGACCGTCGTCGAAGCCGTCCCGGTCGGGCGACGGGCTCGTCCGGACGATGGCGCCGTAGCTGGGTGGCAGGCAGACGACGCGCCACGCGGTGCGGTCTCCCCCCACCTGGTAGGCGTACATGCCCGGTTCGACGTCGAGCGCCACCTCGACGCTCCCGTCCACACGCTGCGAGATCGTGGGGTCGGCATCGGAGGTCAGCGACCCGCGCCAGAGGCGACCCCACCTCGCCGGCGTCGGGTTCGCCGGGCCCGCCCCGGAGGTGGGCCACGGCTCGGTGAACGGTTCTGTGAACGGTTCGGTGAACGGGTTGTCGGTGAGCTGCTCCGTGAACGACCCGCCGGGCGCCCGGGTGATGGGCCTCGGGAGCGGCTGCAGGACCGGTTCGGTGAACGGCTCGGTGCTCCGGGAGGGCGTCGCCGCGAGCACGGTCCGCTGCTCGTCGTCGGCGCCGACCACGACCGTCTGGCTGACGTACGGACCGGACGGCAGGGTCGCACGCACCAGGTACGTCCCGCGCGGCAGCTCGACCACCGACGGCCGCCCCACCCGCCCGACCCAGGACCGCGTGCCGGCGTCGCTGATCGCCTCGCACGCGACCGGCTGACCGGTCGCGATCCCTCCGGCCTCGACGACCACGGTGAGGCGGCTCCGCGCGCGCTCGCTCACGGGACCAGGACGATCGGGTCGTAGAAGACGCCCGGCGGGTGCGCGTAGACCGGGGCGTCGTACGTCGGGTAGCTGTGGTCCGCGAAGTCGAGCCGCAACGCGTAGGTGCCCGCCGGGGCCTCACCGGACCACCCCGTCGGCACCGCCTCCAGCCGTGCCGGGCGGTCGTCGGCAGCCTGCGTCCCGATGAGCGCCGTGAGCGAGCTCAGCGTCGCGGTCGCCCGGGCGACCGCGTCGGTCGGGGTGCACTGCAGCGAGACGGGCACCACGGGAGCGCGCGGCAGCCGGTGGAGCACGCCGGTCCCGGAGACGACGACGGTGGGCACCTGCGCGGGGCCTCCGTGGGTCCCGTCGAGAAGCTGCGTGATCGCGCTCAGCGTCGTCGGGACGTCCACCACCCACGAGCGGCCGAGCTGGCGCGCCCCGAGCCCGTCGAGCGCGCGCAGGAGAGCCGCCGTGAACTGCGTGACGCCGCCCACCTGACCGAAGGCCGAGTGGCCGCCCGCCACCGCGAACACCAGCGCCGAGTGGCGACGCCGGTCCGCGGAGACGTCCCGGTCGACGAGCGCGGCCGCGGTGCCGGACAGCTGCTTGACCAGCTGGAACGGGATCGACCGGCACGCGTCGACGAACACGTACTGCTCGCGGGCTGCGCACCGGGCCATCCCCGCATGGGTCGCGGTGATGTCCACCGCGTTGTCCAGGAGCCGCGTCGCGGACCTGCCGAAGTCGTCGAGCAGGATGAACTGGGACTCGCGCTCCACCCCGTGACCGCAGAAGTACAGGACCGAGACGTTGCCCGGATCGGTGTCGCAGCGCGCGTACCACCGGTCGAACGCGTCGCGGACGTTCGCCATCGACGCGCGTTCCACGCCGGGGAGGTCGGAGGCCAGCATCTCGATGGTGCCGAGCGGCGCCGTGGGGTGGGACAGGGACGTCTCGAGCCAGGCGGTGAGCTGCTGGACGGACCGCGGAGGACCGTCGAGCTGGTCGAGGTCGAGGGTGCCGTGGTCGACGGGCTCCGGGCCCCCGGGCAGGTGCCGGTAGGTGCCCACGCCGATGGCGAGGACGTGCACGGCGGCGCCGGCGACCTTGCGGTCCGTCCCGAGCGTCATGGTGGCGTGGCCCCTGCGGCCCGCACCGGCGTGGGCGCCGCGACCCGCGACGGCGCCGCTCCTGCGGCCCGCAGCGCGAGCCGCTCGTGGAACGCGGGCTGCAGGAAGTAGAGGGTGTGGGCCTTGACCAGCGAGCCGGTGCGGAACGCGAAGTCCTCGACGCCGTCGATGATCGAGCCGGCCTGGAAGCCGATCGGGTCGGTGTAGTCGAAGACGTTGATCCACCGCGTGACGTTCGGCAGCCGGGGGACCAGGTCCTGCGGACCGGCCGGGATCGTGTCGTCGCTGCCCCGGAAGAGCTTGAGCTCCTCGAAGAGGCCGATCTGCGTGCCCGCGGTGACGAGGAGGTGCACGGGCAGCTCCGCCAGCTCCTGGTCCCGCAGCAGGTCGTACACGATGTCGCCCCCCATGCTGTGGGCGACGATGACCAGGGGCTCGCCCGGCGGTGCGGCCTTGACCGCCGCACGGATCGCGTCGGCGACGATCGCGCGGACGGGGCCGGCAGGGTCGCCCTGCTCGTGCAGGTACACGAACACGTCGCCGATGAAGTGGGCGAGCAGCGGCGTGACGGCCGGCCGCACACGGTCGGCGATCTTCTTGCCGACGACGTTCGCGACGGCCTCCCGGATGCGTGTCGCCCCCTCGACGACGGCGTTCCACCAGGCGCCGACCCCCATGCCCTGGAACGCGGGGGAGCCGGCGGGACCGACCACCTCCCTGCGGAGGCGTGACACGAAGGCGTCGTCGTCGGCGACCTCGTCCACCCAGGCGGGCCGCGGGTTCGTCCGGGCGTACGCGATCGCGGCCGTGCCGAAGGACGCGAGCTCGACGGCCGCGTCGGGCTCCGTGTCGTCGAGCGCGATCACCGCGGCGCCGAAGAGCACGTCGACGGCGTCGGCCAGCGGGTTGACCTCGAGCGTCGGGTCGTACGGCATCGACGCGATCGACACCAGCGCGCGTCGGTCGTCGCCCGCCGGGTCGAAGGACGCCGGCAGCGCCCCCGACAACAGCTCCACCAGGGCGGCGTCGCCCGATCCCAGCAGCTCGAACTTCCCGGTCGGCACCGAGCGGCCGCCCCACCGGAGCCTGGCCGCGGCGTCGCCCCACAGCGGGTTGGAGATCCTGGCCTGCGGGATCCCGAGGGCGGGGAGCAGGTGCTGGCGGAACAGGGCGTCCCGGACGGCGACCCCGCGGTCGAACCCGGGGCCTGACCGCGTCGACACTCCGTGCACGAAGACGAGCGGCATCGCGGCCTCCAGGGCTCTTCGGGTGTGCTCCTGTGTACTCCCGGGACAAACCGGTGCACAAGGACGAAAAGCCGTCCTAAACGGGCGTGAGCCGCGCGGCGAGGAAGTCGCTGACCTCGGTCGCCGCGGCGGCGAGCAGGACCCGGGCGTGCTCGGCGCCCGACCCCTTCCTGTCCGCGTACTTGGCCGGTGCCGCGGTGAGGACCGCGTGGTCGAACACCCCGAACGGCGCGGCGGGCAGCTGTGCCGTGTGCACGCGCGCTCCGCCGTCGAGCGTCTCGACCGCTGACTTCAGTCGGCTGCGAGGGCTGATGAAGTCGTCCGCGAACCGCGTGTAGTAGACCTCGACCTCGCCCCGGGAGAGCCGTGCCCTGATGTCCCGGACGTCCCCGGGCGACAGCCCGAGCGCCCGTCCGCAGAACGGTCGCGCCGGCAGCGCCGGCTGGGCGGCGACCGCTGCGACCACGCTCGGGTCCGCTGCCAGCGCCAGCGCGAACCCGCCGGTCAGGCACATGCCGACGACGCCGACCCGACCTGTCCCGTGCTCCGTCGCCACGGCCTGGGCGAGCACCCGGAGCGGGGTGACGACCGGGCTCCTGCGCCCGCTGCGCAGGACGTCGATCTCCCGCGAGATGCAGATGGCGCCGACGGCGGCAGCCCGCTGGACGGGTGTGCGCGACGGGAACGCGCCCACGAGCTGCGGCATCCAGACGGTGAACCCGTCGTCGGCCAGCCGGTAGCAGAAGGACAGGTACATCTCGGTCATGCCGAACAGCTCGTGCATGACGACGACCGGTGGCCCGACCCCGACGCGGTGCACGGGCCAGGGCAGCGACGTGCCGGGCAGCGCCACGTCGTGGTCGACGTCGTCCCAGCCGAAGGGCGGTGGGCTCATGGTGTCTCCCGATCAGTGCCGGTCCGGCTGACGGTTCCAGGACGAAACCTACTCGCGGCGCTGCCGTCCCTCGCTAGGGTCCGAAGATGGGTGCGAAGCGTCGTCGCTGGGCGGACCGGGTGCCGATCATCGGCGTGCTGCGCACCTACGACCGACGGTGGTTGCGGACCGACGTGGCCGCCGGTGTCGCGGTCGCGGCGCTGATCGTCCCGAAGAACCTCGGGTATGCCGGCATCGCGGGGATCCCGCTGCAGAACGGTCTGTACGCCGCGGCGGCCGGCGCGATCCTCTACGCGATCTTCGGCACCAGCCGGCAGATCTCGACGGGCCCCAGCTCCGGGCTGGCCGCCGTCGCCGCGAGCGCGGTGCTCGCCGTCGGGCTCACGGGGGCGCAGGCGGCACCGTTCGTCGCCGGGATCACGCTCGTGTCGGGCGTCGTGTTCCTCGTCCTCGCGGTGCTGAAGATGGGCTGGATCGCGCAGTTCCTGTCCCGGGCCGTCGTGACGGGCTTCCTGTTCGGCGCCGCGATCGACGTCGTCGTCGGGGAGCTGCCCAAGATCACGGGGACGAGCGCCGAGGGGTCGACGCCGCCGCAGGAGCTGTGGTCGTGGCTCGGGACGCTCGGCGACGTGAACCGCGCGACGGTCGTCGTCGGCGTGGTCGCGCTCGTGACGGTGTTCGGGCTGCGGCGGGTGGCGCCGCGCGTGCCCGGCGCGCTCGTCCTGGTCGTCGGCGGGCTGCTGGCTACGTGGCTGTTCGACCTGGGGGAGCGGGGGGTCGCCCTGGTCGGGGACGTGCCGCGCGGGCTGCCGTCGGTCGAGGTGCCCGACGTGGCGCTGCTGCTGGACAACGTCGCGACGGTCGCCCTCGCGTCCGTCGCGCTGGTGATGATCGGGTTCTCGCAGACCGCGGGGGACGCGCGCACGTTCGCCGCGCGGCACCGCTACCGCGTCGACATCGACCAGGAGTCGTTCGCGCAGGGGGCGGCGAACGTGGGCGCGGGACTGCTCCAGGGCATGCCCGTGTCCACGAGCCTGTCCGCGAGCTCCCTGAACGACCGCACGGGTGCACGCACCCCGGTCGCCTCCCTGACGTCCGGTGCGATGGTGCTGCTCACCCTGGTGCTGCTGGCGCCGCTGTTCTCCGGGCTGCCGACGGCGGTGCTCGCGGCGATCATCATCGAGGCCGTCGTCATGGGGATGATGGACGTGGCCGCGCTGCGCCGGCTCGCCCGGGTGCAGCGGTTCGACTTCTGGATCGCGATCGTCGCGCTGGTCAGCACGGTGCTGGTCGGCGTGCTGGCGGGGGTGCTCGTCGGCATCGGGCTGTCGCTGCTGTGGCTGATCTCGGTGACCACCCGGCCGTCCCTGCCCCTGATGGTCCGGGAGCGCGGCACGCAGGTGTTCCGGGAGCTCGGGGAGCACGCGGACGACGAGCCCGAGCCGGACATCGCGGTGATCCGCATCGACGGCGGGCTGTTCTTCGCCACGGCGGACGCTCTGGAGGACCGGGTGCGCGAGGTGTCCGAGGCGAACCCCGGGCTGTCGGCGATCGTGATCGACTGCGGGGCGATCACCATCGTCGACGCCCAGGGGGCCGCGACCCTGCACGAGATCCTCACGCTGGCGCAGGACCACGACGTGGCGGTCCGGCTGGCCCGGGTCAAGCCGTCCGTGCGCGCGACGCTGGCCCGCGACGGTGTGGTCGACCGCCTCGGGCCGGACCGGCTGCACGGGAGCGTGCACCGGGCCGTCGAGGCCCACCGGGCGCAGGCGCGCGAGACGCCCTAGTTGTACTCGGCCGTCACGTTGGTGACAGTCGGCTGATCGGTGGGAGGCCTCCGAGGGCGCTGTGGCGTCGTCGAGTGTTGTAGTGCTCGAGCCAGGGGGCAAGGGCGGCGGTACGTTCGGCGTTGCTGGTGAAGACCTGCCGGTAGGCCCACTCGGTCTGCAGGGTGCGGTTCAGGCGCTCCACCTTGCCGTTCTGCCAGGGG